>JAMOUS010000245.1 GCA_027067975.1 Bacteroidales bacterium | reverse complement strand
AGCTTCGGATGCACCGGCGGCCAGCACCGCTCCGTCTTCATGGCCGAACGCATGGCCGCCTTCCTCAAAGAGCACTACGACGTAAAGGTGGTGCTGAAACACAGGGAAATTCCAAATTCCAAATAACAAATTCCAAATAACAAATTCCAAATTCCTGCCGGAGGCATCCCTCTGGGAAAATAAATCTCAAATCTCAAAACTCAATCGCCAATATTCAAACAATTCTTTACCAGGTGAGGTGATTAGATAAAGCCCTTTTATCTTTTGTTTTGGCGAAGGCGGATCACCTCATCGCATCATCGCATCATCGCCTCATCGCTTTATCGCTTCATCGTGAATATAGTGCCACAAGGATTTCCGGGAGTGCCTGAGGAACTATTTCTTCTCTTTCATGATCATTAAAAGCTTGTCTTTCAGTTCTCTTACCTTGTCCGGGCGCTCATTCGCAATATTCCGGGTTTCTTGAAGATCGTCTTTCAGGTTGAACAGTTCAACGGGGCTGTCTGAAGGGATGACACCTCGTTCCTTCCGGAACCATTCGGGTTCGGGATTGTCCATACCAGTAGGTGCATCGATATAAAGCCAGTCACCGTCGCGGATTGCCATTACTCCGCGATTTGTGTGATGAATGATGGGGGGTCTGTGGAACTCCCCTTCCGGCTCGGATAACAATTTCAGAAAACTGTAGCTGTCCGGTGCGGTCTTATTGTCATGGGTGTAGTTGAAATGATCGGCAAACGTGGCGAACAGGTCGGTGAAGCAAATGGGCGTATTGCATTTTGTGCCGGCTTTGGTTTTGCCCGGCCATTTAATGATGAGCGGCACCCGGTGCCCTCCTTCCCACACATCCCGTTTGGCTCCGCGAAGGTTGCCGTTACTGTAATGCCTGTATTTCAGTATCCTGTTGTAGGCTGTTCCTTCCGCACCGTTGTCGGAAGCAAAGATCACGATCGTATGCTCGTAAAGTCCGTTATCTTTTAAAGCTTTGATCAACTCACCGATGTAATGATCAAGCTCGACCACAAAATCACCGTACTTTCCGGCACCCGAGCTGCCGAGGAACTCTTTTGTGGGCACGATCGGTTCATGGGGCACATGGGGATCGAAATAGAGAAAGAAAGGTTTGCTCCGGTCTATATTGAACGCTTTTCCCTCTTGCTTTTCTCCATAGACATTGATGTATTCTGTCCCTTTCTTTGCCAGTTCGGGCAGACAGTTCTCCCAGTCGAAATTTGCGGGATCAGGCGTTGAACCCTTCGGGTAAGGATAACCGTTCTCGAAGAACCATTTGTCATTTTTCTGCATTTTGCCGTTTCGCATTTCGGCCAGCATCACCATGGTGAACGAATAGTCGAAACCCCTGGTGTTCGGGGCATCAATCGGTTTTGAGAAATCAAAATCAAGAGGGGTGATGCTGTCGGGATCGGGAATACGGTCCGGATCTTTCAATGCCTGTTTGTAATTGTTCCGCAATCCCCACTTTCCTATCTGGGCCGTGTTGTAACCCTCTTCCCTGAACATATCGGCGATGGTTTTCCTCCCTTTCTCGATCTTACATTCATCATAGGCTTTCCCATTCCCCAACCCTCCGGGTTTGCGCCACGAATACCTCCCCGTGAGCAGACCGTACCTGCTGGGGCCACAGATAGAAGCGGCGGCATGGGCATCGGTGAACACCATACCCTCGGCTGCAAGTTTGTCGATATTGGGTGTCGGGATTTTGGAGCCGGGATTGTAACATCCGGGGTCCCCATAACCGAGATCATCCACATACACGAACAGCACATTGGGCTTATCCGGCCCTGCTTTCTTACCATTGCTGCACGAGAATAAAAAAAGAACGATGAACAGATAAAAGTAAAAGATATTTCTAACAACCATCAGTGGAAAATGTTAAGGTGAGATCTATCTTCGCATTTGTCCTGAAATTCATGATAAAAACCTCGGGGAAAGGTCAATAGGCTGCGTGGTGGATCGTTGTGTTGTTTGAACGCTTCTTTCTTATGGCCAAAAAATAAAAGTACGAAATATTAAGACAACCATTAAACCTTTTCCGGGAATTTCTTTATGGGGGATTGTTTGTCTTTCCTCGGTTAATTGAAATGTCAGGTCAAACCGTAACTTTTACATCTCCTTCCGCTTTTGCCTTCCATGTCCGCCGAAGCTTCAGCGAAGGCGGATCGAGTCAGTTCCAAGTTCGGAGTTCCCAGTATAGAGTTGTCTCACTTTTGCCTTTTGCCTTCCTCGTCCGCCGTAGCTTCAGCGAAGGCGGATCGCTTCATCGCCTCATCGCTTTATCGCTTTATCGTGTCCGCCTGCGGCTCCGGTCAGGGTCAGTTCGTCCTACGGTTTCCGCTTCGACATTCGTGTCGCGGAAGCCGGGACTCACTGACTCGATACTCGATACTCTGAACCAGGAACTAACTTTAGTCACTTGTAACTTACCATTTTAGGCATTTTAGACACTTTTGCAGAACCCTGACGCTCCGCCTGCGGCTCCGGTCAGGGTCAGTTCGTCCTACGGTTTCCGCTTCGACATTCGTCTCGCGGAAGCCGGGACTCACTGACTCGATACTCCATACTCGATACTAGATACTCCATACTCCACTTTTGCCTTTTGCCTTACCCCTTTTGCCTTCTTTTGTCTTTTTCCTTTTGTCTTTTATCTTTATTTTGTCCTTCGCTTTGGCACGTCACCGTTTCATTGCTCCTTCCATGGCTACGGGGCGGGGCGGGGATTGGAAATACAACAGAATATCAGATCCTTATGGGAAAGACGATGTGCGGCATGGATGACAAGAAACGGAAGAAACACCGGAACCCTTCCGGTCGTTACGTATGCAGGAAATGCGGTGAGACGGTCGATAAGAAAGAGTTGCTGTGTAAGCCGAAGAAACGAAAAAAATAGGTATTTAAATACGTATTTAAATGCCTATTTAAATAGATATTTAAATAGGTAGAAGATGAAAGACCGGGGGAGGAGGAAGGCGATGGTGTTTGCGGCGGGTTTGGGGACGCGTCTGGGGGTGGTGACGCGTGAGCGTCCCAAGGCGCTGGTGGAGGTGCACGGCATGCCGCTGCTGGGGGTCGTGCTGCGGCGGCTGCAGCGGGCCGGCTACGGGGAGGTGGTGGTCAACGTGCACCACCATGCCGCCATGATCACCGGATGGCTCTGGGAGCATACGCCTGCAGGGATGCGGGTGCACATCAGCGAAGAGCGGGAGCGGCCCCTCGAGACGGGCGGCGGACTGCGGGGGGCACGACCTCTCCTGCAGGATGCCTCCGTCATCCTCTTGCATAATGTCGACATCCTCACCGACCTCGACCTGCAGCTCCTGCTCGAAGAACATACACGTGCGGATGCGCTGGCGACGCTGGCCGTCCTCGACCGCCCGGCCACCCGTTACCTTCTTGTCGACAGTGAAGGAGTGCTCTGCGGGTGGGAGCATCCCGCCGCAGGGAGGCGCCGCATCGTCAGGGAGGGAGATGGCCCCCTGCGCCGCCGCGGCTACTGCGGCATCGCCGTCATCGACGCCCGCGTGCTCGACCTGCTCCCCGACGAAGAGGTCTTCTCCCTCACCCCCTTCTTCCTCGACCTGGCCGCACGCCACCCCGTACGCGTGGCCGAAGTGCCCGCCTCCTTTTGGTACGACGTCGGAAAACCCGGCATCATCGAAGAGGTGGAGCGAAACATCCCTCCCGGGACGCTTGCCTGAACCATTTACTTGAAATCATTCTAAATAAATTGTCCTGCTGCGGAGAATCTTCTTATCTTTGCAGCGGACCAAAGGAGGATTTGTTATGGGTCACGATCTGTTGAAAGGCAAGAAGGGGATCATCTTTGGTGCCCTGAACGACAAGTCGATCGCCTGGAAGGTGGCCGAAAAGGCCTATGAGGAGGGGGCGGAGTTCACCCTCTCGAACGCGCCGGCGGCGCTGCGCTTTGGCGACACGAACAAACTGGCCGAACAGTGCAATACCATCGTCATCCCGGCCGATGCCACCCGCTTGGAGGATATCGAAGAGGTGTTCCGCCGTACTATGGAACATTTCGGCGGCAAGATCGATTTCATCCTGCATTCGATCGGCATGTCGCCCAATGTGCGGAAGAAGAAGCCTTACTACGATCTCGATTACAACTATTTTTTGCAGACGCTCGACATCAGCGCCCTGAGCTTCCACAAGATCCTCCAGACAGCATACAAGATGGATGCCATCAACGAGTGGGGGTCGGTGTTGGCGCTCACCTATGTGGCGGCGCAGCGCACCCTCTACGGCTACAACGACATGGCCGATGCCAAGGCGCTGCTCGAGTCGATCGCCCGCAGCTTCGGATATATCTACGGGCGGGAGAAGAACGTGCGTGTGAACACCATCTCTCAGTCGCCCACCATGACCACCGCCGGCGGCGGCATCAAGGGGTTCGACTCGCTCATGGACTTCTCCGAGCGGATGTCGCCCCTCGGCAACGCCACGGCCGAAGAGTGTGCCGAATATGCCGTGACCCTCTTCAGCGATTACACCCGCAAGGTGACCATGCAGAACCTCTTCCACGACGGCGGCTTTTCCAGCATGGGTATGAGCCTGCGTGCCATGACCCAGTATGACAAGAGTTTTAATTGTGATTGACAATAACCTGATCTAAAAACCATGACCATGATCCGCAACACCATCCTCATCGCCCTCCTGATGTTTTTCACCCTCTCGTGCGGGAGCACGAAGAAAAGTGTCAAAGTGGAATCGGAAAGCTCGAAGGTGAACGTCTCGGTGAAGAAGGAGGAGCCCTCTTCCCCGGCATCAGCCACGGAGGAGGCTGCCGCACCCGACACGATCACCGTGCGGGAGGAGAAGCTGGTCGAGACGGTGACCACGCCCGTGCCCAAAGAAAAGTACTTCGTGATCATCGGCAGCTTCCGTATTCCCGCCAATGTCGAGAAATACAAGAAGATGCTGGTGGGTGAGGGTTTCCAGCCCTTTGTGCTGAAGAACGAGGCGGGGCTTTACCGTGTGGCGGTCTTTTCGTACGACGACGAGCAGTCGGCCCGTGAGAAGATCCGCGCCATCCGGCAGGCTTTCCCCCAGCACGGCGACACCTGGCTGCTGATCAAGGCCGAGTAAAGCCGTGACGATGAAAAAGGTTTACAGTAAGTATGGGTGGGGGCTGCTGTTGTTCCTGCTCCTGACGGGGACGGGATGCAAGAAAAAGCCTGTATCCTCGCCGCCGGAGAAGGCGTCACCGGTGACCGAACAGCCTGCTGCGCCTGCCCAGCCCCCTGAAACACGCTTTTATGTGATCACCGGCAGCTTTCTGCAGCCGGAGAATGTGCAGCGCTACGAAGAGCGGATGCGGGCGGAAGGCTTCTCCCCGCGGCAGCTGCCCGGGGATGCCGGATTTCACCGCGTGGCGGTGTTCGCTTTCGACAACGAACCCGCCGCCCGCCAAAAACTCCATGAGGTGCGTGCCTCAGGCCATCCCGACGCCTGGTTGCTCATCACACGGGAGTGACGATATCCGCCGGACAGAACGCAGAGGCTATTCCCCAAGGGCATAGAGGTCGAAAACCCGGGAATCCCCCCAGCCGCTCTCCAACGCATAAAAGATCATTCCCTCTCCCAGCAGGAAATCCCCCAGGACGGGAATTTCCTCCTCTTCCATCTCCACCTCCCCGTCCGGACTGCTGCCGGCAGGTATGTTCGAAAGATCGAGATATTCATATTTCCACACACTCTTTTTAGCCTGCAGATCGAATGCATGAATACAGAGGGAAGGATCTCCGGCAGTGTAAAAAAGCATCGTGGAGGTGACGGCCAGCAGTTGGTGGGAACCCTCAGTGGGGATCTTCCACCGTACTTTTCCGTTCCGGCTGTCCAGGGCCACGAGGTTGGAGCTGTCAGAGAAGAGGTAGAGCGTGCCGGGAGCAATGAGGGGAGCACTTATGCCGGAGACCGGGGAGTATGTCCAGATCTCTTTTCCTGTTCGATCCTCCAGCGCCACCAGGGTCTTGCGGTCACGGACGAGAAAGACCGTTCCGTTCCGTGTCACCGGAAGGGAGAGGTTGCGGTCCGACAGCTTCCATCTCACTTTACCCGTGGCCGCTTCGACCGCATAGAGTAAGGTTCCCTCTTCTTAATAACGTGAGTTCGAAATAAGCAAAATGTTAAAAAA
>JAMOUS010000244.1 GCA_027067975.1 Bacteroidales bacterium | reverse complement strand
CGACGTGCTGGCCGCCCTCACCCCCAAAGAGGTGGCGGCAGAGACCCGCAAGATGATCGAAAGCGTGCGCGAGCCGGGGCCCATCCTCTGGTCGTGCGGCGGCGGCATGCCCCCCGACGTCAGCACTGAAAACATCCGGGCTTTTCTGGACACTGTCAACAAACAACATCCCTAAGATCTCATCCTAGAAAGCTCATACCATGAAAACCCTCCTCCTCACCCTTATCCTCACTGCCGCTATGATCGTGACCCTTGGCTCCCTCCCCGCCAAGAGGTCGACCCCCTCCCTCAAAGGGGAAAGGGTGCTCATCTACACCCGCAACGGAAAGGGATATGTCCACGACAACATCCCCGCGAGCGTGAAGGCGCTGAAGGAGATCTGCGCCGGCATGGGCATCCAGGCCGACGCCACCGACGACCCGGCTCTCTTCACACCGGAGAACCTGAAGAAGTACGATGCGCTGATCTTCTCGAACACCAACAACGAAGTCTTCGACAACGAGGCGCAGAAGAAAGCGTTACAGGAATATATCCGCCACGGGGGTGGCTTTGTAGGCATTCACTCGGCCAACGCCACCGAACGCGACTGGCCCTGGATGTGGGCGATGGTGGGAGGTAAGTTCGTGCGCCATGCCCATCATCAGACCTTCACCGTACAGGTTGTCGACTCCCTTCACCCCTCCACCGCCCCCCTGCCGGCGCGGTGGACCGTCGATGACGAATGCTACTATTCCAACGAGCTCAACCCCGACATCCACATCCTACTTGCCGCCGACCTCACCACCGTCGAGGACCCGGGACGCGCAGAATATCCCGGCCGTACCTTCGGCGACTCCTTCCCCCTGTGCTGGTGCCACACCTACGACGGCGGACGCGAATGGTACACCGCCCTCGGCCATGACGCCTCTTTCTACTCCGACCCCCTCTTCCGCAAACACCTGAAAGGAGGCATCGCATGGGTGTTGGGGAAGGAATAAGGCAAAAGGATAAAGGAATAAGGCAAAAGGAATAAGGATAAAAGGTAAATAGCTGAATAGACCCGGAAAACAGAATCATTGTATCATGAAAAGAAGGAATTTCATCAAGAAGAGTGCCGCCACGGCAGCCGGAACGGCGGTCGTCCCCACCATCGTCCCGTCGTCGGTGTTCGGCAAGGATGCACCGAGCAACAAGATCCACATTGCCCAGATCGGCTGTGGCCGCATCGCCCGCTCCTGGGACATGCCCCAAACGCTCAAGTTCGACGAGGTGCGCTTCATCGCGGTGAGCGACCTCGACGCCAACCGCATGGCTGACGGCAAAAAGCTGGTCGAGGATTATTATGCCCGGAAAACGGGGAAGAAGAAGTACGTGGATGTAAAGATGTACGGAGATTACCGTGAGATGCTACAGGACAAGGAGATCGACGCGGTGATCATCAGTACGCCCGACCACTGGCATGCCCAGCCGGCGATGGAGGCAGCGCTGGCAGGTAAAGACATCTACCTTCAGAAACCCACCTCATTGACGGTGGTAGAAGGCCGTCAGCTCGCCGACGTAGTGAAGAAAACCGGTGTAAT
>JAMOUS010000243.1 GCA_027067975.1 Bacteroidales bacterium | reverse complement strand
TGGAAAAAGCCGATCGTGTGGCCGATTTCCTCGAACTGGCCGAGCTGATGGCGATCGATGCCCTCCACCGCAACGAATCGGCCGGGGGACATTTCCGGGAAGAGTACCAGACCGAAGAAGGCGAAGCCCTCCGGAATGACGACGAATATATGTACGTCGCAGCCTGGGAATACAAAGGTCCCGATCAGGCACCCGAACTCCACAAAGAACCGCTCAAGTTCGAATACATTAAGGTACAGACCCGTAGCTACAAATAATTTTCAGAATCTATAACCTGAGAACCATGGATTTCACACTGAAGATCTGGAGACAGAAGAACAGTCAGGCAAAAGGAAGGTTCGAGACATACAAGATCAGCAACATATCGCCTGATGCCTCTTTCCTGGAAATGCTGGACATCCTCAACGATCAGCTGATCGAGGAAGGAGGGGATCCCGTGGCTTTTGACAGCGACTGCCGCGAAGGGATCTGCGGCATGTGCAGCCTCTATATCAACGGCCGGCCGCACGGACCCGACCACGGCATTACCGTCTGCCAGATGCATATGCGTAATTTCAAAGATGGCAGTACCATCACCATTGAGCCCTGGCGGGCCAAGCCGTTCCCTATCATCAAAGACCTTATGGTCGACCGCTCCGCCTTCGACCAACTCATCCAGGCCGGAGGATACATCTCGGTGAATACGGGCGGTGTGCCGGACGCCAATACCATTCCTATCCCTAAAGAAAACGCTGATCTTGCCATGGATGCTGCGGCCTGCATTGGCTGCGGGGCTTGTGTGGCTGCCTGTAAGAACGCCTCGGCCATGCTCTTTGTCAGTGCCACCGTGTCCCATTTCGCACTCCTGCCTCAAGGTCGAATCGAAGCCAAAAAACGTGTAAAAGCCATGATCGCCAAAATGGATGAGTTGGGTTTCGGAAACTGCTCCAATACAGGTGCCTGTGAGGCCGAATGTCCCAAAGAGATCAAACTCACCAACATCGCTCGCCTCAACCGCGAATATTACGCAGCCCACCTATAAACGGATCGACCTGACCAAAAAGCCTGCTACAAAAAAGAGGGGAAATCTCCCCTCTTTTTTTATCTCTACCCTTCATCTTCACCGGGCCATAAGCTCTTCGATCTCTGCCACGGTTTTAGGGATAGGACGACCTAAAACCACACCTTCATCCTCCTTCACATATACATCATCCTCTATACGGATCCCTCCGAAATCCATATACGCCTCCAGCTTGTCATAATTGATGAACTCTGTAAACTTTTTCTCCTTTTTCCATTTGTTGATCAATGCCGGAATAAAATAGATCCCCGGCTCGATGGTGAAGACAAAACCCGGTTCCAGTTTTCTGGCTAAACGCAGATAGGCCATGCCAAACTGTTTGCTGCGATGCACTTCGGCATTGTACCCCACATAGTCCTCCCCCAGCCCTTCCATATCATGCACATCAAGGCCCATCATATGTCCCAGTCCGTGCGGGAAAAAGAGGGCTACCGCTCCCAAACTCACCGCCTGGTCCATATCGCCTCGCATCAACCCGACCTCCTTCAGTCCGTTGGCAATGATCCGGGAAGCCATCAGGTGAAGGTTCTTGTTGGTAATACCGGGCCGGACCGCACTGATGGTCTCGGTATTGGCCTTCAGCACGATCTCATAGATGTCTTTCTGCCGCTGATCGAACTTTCCGCTCACAGGGATCGTCCGGGTAATGTCACTGGCATAATGCATCAATGATTCTGCCCCGGCATCGGTTACCAGAAGACGACCTTCTTTCAGCACGTTCCCATGATAATGGTTGTGGAGTGTTTGGCCGTTAATGGTCAGGATCACAGGGAAAGCGATACCGTTGCCTCTCGCTGCGGCAATCCCCTCAATGGTTCCGGCCAACTCCCGCTCCACGATCCCCGGACAAGCCATCTTCATGACCGTCGTATGCATTTCGTAAGCGATCTCCATCGCCTTCTCAATCTCCTCGATCTCTTCTGGGCCCTTATACGAACGCAGGGAGACTACCCCCCTGATCAAGGACTCCGAAACTCGCTCCTTTACTTCACCGGGCAGAAGACCTGTCATTTCCGACATTTTCAAAAGTGTATCCCCCCGGTAAAAAGGGAGGAAATGCAAAGTACGCCGCTTTTGCACGGCCGTGGACAACACTTCCTGCAATTTTCCCAGATCCGCCGTATGGGTCACCCCAACCGCCGCAGCCTGCTCCTTGACGGTCGGCTGCTCCCCCATCCAGATAATATCATCCACATCAATGTCATTCCCAAAGATCCAATCCTCCCCATCGTCCAAATCGATCACCCCCACAAAACCTGCATGATCAAGCCCGAAAAAATAGAGAAAATTACTGTCCTGCCGGAAACGGTAGGGATTATCCGGATAATTCATCGGACTCTCATCATTTCCGGGGAATACTACAAGACCCTTCTCCTCTTTCATTCTTTCCCTGAGTTGCCGGCGGCGGAATACATACACTTTTTTGTCAAACATTTCTTTCTCTTTTTGAATTTCGTTGCAATTTACACCATTTACCCGAGGAACAAAAAACTTCCACTTTTACGAATAGTTTACATTATTAAATGATTTTATTATATTCGCATACTGTAGAAGCTTTTATCAACATCCGCCCAACACCTTTCTAACATGCCTTATCGCCGATTGCCCAACACCGACACAGCACGTCTGAAAGCCCTCCATACCGCTTTTCGAAAAGGAGAAGAACTCTCACCCGTCGATCTCGCCTTCTCCCAAAAGATCTATTATGAGGTCCGTTCTTTTATTCCCCGTTACGAAGCAGCCCTGAACGAATATTCCCGTCACAAGGAGATCTTTTCCGAACAATCCCGGAAAACCCAAGATGTTTTCCGTAAAGCCCGTCTCTTTTTCCTTCATTTTTTACAAGTGGCCCTTTTCGCCATCCAGCGGGGAGAATTACCGGAAAATACGATGGAATATTTCGGCATAAAAAGGGATGATCTCCCCTCTTTCCGGACTTACGATGAATTGGTCACGGTGGGAGCAACCATCCTGGACGGAGAGAAAAGAAGGATCAGCGAAGGGAAACAGGCGATCCTTAACCCCACCGCAGCGGTGGTAAGAGTACGTTATGAACATTTCCTTGAGGCATATCACTCTTACACCATTCAAAAAAGGAGGCGGGATATGGCCCATGAGAAGGTCTTGGAGACCCGCCGGCAGGCAGATCGCCTCATCGCTACCTTATGGGACCACATCGAAGAAGCTTTTTCCGATCTTCCCGCACCGATGAAAAGGGACCGCGCCGCCCAGTATGGAGTTGCATATGTCTATCGTAAAAACGAACTCCGTCATCTGGACTCGCTTCACGAAAAGGTATGATCATCCTTATTTCGGAGAAGATTTCCGCATCAAGGAACGACGGATAAAATATAAGGATACAATTACCACCCCAATCCCCGATAGTAAAAAAGGGTTCGAAGGATGGGGAAGTTCCGGTTCTCCCGTTCCAATCTGATCAAGATATTTTACCTGCTGGGCCCTAAGGAACCAATAGGCACTGACCGCCAACCCGTTGTTCAAAAAATGCATCAGTACCGGCAGTTTAAGCGTACCGCTCCATAAATAAAGATATCCCAGGATGATCCCCAACAACCAACGCGGGAAAAATCCCAGAAACTGAAAATGAAAAAAACTGAAGACGGCCCCTGCGATGAACACTCCCGCATGGGGATTTTTCGTCCAACGAATAAAGATGGGCTGCAAAACCCCACGGAAGGTCAACTCTTCAGCGATCGCTGCCATCACTGCAATCAACAGCATGTTCACTCCATAATCCCACCACGAATCCATACGCAAAAAGGCCTTTGTCAGCAAATCCGCATTTTTCTCCATCTCACGGATCATCCTTTCCAACGGGGCCAAAACTTCCGGTAAATGAAGGTGTGCATTCCAGGCAGACAAGAAATTGTTGACCGGCATCAGCGCCAACACCAACAAGACCGTCCATGCGACAGCCCTACCGGGTACAGCCCTACTTAATCCCAAATACTCTTTCACCCTTTTGCCAGACAAAAGGATGAACAAAATGGAAGGAACAAGAAAAAGGGATAAGACCTGAAGAAATTGTACATATTTCAACAACGCCAGATTGTCATTGCCAGGTGGGGTCTGCAAAAGTTGCAACACCATTTCGAACTTCAGCCCGAACAGTGGAATGGCCAGCAGCATACCCAAAAAGGTAAGGATCAGAAAAGTCGTCAGCATCAAAAAGACCAGAAAGACGACCTGTACAAAAGGATGGGCTCCCTCCAGAAAGGACCTGCGCATGTTTTTCCCCACTTTTGATCCTTCCAAAAGTAACCTTTTCCCTTCTTTTTCGGAAATCCCCCTTCTCCACCGTACCGGTTCAGGATCCTTTGCTAATTTTGCAAAAAACTTTTCCATTGGTCCGTATCGGAAATACCGTTTTTGAACATACCCCGGTGATGCTGGCTCCGATGGAGGACATCACCGATCCCTCTTTCCGTTTTTTATGCAAACGGTTCGGGGCGGATATGGTCTTCACCGAGTTCATCAGCTCCGACGGACTGATTCGCGACGGGGCAAAAAGCGTGAAAAAACTGGACATCTTCGATTACGAGCGTCCGGTAGGCATTCAAATCTATGGCCATATCCCCGAGGCGATGGTAGCAGCGGCCCGTATTGCCGAACGTGCCCATCCCGATGTGATCGACCTCAATTTCGGCTGTCCGATGCGGAAGATCGCCCGCCGCGGTGCCGGCGCCGGCATGTTACGTACGCCCAACCTGCTCGTCGAGATCACCCGTCGCATTGTCGAAGCGGTCTCTGTTCCGGTAACCGTTAAGACTCGACTGGGATGGGACGAGGAAAACAAGATCATCGTTTCCCTCGCCCGGCATTTGCAGGATGCCGGCATCAGCGCCCTCACCATCCACGGCCGTACCGGCACCCAGATGTACCGCGGCCACGCCGACTGGACCCTCATCGGCGAAGTCGCCAATGACCCTAATATCACCATCCCCATCATTGGCAACGGGGATATCGACTCCCCTCAGAAAGCCAAAGAAATGCTTGAAAAATACAAGGTCGACGGCCTGATGATCGGCCGTGCGGCCATCGGACGCCCCTGGATCTTCCGCCAGGTGAAACACTACCTGCAAACAGGGGAACTGCTGCCCGAACCCTCACTGAAAGAAAAAGTGGAGCTGGCACGCCTCCACTTGCAGAAATCCATCGAATTCAAAGAGATCCCCCGCGGGATCTACGAGATGAGACGCCACTTCGTCCACTATTTCAAAAATCTCCCCGGATTTAAACCCATCCGCGTTCGACTGCTCACCACCCTCGACACCGACGAGATACACCGTATCCTCGATGAGATCGAAAAAAAATATGCCGGCTTCTAAGACCGCCCCCCATCAAGACGGTCATTCTTGCCGGGATAATCGATATTATAATGAAGTCCCCTGCTTTCATGACGGGCCTGGGCCATTTTGATCACCAGATATCCCACGTTGATCAGATTCCGCAATTCGCAAAGTTTGCGGGAAAGCACCGACTTCCGGTACAGCTCTTCGGTCTCCTTATAGATGATCTCCAGCCGGGTAAGGGCCCGTTGGAGTCGGAGGTTCGACCGGACAATCCCCACATAGTTGGACATGATCATCTGCATCTCCTTGTAATCCTGTGTGACCAGGACCATCTCCTCGGGATGTGAGGTTCCCTCATAGTCCCATTCGGGGATCCGTTCTTCCCAGGTATATTTCTCAAAATAGGCAGTTGCATCTTGGGCAGCATGTTCGGCAAAGACCACAGCTTCGAGCAGTGAATTGGATGCCAAGCGGTTAGCCCCATGCATCCCCGTCGAGGCCACCTCTCCGATCGCATACAGACGATGGATGCTCGTTCGTGCATTCCGGTCCACCTTCACCCCCCCGCAAAGATAATGGGCCGCCGGCACCACGGGGATCATCTCCTTTCGCATGTCGATCCCGATCGAAAGACATTTCTTGTGGATATTGGGAAACCGTTTCACCAGCTCCTCTCCGTCAAGATGGGTACAGTCAAGATAGACAAAATCGTCCCCCCGCACCTTCATCTCCGTATCGATGGCACGGGCCACGATATCCCGAGGCGCCAGACATCCCCGCTCATCGTACTTGTGCATGAACTTTTTCCCGTCGACAGTCCGCAATACCGCCCCGAAACCGCGCAAAGCCTCCGTGATCAGGAACGAAGGGCGCTCGC
>JAMOUS010000242.1 GCA_027067975.1 Bacteroidales bacterium | reverse complement strand
TCAGCAAGGAGAAGCTGAAAGCCTTGCAGCTCACCATCGATAAGATCGAGAAGGGCTATGGCAAGGGGACGATCATGAAGCTGGGGGATCATGTAGTGGAAGATGTCCCCTCGATCCCGTCGGGGTCGATCGCCCTGGACATGGCGCTGGGGGTAGGTGGTTATCCGCGGGGGCGGGTCATTGAGATTTTCGGGCCGGAGTCGTCGGGAAAGACCACCCTGGCGCTGCATGCCATCGCCAACGCCCAGAAGGCCGGCGGCATCGCCGCCTTCATCGACGCCGAGCATGCATTCGACCGTTTTTATGCGGAAAACCTGGGGGTCGACACCGAGAACCTTCTCATCTCACAGCCCGATAACGGCGAACAGGCCCTTGAGATCGTCGACCACCTGATCCGCTCCGGCGCCATCGACATCATCGTCATCGACTCGGTGGCGGCCCTCACCCCCCGCGCCGAGATCGAAGGAGAGATGGGCGACTCGAACGTGGGGCTCCAAGCCCGCTTGATGTCGCAGGCCCTGCGCAAGCTCACGGCCAATATCGGCAAGACCAACACCACCTGCATGTTCATCAACCAGCTGCGCGAAAAGATCGGCGTGATGTTCGGCAACCCTGAGACCACCACCGGCGGCAATGCGCTGAAGTTCTACGCCTCGGTGCGCCTCGACATCCGCCGTATCGGCCAGATCAAGGAGGGCGAAGAGATCATCGGCAACCGCACACGGGTGAAGGTGGTCAAGAACAAGCTGGCACCGCCGTTCCGGAAGGCTGAGTTCGACATCCTGTACGGCGAAGGGATCTCCCTCACCGGCGAGGTGATCGACCTGGGCGTCGAAAAAGGGATCATCCAGAAGAGCGGCTCATGGTTCAGCTACGGCGACACCCGCCTCGGCCAGGGCCGCGAGACCGTCCGCAAACTGCTCGCCGACAACCCCGAACTGCTCGAAGAGTTGAAGGAGAAGATCATACAGGCATTCAAAGAAGAAGAAAAATAGAAGTCCGGAGCATCAGGGTAATTTAGAGTGACTAAAGTGATAAGTTACAAGTGCCTAAAATTAGTTCCCAGTTCCGAGTGTGGAGTTGTTCTACTTTTGCCTTTTGCCTTAACCCTTTTGCCTTCTTTTATCTTTTTCCTTTTGTCTTTTGTCTTAGCGAAGGCGGGTCGCTTCCTCGCATCATCGCTTCATCGCATCATCGCTTCATCGTGTCCGCCGGAGCCGCAGGCGGAGCGTCAGGGAGTGCCTGGAGTTTCAAACTTTCAGGGAATGGCGAGTTCGGAAAACAAATTTTTTCATCATGAGATATTTCCTTTTTCTTTTTCTGTTGGCAGGGATGATCTCCTGCACCCAGGCTCCCAATGGACAGCAAGCGGAAGAGCAATCCGATTTCTCCGGTGCCCTCACGCCTGAGGAGGTTGCCCGCGGGCGGCTGACGGCCGAGATCATGTGGAAATTCGGCCGCATCTCTGCCCCCCAGGTCTCTCCCGACGGCAAGAGGCTCCTCTTCAGCATCACGCGGTACGACGCCAAGACCAACCGGAGCACCACACACCTTTACACCCTTCCCGTCGAAGGAGGT
>JAMOUS010000241.1 GCA_027067975.1 Bacteroidales bacterium | reverse complement strand
GTTGCTGAAAAGAAGGTGGCCCTCCTCGTCCAGCAACCATTGCCACTGAATGTCGCCGAGGTGCGACTTCTCGAAAACAGTATTAATGAAGCGGTTATAATCCAGTGTGACGACAATGTTGGCCGTTACCTTGTTGTTCGAAAAAACCGGGAGATAATAGGAATACTTCCCGTTTTCTTTCACGATCTTTTCATGGGTGGCAAGCTGTTTCTGTTCACGGGTGATGAAAATATTGGAAATGCGTTTATTCTTGTCGTCCTTATAAAAGGTGAACGCATTGCGCTGGTCGTCATAGAGAGAGATCCCTGAGATGAGGTTCTGATATTTGGTGTAAAAAATCTCAATCTTACGGGAGACTTCCTCACGGGCGACGGGGTCGGTGAAAAAGTTTTGGATGTTCTCCGAAAAGAGGATGAAGTTCAGGTCGCTCATGAAATCCTGCCCGGTCTTCTCGATCTCGTAACCGGAGATCTGGGTCTGTTTCAACAGGAAATTCTTCTGGAAATTGACCTGTAGGTGATACGTGTTCAGGTAATAATAAACATTTGAAATAATTACAATTACGATAATCAGGGGAATAAGTATATTGATCTTTTTCATGAGCGGGAGATCCTTTGACCCTGTATGGATGACCGTAATGATATGTTTTGCCTCTAAAATAGCAAATTCGCTGCAAAGATGGGAGGGGTCAGCGGTATTTCTTTTCTTCGTCGAAGAAGAGGTCGAGGTAGCTTTTGTAGCGGGAATGGGCGATCTTCCCCTCTTCCACGGCTTTCCGGACCGCACATCCGGGCTCGTGGGTATGGGTGCAGTTGTAATATTCACATCCTTCGGAGTATTTGAAGATCTCCGGAAAGAAGTGATAGATCTCTTCTTTTTTGATATCGACAAGTCCGAATCCTCTGATCCCGGGTGTGTCGATAATATAACCGCCGAAACTGAGGGGGAACATTTCGCTGTAGGTGGTGGTGTGGCGGCCGGTCTTATGATGATCCGAGACAGGGCGTGTGCGCAGATTGAGCCCCGGTTCCACCGCATTGATGAGAGATGATTTCCCTACGCCCGAATTGCCGGAAAGCAGTGTGGTACGGCCCAGAAGTTTGTTTTTGAAGCGGTCGAGATTTTTTTTCTCAGGGACAGAGGTATGAAGCACCTCATATCCGATATCCGCATAGATATGGGTAAGTTCTTTCAATTCGGCCGTTTCCTTTTCTCCGTAAAGATCGATCTTGTTGAAGACCAGTACAACGGGGATGCGGTAACTCTCCGCCGCCACCAGGAAACGGTCGATAAAACCGGTGAGGGTACGGGGTTTCACCAGCGAGCAGATTAACATGGCCTGGTCGATGTTGGCTGCGATGATCTGGGATTCGTGGGAAAGGTTGGCAGCCCGCCGGATGATGTAGTTTTTTCTGGGTTTGACTTCAGTGATCAGACCGGTACCTTCCTGTTCGTAGATCTCAAAACGTACGGCGTCGCCCACCACCACCGGACTGGAAGTGCGTTTCCCCTGCAGGCGGAAAGTTCCTTTTACGGCACAGCGGTACCGCTCCCCCTCAGGTGTTTCAACGGTGAACCACCGGCCGGTGGCCTTGATCACTCTTCCCTCTTTATCCATGTTTTAAAAATAGTGAAAAATGGATTATCTGTGCAGAAATTTTCGGATCCATTGCTGGCGGACGGGCGGATAAGGCGGATAGCGTAAAGGGATGTCGAGCCAGGTGCCCTTTATGACCACGGTAATGGGTGGTGGAGGTGTCGAAGGTGAATTTGCCGTGATAGTAGGCTCCCATGCCGTTCTCTCCCCGTCCGCCAAAGGGAGGAGGATGGTTACAAATTGCATGACCGTCTCGTTGACAGCGGCCGTACCCGAAGGGATCCGGACCAGCACGTCCCGGATGAACCGGCGGCTGGAAGAAAAGACGTAGAGTGCCAAGGGATCAGGATGCCGGGCGGTAAGCGCGAAGAGTTCTTCTTCATCGCGATAGGGGAGAAGAGGCCGTAACGTACTTTTCCCTTATTGAGGAAGCCGGCGAGACGGGTAAGGTTCTCTTTGCCGATGATGCGGGTGAGGGTGCCGGTATCTCGGGCCTCTTTCCCGTAAAGTTCCTGCAATGTTGCGACAAGATGTTCGATCAGTTCATCATGGGCTTTTTCGTGGACAAGCAGGCAATCGGGGGCAATACAGGTTTGCCCGGCGTTGAGGTTTTCCCCGGATGATGCGACGGGCACTAACTTTCATAGGGGCATCGTGGTGGATGATGCAGGGGCTTTTGCCGCCCAGTTCGAGGGTGACGGGAGTGAGACGAAGGGCGGCGACACTTCCTCCAAATCCCGACCCCACTACGATATGGTCGTAGGTCTTGTCCATCTCGAAGGAAAAAATAAAACAGTCGTCGAAAATAAGGGCACGAGAGGGAAGAGTGTGTTTTCCGGTTTCACAGGAGGGCGGTCAATTGCACCAGCAGGATGATCATTACCATGGCAAAGGGGTAGACGGTAGCGTAGGCGATTTGAGGGGCGTTTGAGTCGGTAAGACTGTCAACGACGGCCAGGCCCGGTGTGCTGGTCATGCCGCCTGTGAGGGTGCCCATCAGTTTGAGCGGGTTGAGGCCGAAAAGGTGGTGTCCGGCCCAGGTGCCGGCGATCATCGGGATCAGGGTGATGACCGCCCCGATAAAGAAGAGCATCAGTCCGTATTGTTGATAGATGCTGCTCAGATGGACCCCGGCATGGGTCCCTACGGAGGCCAGGAAAAGCAACAGGCCGAACTGTTTCAGCACCTGGGTCGCAGCCCCCGACAAGGTCCATACCACTGGCCCGGTCTTTCCGATCCCTGCCAGGACCATGGCCGTGATCAGGATGCCGCCGGTAAGCCCCAGTCGGAAGGTGAACCCTCCGCTGAATCCGATGTTCACCTTCCCCAGGAGAATGCCGATCACAATACCGATGGCCACGGGAAGGAAATCGGTGTCACTGAGTTTGCGTTCGTCATTGCCCAGCAATCGCATCACCTGGGGCATCCTTTGCCGATTGCAGGCCACCACCAATTTATCTCCGAAACGGATCTGGGTGTCCGGGGTGGGAACGATGTCGATGCCACTACGCCGGATCCGTGTGACAGTGGCGTGAAACTGATGCCAGAGATTGAGATCGGCCAGGGTTTTGTTGACGATCTTCTTATTGGTGACCAGTACGGAGCGAACCTCATAATCCTTTCCCAAAGGGATCTCCCGGTCTGTTTCAGGACCGATCAGAAGTCCTACTTTTTCGAGTGCTTCTTGGGGTCCCACAGCCCGAATGACATCCCCCCGTTCAAGAATGGTCGTTTCATCCGGAGTGATGGCATCGTGTTCTTTCAGCACGCGGGAGATGTTCGCCCCGGTCATGGAACGGACCCTCAGCTCCCCGATGGTTTTGCCCACCACGTTTTCGTTCTCCACGACAAAATTCTTGCGGAGCAACTCAGGATACCGTTCTTTCTTTTCTTCTTCAAGTTCTTTTTCCGCAAAAGAGAGATCCACTTTGAAGATGAGGGGGTAAAGGCGAACAAACAGGATAACGCCCAAGACGCCGAAAGGATAAGCAATCCCGTAGCCGATCGAGGCGAGGGGAGAATGGGTGGTGTCGATGGCAGCAGCCAGTCCGGGAGTGCTGGTAAGAGCCCCCGTAAAAAGGCCGGTGAGCAGGGGAGTCTCGATATGAAACAGTTTGCCCAGGAGAAGGGTGGTGAGCCATCCGCTCATCACCAAGATGAAAGTGACCAGAATAAGTTGTTTCCCTTGCTTTCGAAACGAATAAAAAAATCCGGGTCCTGCCTGTAATCCAATGGTGTAGATGAAAAGGACGAGGCCCAGGTATTGGAATTCCTTTGGGATCACAATACCGAAGTGTCCGAACAGGAGGGCGATGAATAGGACGGCCGAGGCATCAAGCGAGATCCTACGTATCCGGATGTTACCCAGAAGGAACCCCAGGGCGATGATCAGGAAAAGCGTGAAATAGCTCTGCTGCAAAAGGGTCATCACGGACATCTTTTATATGAGACAAAATTAACCAAAGGGGGGATGAGGGAAGGTAAGAAATGTCAGGTTTTGCCGATAGGGGTGATTTTGTTAGTTTTAATCCAGAAAAATAGGAGCAAGAGTGGAAGTGCGGATTGTCACGATGTCGCCATGGGCTACGCAAACGCTGATCGACCTTGAGTTGGATCATTGGGTGGCGGGATGTTCGCATGATTCGTTCATTCTACAGGACCCGAATGTGGCGGTGGTCACGCGTCCCTTTCCGGAGGGAATGAAGGAGGAGCTCACTCTGGCAGAGATGTTCCTTTCTCCATGGGATGTGGATATGGGGTTGTTGCGAGAGCTGGCGCCTTCCCACATAATCACCGAAGATGCATTGCGTCGTTCCGGCCTGAGACTTAAGGAGGCGGAAGAGATCCTTGAAAGAGGGGGTCTTGCAGGATGCCGCCTGGTCGATCTTTCTCCCTCTTCCCTGAAAGCGATCTTTGCTGAGATCGAAAAAATAGGGAGTTTGTTTGGGACTGAAAAACAGGCAGCCTTGCGGATTCAGGCGTGCCGAAAAAGTCTGAAGAAGATGGCCCGGAGGATCAGTGTGAAAAAAGGAGAATTAGTGGTGGGTATCCTCCAGCGATGGCCCTGGTTCCAGTTGGCATCCCGCTGGCTGAACGAGCTCATGATCATGGCCGGAGCGGTACCGCTCACCGATGCCGAAGATCCATTCATCCGTCCGGACGATTATTTTGAAAGGCTACCCAAGATCCTTATTGTGGGGGATCCCCGGCACTCACTCGAGGAAAATGTAGAGAAAGCCCAACAACTTGACCTCTCTCTTCTTTCCGACATCTTCCGCTGCGAGAAACCGCCCGCCATCATGGCGGTCGACGGTCCTGTGTTCTATGATCACAGCTGCACCGGTCTGGAAAATAATTTACAGATACTGGGAGAGATCCTTCACGGGGAACCGGAATCCAAAGGAACCTATTGGCAGCCGGTCAGAAATCCACTTTGATACCCAATCCGAAGATCTCCTTGAACTGCAGGCGCGGGCCTTCCTTGTCGGGAACACCGTCACCGTTCGAATCGTACTTGATGAGCGTATTGTCGTCGTAATACATGTCGGTAAGGATACTGGCCGTTAAGAACTTGTTGATCTTCATGTCGAAAAGTACTTCCCAGAAGACATCCACGTTCTGGGGATCTTCCAAATAGTTGGAAAAAAGGTTGAGCTTGGTCTGGAAGTTAACGTTTTTGAGAATTTCATAACGGAACAGCATTTTTATGTATCCTCCAAATTCGCTACGGGTCTTTTTCCCAGGAGTCACCCCGAAAGATCCCGAATCTGAGAGGGCCTGGTCCATCACGAAAATGGTCTTGCTGGTCAACGGCGAAAGGAAGAGGCTGAAATGATCTTTCCATTTGTAATCCATCCCTACAGAGATGAAAAGATAGGCCGGGGCCATAAAGTTGGAGATCTTCAGGTTTTCATCATCGCTGCTGTAACCGGGGGTCATCTGGGTAGTAAAAGTGGCCAGGGCTGAATAGTACCAGTTCTTTGACGCTTTGTATCCGTATTTCGTAGTGAAATTGATCAGATCGTCGGTTTTTTTCAACTGTTCTTGTTTAAGCTGTTGCATTCCGTAACGGACCTGCAAGGTATTCTCCCAAGCGCTGTTTTTCCCGATTTTTTTCAGAAAAAGGTTCAGGTCGGAAATCCCCGAAATGGCGTTGTCGCCCCCGCCGACCCAGTTGGAATAAGCGCTTTGGGAAAAAGTAAGGGCAAAACTTCCCCCGGCTTTCCATCCGAGGGTGGTATCTTGATGCTGAGATCTGACCTCTTTCTCTTTTTCGGTCACCTGGGCAGAGAGAGGAAGGCATAAAGTTGCGATCAGACTGATGATTAGAAACTTTCTCATTTTAATTTCAATTATTGGTTTAACTTAGCTTGTCCGGTCCATAGGAAATAAGGAGGAGAGATTTCCAGGGCCGGTCATTTCCTAAAAAGCGGAAGGCCCCTCCTGCCGTACCGTTCCCCAAGGCATGGCCCCGGTAATCATGTTGGATTACATCGGTCCAATCGTATGGCGAAACAAAAAGGCCGCGGCTGTCATGCTTGTACCATTCCGGATTTTGGGTGGTCCAAGGATGGTCGAGTGCCGTGTGGTTGGCCACCCAGTCGAACGGCACATGAAAGCCTGTCGCGTGGGCGGTGTCGTTAAGGGCATTCAGATTTTCGGGTGAACCGAACTCAGGATT
>JAMOUS010000240.1 GCA_027067975.1 Bacteroidales bacterium | reverse complement strand
CGATGGTATGGTCGCAGGGGCACAGTCTGCTGATCGCCGACATGATGCGCGACCTGCCCTTCTATCCACTGGCATGGCGGATATGGGTGCCTGTACTGTTTTTGCTGGCCTTTGCGGTAAAGGCAGCGTTGATGCCTTTGCATGTATGGGCGCCGGGAGCGTATTCCCGTTCTCCGATGTCGTTCACGAGCCTTTTCTCCGGGGCGCTCTCGAAGATGGGGGTGTATGGGATGGTGCTCATCTTTGTCCAGGTGATGGATGCCATCCCGCAGGGAGCCACGGTCCGCGAGGTGACGGCGTGGCTGGGCATCCTCACCGCGGCGCTGGCCACCCTCTGGGCCATCGCCCAGGACGACGCGCGCAAGCTGCTGGCATATTCTTCGGTCGGTCAGCTCGGATACATCATCACCGGTGTCGCATTGGGCACTCCTCTCGCCATGATGGCCGCCCTCTTCCTGACGGTCATGCATGCTCTTTTCAAGGGAGCCCTCTTCATGGTGGTAGGCACCATCGAGCGGCAGACCGGCACCACCTATCTCAATGAGGTCACCGGCCTGATCCGCAAGATGCCATGGACCTTCCTCACCGCCCTGATCTCGATCATCGCGCTGGCCGGCATCCCGCCCGTGGGCGGCTTCATCGGCAAGTGGATGCTCTACGAGAGCATGATCACCAGCGACCACTACCTGCTGGTCATCCTCACTTTCTTCGCCTCGACGGCCGCCTTCATGTATTGTTACAAGTTCCTCTTCGGCTTCTTCCTGGGACAGGAGGAGAAAGAGTGGGAGCATGTCAAGGAAGGTCCTGTCTCCATGGTAGTGCCTGCACTGCTCATGGCACTCTTCGCCTTCGTGCTGGGGGTTTTCCCCGGCATCCTGCTCAAGCCTATCGACACCGCCATGCAGAGCCTCGGCTATGCCGGCACGGAGGGTCATCTGTGGCAGATGTCGACCCTTTTCAACGAGTGGGGCAACCAGGTGGCCATGCGGCCCCTCACCTGGGCCATCATCGCAGTGTTCCTGATCTTCACCGTCTTTCTGACGATCAAAGGGTTCCGTGAAACCCGTTACGTCGGCACCAAGGATATCAGCACCTCCGGTGAAATCCCCCGGGAAGAGGAGAACCTCACCTTCAAGGAGAACTTCTTCCAGCCTTTCCTGCGTGCCGCCGCCCCCCTGATGCGTCACCGCATCATGACCTATTACCGCCAAATCGGAGACAGCATCGAAGCCTTCGCCGACTATCTGCGAAGAATCTACTCGGGCAACGGCCAGACGTATGCCCTCTATGTGATCGCCTTCTTGGTGATCCTGTTGTTGTTCAAGGATAAGATCTTTTAATATCGAGATACAAAAAAGATGGAAGCGATATTACAATACCTTTGGGGCGCCGTAGTCTCGTTCGTGCTGGCATTTTCCGTCGGCATCACTTACATGGGTCTCAACCGCAAGGTGACCGCCCGGGTTCAGAACCGTATCGGTCCGCCGTGGTACCAGAACTTTCTCGATGTGGTGAAACTCTACTCCAAGAAGACCAGTATCCACCACGGTACGATGCATCATCTGGGACCTGCTTTTCTGATGGTCTCCTCCGTGCTGTCGTTGCTGGTGATACCCATCCTCAACGGTGACCGGTTCTTTCCGAACCTCACCTTTCAGGGCGATCTGATCTTTCTTCTGTACATCATGACGTTCGGGCCGCTGGGAATGGCTTTGGGTGCCGGCCAAACGGGTAATCCCAACTCGGCCATCGGCGTGACGCGCGGACTGGCCCAGATGGCCGGGTTTGAGATCCCGTGGGTGATGGCGCTCGTGGCACTGATGATCCAGTACAAGACCACCTCAATCATCGACATCATGAACGTCCAGGTGGAAAGCGGAAAATGGATCATGTTCACCTCTCCTTTCGCTTTCCTCGCAGCCATCATGGCAATGTTCGGCATGTTCCGCTACTCCCCTTTCGACATTGTCGGAGCTCCCTCAGAGCTGGCTTCCGGTCCCATGTCGGAGAACGGTGGCAAGTACCTCTTCACCATGATGTCCTCGGGGTCGGTGTTCGCCTTTGCCAAACTGACCCTCTACGTCGATCTTTTCATGGGAGGAGCGAACAACCTGATCGAGCTGGTCGTAAAGACCTTCCTGCTCTATATGATCCCGGTGCTTTACGGGGTGGTCAACCCGCGTTACCGTACCGAGCAAGCGGTGCGTTGGTTCTGGGGCTGGCCCTCCTTTTTCGGATTGCTGGCCCTCATCCATGCATCCATATCATGAACAGAAAACAACATGAACCATGATCAACGATAAAGTTTCCCAGAAGATCGTCGACATCATCCAGAACTTTGCCCGCAAGCATTCATTGTGGGTGTTGGCATACGGAACGGGCTGCGGGGCCATTGAGATCCCGCCGACGATGACTTCCCGTTATGATGCCGAGCGGTTGGGGGTACGGGGTGCAGCCACTCCCCGACAAGCCGACGTATTGCTCATCACGGGCTATCTCACCACGAAAACCCTCAAAAGGGTGATCCGTGTGTATGAGCAGATGCAAGATCCCAAATATGTCATCGGTTTCGGCTCTTGTACCATCAACGGAGGGATGTATTACGATTCGTACAACACCATCAAGGCTCTCGACCGTTACCTTCCGGTAGATGTCTATATCAACGGCTGTATGCCGCGACCCGAGGCCGTGCTCGAAGGCTTCGCCAAGCTGCAGGAACTCATCCAGGCAGGCAAAGCCGACGGAGCCCGCAAATACAAGGAAAACCTCGACTGGTACCGTGCCAACCAGAAAGAGGTCATCCCCGTATGGCGCATGCCTGAATACAACTGGTAACCGGAACCACCATGGAAGAAAGAAAAAAAGAGATCATCCAGACGATTACAGACCACTTCAAGGATGCCGTTAGCAACCCTTACGACGGCAACCGGGTGGATTTCACCATCCCGAAACAACAAATCCCCGCCATCCTCTTCTATCTGAAAGATGAGATGGGTTTCAACCATCTTTCCCACATCTCATGTATCGACTGGCTGGAGGATAAACAGTTCGAGCTGGTCTATATCCTGTGGTCATACACCGATCGTGTCAAAGTGTTTGTGCACACCCGTGTCGACCGGGAGCAGCCGGTGATGGACAACATTGACATGATCTGGCGCCAGGCCAACACCTATGAGCGGGAGATCCGCGAGATGTACGGCATCCGGTTCGCAGGCCTGGAGGCGCCGGAGGAGTTTCTATTGGAGGACTGGCAGGGGCCGCCGCCGATGCGGCGCGATTTTGACACGTATGCCTATGCGATGAAGACCTTCTGGGACCGCCAGGAGGCCCGCAGCAACGCCCAAGACGTGCGCGAGACCATCCGCCGCCGTACGGGAGAAGAACTTCCAGACTTTGCAAAAAAATATTCTAGATAGATGAGAGAGAAAGCAACGACCCTGTACTTGGGACCGCAGCACCCCGGGATCACCGGCAACATGATGATCCGCCTCAAGGTCAAGGGCGACACCATTGTGCAGGCGACCACCGAGGTGGGGTATCTGCACCGGGCTTTTGAGAAGCTGGCCGAGCGCCGCAACTGGCTGCAGAGCTTCACGCTGATGTGCCGTTTCTGTGTGCCGGAGCCCGATCCTGTGGAAGAGAGCTATGCCCGTGCTGTGGAAACACTCGAAGGACGCGAGGTGCCCGAACGGGCCAAGTATATCCGTGTGCTGGTGCTCGAACTGGCCCGCATCGCCTCATACATGTTGTGGTATGGCGGCCAGGCAGGCTCCCTGGGCCTTTATACCATCGGCCAGTGGAGCGTCGGCGACCGCAACTACATCCTCGACCTCTTCGAAGAACTCACCGGCGGCCGGGTATATCACATGTACATCTGGCCGGGAGGAGTGCGTCGCGACCTGCCCATGGGCTTCGAGGAGAAGGTGCTCAAGACCATGGACTATCTGGAAAAACGCCTTGACGACTACGAAGACCTGATGTTCGACAACGCCATCTTCCGCAAGAGGACCATCGGCGTCGGCATCATCGACCCGGAAAAAGCCATCGAATGGGGGGTGGTCGGACCCCCGCTGCGGGGATGTGGCATCCAGCACGACGTACGCATCGACGAGCCGTACGAGGTGTACGACCAGCTCGATTTCGAGGTCCCCACGGAAGAGGGATGTGACATATGGGCCCGGGCCAACGTGCGGCGCCGGGAGATCCGGCAGTCGATCCGCATCATCCGGCAGGTGATCGACAAGATGCCCAAGGGGGAGTTTTACAACAAGATCCCCAACCCGCACAAATGGCGCCTGCCCAAGGGCGACGCCTATGTCCGTACTGAGGCGGTGCGCGGCGAGGTAGGGATGTACATTGCCAGCGATGGCAGCGAACATCCCCGCCGTGTGCACTTCCGCGGAGCCGCCTACGTACATGCCGTCACCCTGCTGGAAGATCTCCTCGTGGGAGAGAACGTGGCCGATGTGTCGGCGATCATGAACAGTCTGGGCACCTGCCCGCCCGAGATCGAAAGATAAAAAGGAACCGTAGATATGAGCTTTATCGACCTAAAAGGAACACTCAAGCCGCTGACCGCGCTCAAGCAGTTCGGGCGCAAGCCTCACACCCTCAAAGAGGTGCCTTTCGTGCCGTTGGAGGCGGCCGACCGCTACCGGGGTTTCCACTACAACGACATTGAGAAGTGTATCGGCTGCGGCAACTGTGCGACGATCTGCCAGAACCAGGCCATCGACATGGTGCCGGTGGAGGGAATCGAAGGCCACAAAGGGGATTCCGGCCTGCGTCCCCGCATCGACCACGGCCGTTGCTGCTGGTGCGGACTGTGTGTGGACGTATGTCCCACCTCGAGCCTGAGCCTCACGAAAGACTATCTCTATGTGAGCGATGATCCGGACTCTTTCCTCTGGATGCCGGGGGTGGACAACCCCGACGGCAAGGAGCGCAAGGCCTTCACCGGCACGCCGGAGACCTCGCTCAACGACTTCCAGCGTGTGCCCATGCCCGAGCTGGAAGGGATGGAGCGGGTGAAATCGTTCGCCGAGGTGGTGCTGGGCTACAACGAGGAGCAGGCCCGTGCCGAAGCATCCCGCTGTATCTCGTGCGGCCTCTGCACCGAGGCGTGCCCCGACCACATGCACATCCCCGAATACATCAACGCCATCGCCCGCGGCAACGACGCCGACGCCGTGCGGATCATCTACGACAACAACCCGCTGCCGGAGATGTGCGGCAAGGTGTGTACCCGCCGTTGCGAGGAGGTGTGCGCCATCGCCCACCGCGGCGAGCCCATCGCCATCCGCTGGCTCAAGCGCTATGCCACCGAGACGGCCAGGAATGCCGATATCATCCGCGAGATCGTCAACCCCGAGATCAAAGAACCCAACGGCTACAAGGTGGGCATCATCGGCGCCGGACCCTCCGGCCTCACCGTCGCCTACTACCTGGCCCTTCGCGGCTTCGACTGCACGATCTATGAAGCAAACCCCAAAGCCGGCGGGATGACCATGTACGGTATCCCCAAATACCGCTTCCCCGAAGAAAGCCTCGACAAACAGATCGAGTACATCCAGAAGATCGGCGTGAAGATCCACTTCAACACCAAGGTGGGGAAAGATATCCCGTTCAAGGAGATCTATGAGAAATACGATGCCGTGTTCATCGGTGTCGGTTTCCCGAAGCCGTGGACCCTGGGTGTGGAAGGAGAAGACCTGGAAGGTTCGATCCAGGCGGTCAACTTCCTCTACGAGATCAACAACGGCAAGCAGGTGGATGTGGGCGACAAGGTGATCGTCATCGGCGGTGGCAACGTGGCCATCGACGCCGCCCGTGTTTCGCGCCGGCTGGGGGCCGAGGTGACGATCCTCTACCGCCGCCGTGTGCAGGACATGCCGGCCGACTGGGAAGAGATCGAAGGCGCCGAGCAGGAGGGCGTGCACATCATCCCGCAGGCCATCCCGGTGAAGTTCCACGGCGACGAGAAAGGCCATGTGAAGGCGGTGGAATACCTGAAGGCCGAGATGGTCCCGGATGAGAAGGGCGGCCGTCCGCGTCCCGTGCCCATCGAAGGGAGCAACACGATCATCGAGGCAACGGCCGTCCTGGGCGCCATCGGCCAGCAGGGCGATTACAGCTTCCTCGAGGGCGTGTTCGCCGAGCGGATCAAGATCGAACGGGGACGTTTCGTCGTCAACGAGAAGCAACAGACCTCCGACCCGAAGGTGTTCGCCGGCGGCGACGCCGCCAACCGCACCGCCGACGCCATCAGTGCCATCGCCGACGGCTACCGCGCCGTCAAGGGCATCGAAGAGATGCTGGTGGGAACCGGAAAGGATGTCTGAATTACACCGATGAGCATCTCCCGCACATGCGTATCGAAGTGCGGGAGTGTTCGAAAGCCGCGCGTACTACTTGACGATGTATGGCGGATGGATCATATTTTCCTCGGATCTTTGTTCTTAGGACTATGATTCCGGTGAAGGGTTTAAAGATGCACCGGAATGAACGTCACTTTTCCAGTCGGAGGGCCTTCATCATCTTATGGTAGATGTCGGTATTGTCCTGGATGCCGCTGAGGGCGCAGGCGCCCGGGCCGAAGGCAAAGACGGGCACCATCACAGCGGTATGGTGGGTGGAGGTATAACGCGTCACCACACTGTCGGCAGACCGGTCGCCGCCGTTGATGGAGAGGCCGCCGGTTTCATGGTCGGCGGTGATGATCACGAGGGTATGCTTGTCGCGGGCCGCAAATTCGAGCGCCTTTCCCACGGCTTTGTCGAAGTCGAGCATCTCGGTCACCAGATATGGGGTATGGTTGTTGTGGCCGGCCCAGTCGATCTGTGAACCTTCGACCATAAGGAAGAAGCCCTTGGGGTTACGGCTGAGCATCTCGAGGGCCAGCTCGGTGGCTTCGGGGAGGTAATCGCCACGTCCCAATGCCCAGGGGGGCAGGTGTCCGTCGTCGACGAGGCCTGCCAGCTTGCGAGTGCGGTCGGCATACTGCAACGAATCGGGACGGGTAATCACCTGATATCCCTTTTTCTTCAGGTCAGCCACCAGATTACGGCCGTCCTTACGGTGCACGAACTCCCCCAGGCCGCCGCCGATGAAGACATCGATGTCGGTATCGAGGTATTGGGCTGCGATCTCTTCATACATACCGCGGCTTTTCACATGGGCGATAAAGCTGGCCGGCGTGGCATGCGACACCTTGCAGGTGACCACCATCCCGGTGGACAGCCCCTCCTCCTCGGCACACTCCAGGATGGTCTTCACGGGACGCAGGGAAGCATCCATGCCGATGACGCCATTATTGGTTTTATGGCCAGTGGCCAGCGCCGTCCCACCGGCCGCCGAATCGGTGATCAACGACGAGGCCGACCAAGTCTCGGAAAAACCACTCACCGGACAGTTGCTTAACCACAACCGCCCGCCATTGGCCACCATCGCCGCATAGACATGGGCCACCCCCATGCCGTCGCCGATCATCAGGATCACATTGTGCACCCGCGTATGATCGCACGGCGACGGCGCCACCAGCACCGGCACCTTATACGGAACAGGATTCGTGTATACAAGCGTATCGGAATAGGGACGCGTGACCGTGGGATAGTTCCACTTCTTTTGCGGAAGGACAGACGAAAGCCCCAACCAAAACAAAACAAACAACCAGATCGCTCTTTTCATCATTCCAAAAACTTTCAGGTTCATCGGTCAAAAATAACGGATCCCCTCCAGCCGGCGAAAGGATCCCAAAGAAAAATCCTGACCTTTTGGCAGAAGAGCGGACTACGGAATGCTTTTTGTCTCCTCGTGTTGCACAAATGGTTATCTTTACAAAGTTTTTTTATCACAATTCACAAACATCATGGTAGAACTGATCATCAAAAACATCAACGAAGTAGAAGAACCTTTCCACAAGGAACTCGAAAGGGTGGCACATGAGAAGACCAAATTTTTCCGGGAGTTGTTCAAAAAGTACGACAAGGACATGGTCCTGGAGGTAATCTTCGATCATTCTTCGGCTCTCTACAAGGTGACCGCCTCGCTGAACATGAAGAGCAAAAAGGTGCTCGTCGTCGAGGAGGAAAAGGATGTGGTGAAGGCGTTGAACAACGTCCTCAATGCATTGAAGAAGGCCGTAAAGCGGCAGTATGAACTCGAGAGGAAAGACTACGAGTACAAACGCAAGAACAGGAAATGAACCGTCCTCACGACGGCACCATCCAGTAGGCCCGTATCCGGGCCTTTTTCTTTTTCCGGAAATGGTTATCTTTCGGTAAAATCACACCCATGAACCGCAGCCTGAAATACATGCTGATCGCTCTGGCCACGTTCCTGGCAGGGTATTTTTTTCTTCGTCTGGCCTATTACGACACCAACCGGATGCCGTTCGTGCAGGAGCTGATGTTGGTGGTGCTGGGCACCATCGTGACGATGGCCATCACCGCTGCCCTGTTGAACAAACAGAGTGAGGTGGAGCTTGAGAAGGAACAGCGGGTCAAGGTGTTCGACATCAAGTCGGACCTCTACCTCAACCTGATCAATTTCATCGAAAAGATCATCCTGAAGGGTGAGATCACCCACAACGACCTGATATCACTGGAGTTCCTCACGCACAAGATCTCGATCATCGCGAGCAAGGAGGTGTTGTATGAGTACTCCAAGTTCATCGACATCGTCAAGAAGGTCTCTCGTGAGGCCGAGATCACGCCGATGGAGTCGGACGAGCTCTCTCTGAGCCTGGCACGGTTATGCGGGAAGATCCGTTACGACCTGATCATGGACGAGGATGAGACACGCGAAGCCATCACCGACCTGATCGAAGACAACATTGAGAAATTCGATTGAACGTCAATCCCATATCATCCATGAAAAAAAAGTGTTTTTTGACGAGGTTCTGGCAGGGGGTTCTGGCCGGAGTGATGGTGGCGGGGACCTCGTTGTCGGTTTCCGGGAAGGGTGATGCCCCTTTTTCGATGGCCCAGGTCCTGTCGTATCCTTTCCCGACGGATGTGGCCGTGGCGGCGCATGCCCCGCGGGGAGTATGGAGCATACGTCTCAACGGCGTGCGTAACCTTTATGTCACCGAGGCGCCGGGTTTCGGCATCCGGCGGCTGACTTTCTACGCCGATGACGACGGCCAGGAGTTCAGCAGCGTACAGCTCTCCGCCGACGGACGGTGGGTGGTGTATGTGCGGGGCGGCGAACCCGGCGGCAACTGGGACGAGGAACTTCCGGTCAATCCGCAGCATCTGCCGGTGCCGCCGCCGGTGGGGATCTGGAGCATCCCCTTTGAGGGGGGTGAGCCGGTGCTGCTGGGCTCCGGCACCTCGCCGGTGATCTCTCCGCAGGGCGACAGCGTGGTCTTCGTGCGGGAGGGGCAGCTGTGGGGCGTACCCGTTAACGGGCATGCGCCGCCACGGCAGCTTACCCGTGTGCGGGGCCGCAACGGGTCACCTCGCTGGAGTCCCGACGGCCGCCATATTGCCTTCCGCTCGTCCCGCGGCGACCATGCCTTCATCGGCATCTTCTCCGGTGAAAACGAGCCCATCGTCTGGCTCGATCCCGGCTTCCATTACGATCTCTCCCCCCGCTGGAGTCCCGACGGCCGGCGTGTGGCCTTCGTGCGCCTGGCCGGCGAGGGGGGCGAACCCGACTCGATCCTTGCACCGCCGCCGCGGCCATGGAGCATCGTCACTGCCGACATACGCACCGGCGAAGGCAAGGTGGTGTGGCGCTCCCCCGCCACCCCCGAGGGCTCCTACCCCACCACCCACGGCCGCACCAACCTCCAATGGGGAGCCGGCAGGATCGTCTTCCTCTCCTACCACGACGGCTGGCCCCACCTCTACTCGATCCCCGAAGAGGGCGGGGAAGCCCTCCTCCTCACCCCCGGCGCTTTCATGGCCGAATACATCTCCATGAGCAGCGACGGCAAGGAGCTCTATTTCGCCTGCAACACGGGTCCGGACCCCAACGACCTGGAGCGGCGACATGTGGCGCGGGTCTCCGTCGACAGGGCCGACATGCAGGTGCTCACGCCCGGCACAGGACTGGAGTGGAAGCCGTTCCGGCTGGGCGGGAGCGACTGGCTGCTTTATGTGAGCGCCACACCCCGACGGCCGCCCGTGATGGCCGCCAGCCGCACCGACGGCAGCCATCCCCGCCTGCTGACCCAAAGCCTCATCCCCCGCGACTTCCCCACCAAGGAGCTGGTCACGCCGGTGGCGGTGACCTTCACCGCCGGCGACGGCACCGTGGTGCATGCCGACCTGTTCATGCCCAACGACAAGAAAAAGAAACATCCCGCCGTGGTCTTCGTCCACGGGGGCCCCCCGCGCCAGATGCTGCTGGGATGGCACTACTCTTCGTACTATTCCAATGCTTACGCCGTGAACCAGTACCTGGTGAGCCGGGGTTTTGTGGTGCTGTCGGTCAATTATCGTCTGGGCATCGGCTATGGCTGGGCGTTCCACCATCCGCGCCATGCCGGCCCGAAGGGTGCGAGCGAGTACCAGGACATCGTGGCGGCAGGGCGCTGGCTGGCGCAACAGCCATATGTGGATGCTTCCCGCATCGGCATCTACGGCGGCTCATATGGCGGCTATCTCACCGCCTTGGCGCTGGCCCGCAACTCCGACCTCTTCGCCGCCGGCGTCGACATCTCCGGTGTGCACGACCGCAGCATCGGCCGGTGGAAACACTACCTCTTCCCCGAAAGCTATGAAAAAGCGCCGGACGCCCGGGAGGCGGCCTTCACCACCTGGACCTCCTCGCCCACGGCCGACATGAAAGGATGGCGTTCACCGGTGCTGGTGATCCATGCCGACGACGACCGCAACGTGCCTTTCTCGCAATCCACCGATCTGGTGCAGCGCCTCATCCGTGACGGCATCCCCCACGAGACGCTGGTCATCCCCGATGACACCCACCATTTCCTGCTGCACCGTAACCAGCTGCGTGTCGACGAGGCGACTGCCAGGTTCCTAATAAAACACCTGAAAAAACAGAATCCCTCTAACTAAGCTGAATATTCGACATATCCTATCTGCTGTAGCAATCCTTTATCACATCTCTTTCCTCCTTGATTCAAAAATAGCTGATTTACTGCAACGATGTGAACCTGATGTTTCCCATGGCGACATGGACAATATCTGAAACTTCGATTGGAAGATCTACGGCAACATCGATCACAACTTCCGCAAGCTGTTGCTGGATAGATTTGATCCGGGCAGGAACTCAGCGAATGGTTCCGACTGCGACGTTCCGGTGGCCTACCTTTCCCAATCGCCATGGTGGATATTCGGGGAGCTACCGTGCTCTGCGCAAGGCCTGCTGCATCTCTGCGGCATTCGCATAGCGGGCGGCGATCCCTTCGGCGAGGATCTTTTCGATCTCCTCGCGGGAATAGTAGGCCGGGGGCCGGGGAAAAGGCTGCTTGGCCGTGGCGCGGGCGATAATTTCCCCGAGGGGGCCGGGGATGCGACGGTCGCGCGGCAGGGGGGCATTGAGCTGCAGATTGATGATCGCCGAAGGATGCCCCCCGCCATAGGGCCGGCGTCCTGAGAGCATCTCCCACAGCACCACACCCAGGCTGTAGAGATCGGAGGCGGGAGCCACCAACTGCGTAAAACCCAACACCTGCTCGGGCGGAGCATAGATCATCGCAAAAGGCAGACGCCGACGTGGCAGATCGTCGAGAAAAAGGACACCGTCCAGGTCGAGCAAACGCATGTGCCGACGGCCGTCATATCCTTCATATACCAACAGGTTCGAAGGCTTTACATCGGCATGGACGATCCTCTTATCGTGGAGAAAGGAGAGCGCACCGAGCACCTCGAGCATCCACTGCAAGGCCTGGTGGGGTTCGCGCACACGCCCGTGCCGGGAAAGATACCGTTTCAGGTCTTCCCCCTCACGGTACTCCATCACCAGGAAGGGTTCCCCCGCATGGCGTGCCAATCCCACCACCCGCTGCAAGGCAGGATGCCGTAAGGCGGAAAGGCGTTCGTAACGGTCCCCCCCGGAGGGTTCCCGGCGGAGGTGCTTCACCAGCACCGCCTCACCCGTACGTAGAGAAACACCGCGAAAGGCTACGGAGAACTTACCCGTTCCCCCCTGAAGGGGTGCGGAATCGTCAAAAAGCACCTCCTCCCTGCCGGCCGACAATCGCACCTTTGCCATACGGTAAATATAGAACTTTGCAGGAAAATCCCCTATCTTTGCAGGAAAAGGCAGATATGGAGCACGGACTCTTTTCCTTTGCACTGGTGGTGTTCACGGGATTCTTCGCCATCATGAACCCCATTGCCAACACGCCGATCTTCATCGGCCTGGTGGAAGATCTCGATCCGGCGGCACGGCGTATAACAGCCCGGCGTGCCACCCTCACGGCCTTTTTCATCGTCACCTCGTTCATCCTTTTCGGACAGTTCATCTTTCAGGTCTTCGGCATCACCATCCCGGCTTTCAAGATCACGGGGGGCATTCTGGTCTTCATCGTGGGGCTGGATATGCTCCGTTCGCGCAAGTCGGAAGTGCATGGGCACGACACCCCCACCACCCCCGACGATGACATCGCCATCACCCCCCTGGCCATCCCCATCCTTGCAGGCCCCGGCACCATTGTCACGGCGATGAACTATGTCACCAGCGGCGACTTGCTGCGGATGGTGCTGGTGATCCTCATCTTCGGAATCATGATCATCCTCACCTACATTGCTTTCTCCCTGAGCGACAAGATCATGGACAAACTGGGAAAGAACCTTATCATGGTGATCGCCAAGATCATGGGTTTGATCATTGCAATCATCGGCACCGAAATGGTGATCGCCGGCATCAAGATGGCTTTCGGGTGGAAGGGATAAGTCCCATCTGCCTGGCGCGGGCGACAGCTTCCTGTCGTTTTCCCACCCCCAGTTTCCGGTAGATGGTGATGGTATGACGTTTCACGGTCGCCTCCGAGATGAAGAGGCGGGCAGCGATCTCTTTGTTCGTAAGACGCTGGGCCAGGAGGTCGAGGACATCGAGCTCGCGGTTGGTGAGGAGGGTCCACATCTCCGGCTCTTTTGCTTCTTCGCGCGGGGAGAAGGGGAACGGCATCTTGCCGGCTGCAGGATAACGCCGGAAGTGCTGGAGGATCGTCTTGCGGAAGCCTTCTCCGGCAGCGGGAGGCTTCAACGCCTGCATGAGTGTCATCACCTCATCCCCTCCTTCGAAGAAAGGACGCACCCACCCCCCTGGGCAAGCCTGGGTGAGGGCCGTGGTGAGAAGAGTGAGGGCCTCCTCTTTCTTTCCCTGCCGTGCGAGGATCACCGCCTGCAGCACCTCCAGCTGAATCTGCTGGGGAACATTACGTGTCCGTCGGGCCAACGTGAGGGTTGCCGTCGCCAGCTGCGCAGCCTCGTGCAGCGCTGCCGCCTCTCCCATTGCAAGGAGGTACTTGATCCGCGTCACCCGGGGCGTCTCGATCCAGAAGAAGAGGTTGCCGGACTCGAAAAACATGTTCACCCGGCTCATGTTCCGGCCCGCCTGCTCCAGATCTCCGTTCAACAAGGCCAGACGCACTCGGAAAGAGTTGTGAAAGGTCTCCATGGCGGGGTTGACGCGCCGCCTTACAAACTCTTCCATCCGTTCCAACAGGTCGTGCAGTTTTTTCTTTTTTCCCAGGGTAAGCAGTGTGAGGGCATGTCCCGCATAACAGTCCAGCGGCCCCAGCAGGTTGAGCATGTAGATGTTGTCGCGCGTGCGGTCGAACCAGGCAAGTGCCTCTTCCATCTCGTTACGGTAGAAAGCGGCCATGCCACTGAGGTAGGCTCCCCATACCTGCAGGAAGGGATTGTGCAGGGTGATGCCGGTATCGTATATGCGGCGGCTCAACTCGAGCACCTCGCCCAGGTCCCCCTCCAGCATCCGCACATAGGCGATGCCGCCCAACAACATGGCCCGGTAGAAAGGATCGAGCGACTCGTTGAGCAGGATCTTGCCGATCTCGCGGAGGGCTTTGTCCCCCACCCCGTTGATATGGGAGGCGGTGAGGTAATAGTAGTTGTTGATACTGATGGCCCCGATCTTTTCGCGGGGGAGGTTCTTGCGGACATATTCGAAGTTGGCCAGTGCTTCGCGGAAACGGTTTCCCCAGTATTGCACCACGCCGCGGAAGAAACGCACCTGCACGGCCACGGAAGCGTCCACCTCCTGCTCTTTCCATCGTCTGTCGAATTCGGCGAGCAGGTCGGGGATGAGCCAGGTGGCTTTGTTGTGCATCACCCACATGCGGGCCACCATCAGGCCGGGGCGGCGGTGCAGGTGCTCTTCCGGCAGGCGTCCCAGCCAGTCGTCGAGGACGTACCATTTGTCTTCGTTGAGGGGATGGTCCATGTGGGTTTCGATCATGTCGGCCATGCGGTCGTAAGCCCCGATGGCTGCGGCATGGTGGAAGGCTTCGTCGAGGAGGCCGTTGGCCTCGAACCACTCCACACACCGCTCGTGCAGGGTGTGGATCTCCTCGCGGGAATAGCGTTGTTCCAGCTCTTTCCGGAGGAACTCCTGGAAGAGGTGGTGGTAGCGGTACCAGCGTCCCTGTTCGTCGAGGGGACTGACGAAGAGGTTGGCACGGACAATACGGTCGATAGAGCTGCGGCTGGCGCCCCCCTGCAGGGAGCGGCCCAGCAGGTGGTCGGCGAGCGAGGGCGAGAAACGGTCGGGCAGCGAGGTGCGCAACAGCAGGTCGGTAAGTGCAGGCTCCAGGTCCTTGAGCACCTCTTCGAGGAAATAGTTGCCCGTCAGGTCGCTCTCCTCCAGGAGGCGGATGCCTGCCTGGAGGTCGTTGTTGCGCAGCGAGGGGTGCAGCATGGCCAGGCGCAGACCCGTGGCCCATCCTTCGGTCTTGCGTTCGAGGATGTCGACCAGCGCCTCCAGGTCTTCCCCGGAGAAGTGCCGGGCGACGAAAGCCCGGATCTCCCCGTGGGTCATGCGGAGCTCGAACGGGCCGATGCGGAAAAGCTTGTTCTTGGCCTGCAGACGTTCCAACGGCAGAGGAGGATCCTCGCGCGAGATGATCAGCAGCCGGAAGGCCGGCGGGGGGAACTCCAGCATCGCCGCGAGAATGGCGAACACCTCGTCGTTGCGGACCAGGTGGAGGTCGTCAAGCACCAGCAGCAGGGGTGTGGTGAGGCTGTTCAGGTCGTTGATGAGCGTGCGCGCCAGCTCGTCGGCAGGAGGCAGGTGAAAGGCGGCCAGCACCGGCAGGGTGCGTTCGCCAAAGGAGGGCTGCAGACGGCGTAAGGCCGTGACAAAATAGCTGAAGAAAGTTCGCAGGTCGCTGTCGCCACCGTCGAGTGACACCCACGCCACGGGAAAAGGGATCCGTTCCAGGCAACTGCTCACAAAGAGGCTCTTGCCAGAGCCGCTGGCCGAAGAGACCAGGAGGAGCGGTTTTTCGAGGTTATCCAGCAGCCGCTCCGTCAGCGCCTCCCGCACCACCAGATCATCCGGCAGATGCGGCGGCCGGAACTTCGTCGTCAGCAGACTCTCGATCTTTCCCCACTCCATAACCTGACAGACATAAAAACAAATCCCCCCGACTACGGAAAACGGATCAACACTTCCGAAAGGTCGGCCGGATCGATGATCACGGCGTCGAAATGCGGCACCTGGCCCTCTTCCTCCTTTTTCAGGGTGCGGGAGATCATACTGCGGATCTTGTCGTAAAGCAGTCCCCGCTGCGCCCAAAGGGAATAGTCGGCAGCCAGTGTATCCACCACCACATAGTCGCCAACGGGGTGGGAATAGAAGTATACCGGCACGCTGTCCTGGCGCAGCACCTTGGCCATCAGCGTATCTCCTTGCTCCTTCAGGCGAAAGGCCAACACCTTCTCCCGGTCCAGGTCGACGATGATGCCGTCGAAAGGCGGCACCTTGCCCTTTTCCCACCGTGCCAAGGCGGCCTTCACCAGGCGTGCGGTCTTTTCCTCCACCGACGACACCTCGTCGACGGAGAGCTTGATCAGGTGGCCGGCGGTGACGGCCTTGCCCACCACCTCATACCCGGCAGCCGGCAGGGCATAGACGAACAACGGCACCCCTTCGATCTTTTCCACCCGGGCGGGAGCCGCCTTGCGTGGCTGCGCCTGCACCATCAGTGACACTCCAAAACAGAACGAAAGAAGCAGCATCGTAATTCTCATCTTGTCCATCTTTACCATTCTTTTCAGGTTCCGGATCCCTCCCGTTCACCCGGCAAAGGATCTTCCGCTGTAAGGAGAAAATGGGAACAAACTTTCATCCGGGTCCTAATTTCACTAACGAAAAAAAAACGACCCATAGGGGGTGGATCGCTTAAAATAAGAAAAATCCTGCAAACGATCTTTTCCGGCGGGGGATTATTTCACCTCGCTTCCCCACCAGTCGTCGTTGGGTTGCCAGGAGGGGTCGAGCATTCTCTTTCTTCGTTCTTCAAGGCGGGGCCACAACACCTCACGATACCAATGCCGTTTTTTCCGGTGAGCTTCCTCGTCGTACTCAGGGTCAGGGATGGCATAGCGGGCATGTACCGATCGCAGCCAGGAGAGCAACTCCCCGGAAAGTTGCTTCCGGACCCCGGGATCTCGTTGTGCCAGATCGTGTTGTTCGCTGATGTCCTGACTGAGGTCATAGAGTTCTTCGCTGCCGTCTTCCCAGTAGTGAATCAGTTTCCAGTGTCCCTTCCGGATCATGGAGGCAGGATCTCCGCCCTGGTTGCCGTAGTGGGGGTAATGCCAATAGAAAGCACGTGGAGGGAGTGTATCACCCTGCAACAGGGGGACAAGGCTCATGCCGTCGACATGCTGGTGAGGCAGCAGGGGCAGGCCGGCAAGATCGAGCAGCGTAGGATAGAGGTCGGCCCCGCTGACGGGGGTGTCGTTCTTCTTGCCGGCGATGTCCATCCAGGGCACACCGATGAAGAGGGGCACGCGGATGCCTCCCTCCCACTGATAGCCTTTGCCGCCGCGGAGGGGGGCCAGGTTGGTGGAGAAAGCATCCCCGGAGACCACCCCGCCATTGTCGGAGGTGAAGACGACGACGGTCTTCTCATCCAAGCCGAGACGTTCGAGAGCGTCGAGGACATAACCGACGGCATCGTCCATCTGGGAGACCAGTCCGGCATAGACGGGATTGTCTTGATGGAGACGGTACGGCAGGCGCCTTTCCATGGCAAAGCCCCGGGGGGCGATGCCCATCGAGTCGGCCTTGTCACGGTAGTGTTTCCATTTCGCCTTTGTCGTCTGTATGGGGCTATGGACGGCATAGAAAGAAAGGTAGGCAAGGAAGGGCTCGTCCTTGTGGGCTTCGATGAACTTCACCGTTTCACGGGCCAGTTTCATGGAAAGGGACATTCCCTTCTCTTCCGGGAGGTCTTTCATCTTGGGATCGTGAAAAGGCGAAAAATAGCGTCCATGGGGCGGACTGCCCGTCTCATACCCTCCGACGTTGACATCAAAGCCGTTGTCTTCAGGATAATATCCCGGTCCGCCCAGATGCCATTTCCCGGCAAAGAAGGTTTTGTATCCATGCATTCTGAACGCCTCCGGCAGCACGGTGTCGGCATGGGGAAGATGATGCAGGTAGGGGGCTGGCAGCAGCTTGTTGTGTCGTCCATGACGGCGCCAGGCCGTGCCCTCCGCCGCCCCGATCCAGTCGGTGATACCGTGACGGGCGGTGAACTTCCCCGTCAGCAGGCTCGCCCGCGAAGGACTGCATACCGCGCAGGTGGCATAACCGTTGGTGAAGGTCATCCCCCCCGCGGCAATCCGGTCGACATTGGGTGTCTCATAATACCTTCCGCCCATGCAACTGAGATCTTTGTATCCCAGATCATCCACCACGATAAGGAGGATATCCGGCTTCTCCGGCTTTCCCTCCCCGCCGGATTCACACCCAAAAAGAACCAGGAAAAAAGAAAGGAGGAACGGAACCAAGGTCTTTTTCATGAGACATTATATTTTGTTTTATACCCCAAATTTACGAAACCCGGGCTTCCGGTATTCTTTTCGGTCTCCCGATCTTCCGGACCGGAACAATCATCGCGGTAACCGTTTCTTTTCGATACTACCTTCATCCGGCAGAAAAATAGCGGATGACCGCGGTCATCCAATGCACCTTTTTTACAACTTCACTCCATCTTACAACACAACCTCCTCTCACATTGTATTTTATCGTGCATCCACCTACGTAGTTGCCTACGTAGATCTCATTGATCTTCCCCGGCAATCTGCCGGTTTCGAGGTCAATTCATCTTCCGGTGAGAAACAGAAAAGCCGTCAGGCAAAGGGCCTGACGGCTATAAAGGACTCCGGCTCTTCCGGAGGGGGATCAGGGTGTCGGGAAGATGATATCCTTTTCTCTTTCGGGAGGATCGACTTTGAGGTGTTGGAGGGTTCCATTGCGGTATGTTCCGCTGATCGTAGTGTGATAGGGTGCGTGGAGGCGGAAATCGACGTTCCACTCCTTGGGCCACGCAGGCAGGAGGTAGATCTTTTCCCCGTCGGTTTGGAGGACCATGGACTGGACGGCTTTCATGAGGACGCCGCCGTGGTCCTGATCGGGGGTCCAGTCGAAGTTGGGTCCCCAGAAGGCGGGGAAACGCACGCGGGGATCCTGGCCGCGCGCCCTTTCCGAGACGGCCTTGCGAGCCTTTTCCGCTTCGCCCAGGTAGGCGTAGAAGATATCATCTTGGGCCCATCCTCCGTGGGCCACCTCGCCGATGGGATGTTCCATGGCTGCACGGGCCCAGTTCAGGTGGGGTTTACCCACGGCAAAGAGACGGAAGGGAAAGACTGCGTACATTTCGGGTCTTTCCAGGTTGTTCTTGTTGCGGTATTCCCGGGCCGGGGCCAGCAGGGTGTCGCCGTCCTCCACCCGTAAGGGGATCTCAGGCAGTTTTTCACGCAGCTCTCTCCAGAACGCCCGCTCGTCGGGAGTGGTCAGGGAAGTATCCAGATCGAGCAACCGGGCGGTGTTGGCATAGAGGCCGGCCAGCTCGGGCATGGGATCGCGGCAGTCCCACCAGGTCTCAAGAGCCTGCGCCGGCCGCATCACCAGCTTACCGGAAGAATCCACACCGTAATGCCGGTCAAAGAAGAGCAACACCTCGTTGCCAAAGGGCAGCACCTTTTCTTTCAGGAAGGTGGTATCCAGTGTGTGCTCCCAGTAGTCGAGCATCATATGAAGGAGCTCCAGCCCCGACACCCATTCGTATTTATGGTAGCCGGCCACCTGCAGCTTGTCTTTCCGCTGTGCAAAGGTGGAATCCCAGCCGTAGGTGGCCAAGGGAATGGCGCCCCAGATATACATCTCTTCAGTAAGGTACAGGCCTTCATGGTGGAGGTAGCGGAGGGTCCGTTCGCGGAAAAAGGTGAAGAGGCTGTCGACGTACATCCGGAACAGGGGCTGCATCATCTCATAGTCGCCCGAGGCACACATACTAATGTAGGGCAGCCGGGTGTTTTGCCACCAGTAAGCGGGTCCCCACCGCCGGAAGTCGGGCCCGCCGGGGTAACCGGGGAAGTTCATCGTAAAGATGGAGCCGTTGAACTTGATAGGATAGTTTCCGCGGCCGGCGCAGGCCGTGATGAAACGCTGCAGCGTATATCCGCGGCTGACGATGAAGGCATCCTCGCTGGTATCCTGCTGCGAGGGAGTGATGAAGATATGGCTGCGGTCCCAGAAGGCATGCCACCAGCGGCGATGATCCTCCCAGCGTTTGTCCCGCGGAACAGCAAGCGTGGCACGGATATCCTCTTCCACACGTTGCAGCCACTGCTGTGAGGAAGCGGGCTGGTCGGTGCGGACAAAAGCCATCAGGTGATGTTCTTTGGCGGCAGGCAGGAACAACACCGTATCGGAACGGCGTTCGGCCTTGCCGTCAGCGATGACCATCGCCCCGAACGTCCGGTGAAGGATGGGATCACGCAACACCAGATCCGCAATGCCCTGGAACTCCGACGTGATCGCCGGCCCCACCGAGCGGGCGTTATGGTGGTACCAGCCGATCCTGTCGGAAAATCCCCGCACCACACTGTCGGGATCGACCACCACCGGCTCTTTCGAACCATGCTCGTATCGACCGTCATAAAGCACATCGCCATGCAGAATATATGCCAGGGTATCGCGCCGCGTGCGCCACATCTCATTGGTGACGGTACAACTCACCGGCACTTGGCCCTCCACGTCGAGACACACGGCCGGATGATGGGCATCGACCCACAAGGTCAAACGGAGACTGTCGCCATAGTCGATGCGCACAGCACCCTCCTCCAGGTCGAGATGCTGTCGGGTGAAATGCAGTTCTTGCTTCCCTCCCGGCGAAAAGGAAACACGCAGTTTTCCAATCTTCACCAGACGGGAGTTCTCATCCCAGGCATCCGTCTTGGAGATATAAAAGCAGAGGTCTCCATCCGGCTCAACCCACACATTGAGACCGATATCTCCATTGCCCAGGGGCATGGACCCGAGGGAATTCCGGGAAGGAGTGTCCCACACCACATCATAGGCACTCACCCCGGACGTTTTCTTTTCCCGTCCGCAGGAAGTGAGAAAAAGAAAGGATAACAAAACGATCGATATTACGATCAGCAGGGAAAGACGATCTCTTCGTTTCATAGGTCAGGTATATTTGGTGTTTTATTGGAGTTGCAAACGAACTTCCTCTCCTTTGTATTGCAGCATATGATCATGTATGGCATAACGGTCCTCTCCCGGCAAAGGTTCATATAGAAAAACCTTTATTCTCGAAGGGCCGGGGAAGGGGTATTCCCCTTCCCATTTGCCGATCACAAGCTCATGTTCTTTCTCTTTCCAGGTGAGTGACACCGTAGCGTATTCTCCTTTTTCATACCGGTAATCACGACCGTTATCGAAATATAGATTAAAGAAGGCATCCTGTCCGCCATAGATCCTGATCTCGCGGGGCATACCCCGGCAAGCTTCAGCCGATTGATGGAGGGTATCCATGGGCACGATCGTTCCTCCCCGGACAAAGAGGGGAAATGTCTCCAACGAACAGGTACACGGCACCACCATCCCTCCGCGGAAGCAGCGGTTAGACCACATGTCGTACCACAAGGCCGGCCGAGGCAGGTAGAGCAGCACCTCGCGGTTGACACTGTCGGCGGGGATCTTTCTGCCGCCGGGCAGGTAAAACATTGGACGGATAACAGGCTTTACCAGGAACGCCGGCCCGAACATGTATTCGTCGGGTATGTCATATACGTTGGCATCATCGGGGAAGTCCATCACCAGTCCCCGCATCAGCGTATAGTCGTCGTGCGTGATTTTCCATGCGAGCGAATAGAGGTAGGGCATCAGGCGATAACGAAGGTTTAACACTCCGATGAGTGCCTTCCAGGCATCGGGATCTTTTTCTCTGAAGACATACAATTCGCGCGGTTTTCCGGTACCGTGAGAACGAAATATCGGAGAAAAGGCCCCGAACTGGAACCATCGCACATAGAGCTCCCGGAAGGCGGGATCGTCCATACCCTCGGGATACTTTCCGCCGTTATTGGAAGGGAAGAATCCCCCGATGTCGTGGGTCCAGTAGGGCACGCCTGCCATGCAGAAGTTGATCCCCGCCGGCACCTGATGACGCAGGCTGGTGAATGATGAAGGCAGGTCGCCCGACCAAGTGACGGTGGCATTGCGCTGCTGACCCGCCCACGAAGAGCGGGTGAGGATAAACGCCCGCTTATCCGGCACATCCCGCCGGAAATGGCGGTACACCCCCTGGCAGGTGACCAGCGCATAGGTATTGAGGTACTTCTCCGGCGGTCCTGCGGCGGTCATCCCCGCCTTGCACATCTCCTCTTCCATGCGCTCCTGGGTGTTCACCCAGCGGAACTGCGGTTCGGTACCATCCATCCACAAGGCATCCACCCCCTTGGAGATAAGACCTTCCCGGATGTAGCGCCAATAGATCTCACGTGCCTCGGGGCTGTATGCATCATAGAGACGTGCCCCCGAGAAGTGCCGGTTCTGAAGCAGCAAACCTTTTTTCTCAAGTTCATGATACAGCGCACTCTTTGTGCCTATGGCCGGCCAGATGGAGACCATTACGTTCACATCCAGATCGTGCAATTTTCGGATATGGCCCTCCGGATCGGGGAAGGACGCAGAATCAAAACACATGCAACTCCAATGGCCGTTATCACCCCAGTACATCCAGTCGAGCACGATATTGTCCACGGGGATGCCCTCTTTCCGGTACCTTTCGACCACGTTGATCATCTGGGGGAACGAGGCATAGCGTTCACGGCTCTGCCAATAGCCGTACGCTTTTTTCGGGAGCAGGGGAGCTTTTCCCGTAAGGTGGCGATAGCCGGCGATGACCCCATCGGGGGTGCTGCTACCCACAAAATAATAATCGATCTGGTCGGCCACAGCCGCAGTGAACATCGTAAGCTCCCGGCCGTCGGAGAAGGTGCTGTGAGAATAGTTATCCCATAAGATCCCATAGCCGTTGGTAGAATAGAGGAAAGGCACCACAGCAATGGTATTGGCCTGGACCAGGGTGATCGTACTGTGACGGTAGTTCATCTTTCCTTCCTGGTATTGTCCCAAACCATAGACCCCCTCGTCAGCGGTAAGGAGGAAAGGCTGACGGACGGAGAAATAACGCTCCCCCCTCACCACGGTATCGCGCAACACGGGAAGGAGGGTGTCATGTTCCCTGAGCCAACGTGAACCGTCTTGGCGGAAGAAAGAGATTGCTCCGCTTTTGCGGGAAATATGCAGGATCAGCGAATCGGTACGGATCACCACGGTATCCTTCCCTTTATGACAACGCCAATGGACCTCTTCCGGCAGGGCTGTCACTGCCAGCGAAGAATCCCGGAAAGGCATACCCGCCCGGGTACAGGAGACCTGAACGATGTTCGGAGTGAAAAAGACCACCCGTTTCCGGAGGCCGTTCACCTGAAAGATCACCGAATGTTTCCCTTCCTCCATGCGGAAACCGTCGGAATCGCCGCACGAAAACAGCAATCCCGCCACCAAAAGATAACCAAGAATGAGCGTTCTTTTCATTTCAATTTGCATTTTTC
>JAMOUS010000239.1 GCA_027067975.1 Bacteroidales bacterium | reverse complement strand
GACACAATGATGGATCTCCGACCACCATTCCTCGTAACGTCGTGAAAGCTCGTTGACGATCCCGGGATGTTCTTCTGCGACATTATGGCTTTGGGAGATATCTTCTTTTAAGTTATAGAGGGCCCATTTCCCTTTTGGGGTGACGGCATAATTGAACTGGGCGTATTTTTTGGAATAGTAGCCGGGTTTATGTTCTTCCTGCACCCTTTTGAATACGGGGCATTCGGCCCAGCAGGTGGGGTCGTCGCAATATTCGATCCTCACGGCGACATAGTCGCCTTTCCGGACGTTGCACTGGCAATATTTATGGGCATCGATCGCCCCTTCTTTCCACCGCCCCACATGGGTAAAGAGCACCCTTTCGGGCCAGGGGGCACGGGGGTCCTGCAGGAGGGGTACCAGGCTGCGCCCGTCGAGGTGTTTTTGCATCTCAGGGGGTATGGAATATCCAGCCACTTCGGTCAGGGTAGGCAAAACATCCACATGGGCGGTCTGTGCACCCACATCGGCCGGCGTCAGGGTGCCGGGCCAGTACCAGAAAGAAAAGGTACGGGTGCCGCCGTACCAGGCGGTCGTCTTCACGCCCCGCATGTGGGCATTCCAGATGTCGGCACCGAAGGTGGCACCGTTATCGCTCATGAGGATCAGCAAGGTATTTTTCTCCAGTCCCAACTCCTGAAGTTTCTTCACCAACCGCCCGACGTTCTCATCCAGATAACTGATCATACCGAAGAACTTGTTCCCGTCCCAACGGTCGCTGTAGGCTTTGGGAACCACCAGCGGTTCGTGCGGGGAAAAGGTGGGGATATGACAGAAGAAGAGGGTGTCTTTGTTCGCTTCGATGAACTTCATCGCCTCGTCAAAAAGGATGCGCGTGCGGTATCCTTTGTGTTCTTCCGGCACACCGTTGCGAGCCAGCGGCGGATCATACCAGATCCTGTAATCCCCCGGATGGATCATCGTGAGCGCGACATCGAACCCTCTGTGCTCAGGACGGTAAAGCGAATCAAGCCCCAGGTGCCACTTACCGAAAAGGCCTGTGACGTATCCGGCTCTTTTCAGCATCTCAGCCAGGGTGACCACATCCAGCGACATATGGTTGCGGGGAGGACGGGTATCGTATACCCCCGTTTTGAACTCATGCATTCCCGAATAGAGGGCGGCCCGCGTAGGAGCACAGGTAGGACTCACCATGAAATCGGTAAAACGAACCGAACGATCATGGATCCAGTCCATGTTGGGTGTCTTCAGAATGGGATTGCCGTGACAGCTCAGATCTCCATATCCCTGATCATCGGTCAGGATGAAAACGATGTTCGGACGGCTCCCCCGCAATGAGGTTTTCTTCTCCTCCCGGCAACTGTAAAAGATGAAGAAAACAAACAGGAACAAAAACACAGAACGTCTTTTCATGGCATTCACTGTATAATCGTTCACTCAATACCGATCCGGACTTTCCCGCCCCGTTTGCCAGTGGGAGGTGATTTTTTAAGGGGAGCAGGGTTCTTTTTCATTGGTTTTTCCACCTCACCGTTTCGTTGTGCGAGAAGGCGGAAGGGTGCGCTCCATCTCACGGGTAAGAATATCTCCAAACCGTCCATTGCCCATCGGGACTCCCGTAGGGAGTTTTGTGGAAGACTCCGTCATGATAACCGGTATAGACCTTCACCCGCTTCAGAACATCCCCGGCAGGCGGATGGGACGGATAGAGGAGCAAGTATGGAGACCAAAAAAGTACGGCTGCCAAGAGGAAGGATATGGTGATGCGGGATGCCATCAGACAGTGAGAAGATTACAGGATGTGTAAGGGGTCTCATAGAAGACAAACGCATGTTTCCCGAAAAAACCGGAGCGAGAGGGACCGCAGGTCCCTCCGCTCCGGTTGACGGGACAGGAGTTTCACGCAGCCATTACCATCCGGGGTTCTGTTCGAGAACACCACCGGAGATACGGATCTGGCTGGGAGGAATGGGGAGGAAGCCTTTCGTCTCGGGACGGAAGTCAGGACCGTCGTAGGTGGCCGGCTGTGCGTTGTTGTAGATCGGCACATTCTTGACCTTGGCAAATGCCGCGGCCACGTCATGCCAGCGCAGCAGGTCGAAATAACGAAGTCCTTCACCCGAGAACTCATGTCGCCGCTCTTCTTTGATATTTTCGAGCGTAGCGGGCTTGGAGGCCAGTCCTGCACGGGTTCTGACCTGGTCGAAGTAAGCCTGTGCATCGGGGCATTCCAGCTCGGCAGCCATCAGGAGGACGTCGGCAAAGCGGATCTTCACCATATCCTGGAAGCTGCTCAACATGATGTTAGGCGTACCGCCCCACCACTGGTAGTAGAGGCTTTGCCATTTGCCTTCGGCGTTGCGGGAGTACACCGGCACATACTTTTTGTCGTAATATCCGGTCTCCCACCAGCAGCCCCAGCCGCCGAGTTTGTAATGGAAGTTGTAACCTTCGATGGTGGTGTCGAGTGTGATGATCGAGCCCTCGCGGCGCAGGTCGCCCGGCTCGAAGCTGTCCCACAACTGGGGGTTGACAGATGCCCAGCCCCACCCCATGCCGAAGGGAGCGTTCGACAGGCCCCGGAAGCCGAAGGCCACGATTGTGATGTTGGTATAGGGGATATGTCCCCAGTCGCCCAGCGGGCTGAATTTCACCGAGAAGATCACTTCGGGGTTGTTCTCGTCGTCCCCGGCCCATTTCAGGTTGTTGACCCTGGCAAACTTGTAATCGGGGTTGGCCGAATAGGGCCAGAGGTTGCGGAAGTCGTCGACAAGCTTATGCTGGCTGTTGTCAATCAGGTCGACGAGCCAGTCCTGTACCATCTTTTTGGTGATGGTTCCGCCCCCCCTCACCGGCATGTCGGTCTTTTCATAGACGCCGGTATAGAAGAGCCACACACGTGCCATCAGCGCTTCGGCAGCCCATTTTGTGGCCCGACCGGTGGGGAAGTCATAATAGGGTTTGGCCGGCATCACGTCGATGGCCTTCTTCAGGTCATAGGCAATCAGGGCATAGATGCTGTCGGCGGGAGCTTTCGGCGGGTTGCGATCGGCCTCGGGGTTGATGATCAGCGGCACCGTACCCCAGAACTTGGCCAACTTGAAGTAGAAGTAGGCCCGCAGGAAATGGGCTTCCCCCAACAGTTGGTTGCGCTGTTCCTGATCGTCGAACTTGGCACGGTTGAAGTTCTTGATCAGCATATTGGCACGGAAGACACCGCGATACGATTCAGCCCAGAGGTTGTCATAGAGGTCGTCGCGAGTGAGCTGGATCTGGTCGAGGCCCTGGGCATTGATATCCTCGGAGCCCCCGCTGCCGAAACGGTCGTCCGACATCAGCTCGGCCACCATCAGCTCACTGCTCTGCCAGTTCCCCGGATGGAGGGCGGAATAGACGGCAGTGACCGCCTCGTCGATCTGTTGAGGCGTGGAGTAGTAGGTCGACTCATCCAACTGGTACAGGTTCTCCCTGTCCAGGAAATCATCCCCGCATCCGGTCATCAGCAGGAGGAAGGGGATGGTCATCAGGAAATATATCGCTCTTTTCATGGTGTGTTACACTTTAAAGTTAGAAGTTGATCGAGAGTCCGACGAGGAAGGTCCGGGACAGCGGATACTGACCGATGTCGATCCCTGACGACCAGCCGTCGGGGCCGTAACCTACTTCGGGGTCCATGCCGGAGTAGCCGGTGATGACGGCCAGGTTCTTGGCCTGTACATAGAGCCGTGTCTCAGCCAGCGGCCATCCCTCGAGACGGCTGAGGTCGTACCCCAAGGTCACGTTGCTGATACGGAAGTAGTCGGCATCTTCCACATAGAAGTCGGACATCTGGAGCATGTTCTGGTTGGCAGCGGAGGTGACACGCGGATATTTATTGGAAGTGCCTTCTCCATGCCAACGGTTGAGCCAGTCGGTGGTATAGTTGTCCCACGGACTGTTCCAGAAGCGGTACGACTTGGCCACCTGCATGCCGGCCTGGCCGGTACCGGTGAAGTGGAAATAGAAGCCTTTGTACTCCAAGTTGATCTGCAGACCGAAGTTGTAATCGGGATGCGGATCACCCAGCATCACCTTGTCTTTGTCATCGATGATGTGGTCGCCGTTTTGGTCGACAAAGCGGAAGTCGCCGGGCACCACCGGATCCGGGCGCGGATCGGAGGTGATGCTGTTGTTATAAGCATCGGCCTCTCCCTGGTTCTGGATCACCCCGTCGGTCTGGAAGCCCCAGAAGTATCCGATGGGATATCCCACCTGAGCGCGATAGATCTCCGACATCCCGTGGGTGAGAACGTTGGCGGGACCGTGGATGATCTTCTCGTCGTTGGCGATCTCGGTGACCTCATTGTGGTTGTAGGCCATGGTGGCAGTGATGCTGTACTTAAAGTCACCGGCATGGTCGTTCCAGGTAAGGGCCAGTTCGATCCCCTTGTTGGTAATGCTTCCGCCGTTGATAGAGGAGGGACTGGTACCGATGGTAGCAAGGGCGGGCGGTGTCACGAGCCACCCTTTCGTATCTTTCTTGTACCAGTCGAAG
>JAMOUS010000238.1 GCA_027067975.1 Bacteroidales bacterium | reverse complement strand
TAGCCGACGATCTGCCCCGGGCCGTGGTAGGTGATATCTCCTCCGCGGTTGGTATGGTAGAAGGCGATGTGCTCCTGTTCGAGTTTCTCGGGAGGGATGAGCAGGTTGCTGCGGTCGCCGCTCTTGCCCAGGGTGTACACATGGGGGTGCTCGACAAAAAGAAAGTAGCCCGCCAACTCTTCCGGCAGTTTCTCCTCTCCATCCAGCTTACGCCGTTGGAGGCGCCCCAGGAGCGACTCCTGCAGGTCCCACGCCTCGCGGTAGGGCATTCTCCCCAGATCGCGCCGCTCCACCTTTCGTGCCTGCATCACCGGATCCTTTCAATTTTGAGGGCATGCACATGCCGGTCGGCATGATACGACGACCGCACCAGCGGACCGCTCTCGACAAAAGCAAAGCCTTTCTCCAGGCCCGTCTTCTCATACTCCCTGAACACTTCCGGCCGGACATACTCCTTCACCGGATAATGGGCCGGCGAAGGTTGCAGGTACTGACCAATGGTCATCACCCGCACGCCCGCCTCGAGCAGGTCGTCCATGGTCTCGAGCACCTCCTCTTGCGTCTCCCCCAGGCCGAGCATGATCCCCGACTTGGTCACCATGCCCCTGTCAGAGAGATACCGCAACACCGCCAGGCTGCGGTCGTAAATGTTCTTGTTCCGCACCTGCGGCGTGAGCCGCCTTACCGTCTCCACATTGTGGGAGACCACCTCCGGCGCCTCCCGGACGATCAGCTCCAGCAGCTCCTCCCGCCCCTGAAAGTCGGGAATGAGCGTCTCCATCGTCACCCCCGGATTCTCCTGTCGGACCGCACGGATCGTCTCCGCCCAGAAAGAAGCCCCCAGATCGGGCAGGTCATCCCGGTCGACCGAGGTGATCACACAATGTTTCACCCCCATCAGCCGGATCGACCGCGCCAGACGCCGCGGCTCTTCCGGATCCGGCGGCAACGGCTTGCCCGTACGCACGTTGCAGAACTTGCACGAACGGGTGCAGATATCCCCCAGGATCATGAAGGTGGCCGTACCCGCATTCCAGCACTCCCCGATATTGGGACAGTGGCCGCTGGTACAGATCGTATGCAGATGATGGTGCGTAACGATGTTCTTGACCCGCGAATAGGTCTCCCCATACGGCATCTCCATCTTCATCCAGGAGGGTAACCTCCTCTTCCGTTTCGGACCCTCTTCCATGCCTGACCTCCTTTCCTGAAAAGCGGCTGAACGACCGGAATTCCCCGGCCTGCCGAAGATGCAAAAATACAAGAAATAAAGCAGCCCTCCTCATTTTTTTTATCTTTGCAAAAATTTATTTTCGATGACCGAGACACAACTTACTGAACAGGAGATCATAAGAAGAGAGGCACTGAAAAAGCTGCGGGAACTGGGCATCGACCCCTACCCGCCGGAGGAGTATCCCGTGACGGCGTACAGTGATGAGATCCTCTCCCAATACGACCCGGAGAAGAACAATTTCCAGGATGTGAGCCTCGCCGGCCGCATCATGTCGCGCCGCATCATGGGCAACGCCTCGTTCATCGAGCTGCAAGACAGCCACGGCCGCATCCAGGCCTACTTCCGCCGTGACGACATCTGCCCCGGCGAGGACAAGACGATGTACAACACCGTCTTCAAAAAACTCCTCGACATCGGCGACATCATCGGCATCAAAGGCCATGTCTTCAAGACGAAGATGGGCGAGACCACCGTCTGGGTGAAAGAGTTCAAGCTGTTGGCCAAGTCGCTGCGCCCCCTGCCCATCGTCAAGGAAAAGGACGGCAAGGTGTACGACGCCTTCACCGACCCCGAGCAGCGCTACCGCAACCGCTCGCTCGACCTCATCGTCAACCCCGAGGTCAAGGAGATCTTCATCAAGCGTACAAAGATCGTCAACACCATGCGGGAGTTCCTGAACGCTCACGGCTACCTCGAGGTGGAGACGCCCATTCTCCAACCTATCTACGGCGGTGCCGCGGCACGCCCCTTCAAGACCCACCACTACCGTCTCGACCAGACCCTCTACCTCCGCATCGCCAACGAACTCTACCTGAAACGCATCATCGTCGGCGGCTTCGACGGGGTCTATGAGTTCGCCAAAGACTTCCGCAACGAAGGTCTCGACCGCTTCCATAACCCCGAATTCACCCAGATGGAGATCTATGTCGCCTACAAGGACTATTACTGGATGATGGATTTCTTCGAGGAGATGATCGAGAAGGTGGCCCTTGCCCTCCATGGCACCACCCGGGTGAAACACGGCGACAGGGTGATCGACTTCAAACGTCCGTGGAAACGGCTCACGATGTTCGACGCCATCAAGGAACATGCCGGGGTCGACATCTCCAATATGGACGAGGACGAACTGCGTGCCACCGCAGAAAAACTGGGTATCGAAACCGACCCTTCCATGGGCAAGGGCAAGCTCATCGACGAGATCTTCGGCGAGACCACCGAACCGCATCTCATCCAGCCCACCATCATCATGGACTACCCTATCGAGATGTCGCCCCTCTCGAAGAAACACCGTTCGAAGCCGGGGCTGGTCGAACGCTTTGAGGTGATCGTCAACGGCAAGGAGCTGGCCAACTCCTTCTCCGAGCTGAACGACCCCATCGACCAGCGCGAACGCTTCGAACAGCAGCTCCTCCTGGGTAAACGCGGCGACGAGGAGGCCATGGTCCTCGACGAAGACTTCCTCAAGGCCCTCGAGTTGGGCATGCCCCCTACCGCCGGCCTCGGCGTGGGCATCGACCGCCTCACCATGCTCATGACCGGCGCCCACTCCATCCAGGATGTCATCTTCTTCCCGCAGATGCGCCCCGAGAAAAAAGTGGTGATCGACCCGAAAGAAAAATTCCTCGAACTCGGCATCCCCGAAGAGTGGGTGCCCGTGATCCAGGGACTGGGCTTCTCCACCGTCGCCAGCCTGCGCGAGGTGAAACCGGGAAAACTCTTCAACGACATCACCTCTTACAACAAAAAACATAAACTCGGCCTGAAGAATCCCACCCAGGAAGAGGTAAAAGCCTGGGTGGAAAAAGCCGCTGCCGTCTGAATCGAAAAAACATCCCAAAAACCCCCGACCTATGAACCGTTTTTCTTTGTCCCTCGAACATGTAGAGCCCTTTGTGCCGCACCGCGAGATCGACGCCCTGGCCGAAGAGACACGCCAGGTGGTCGCCCGGGTCCATCAGAAAAGCGGTCCGGGGAGCGACTTCCTCGGCTGGCTCGACCTGGCCTCGTCGACCACTGCCGCCGACCTGCAGGCGATGAACGAGGCCGCCCAGGCCCTGCACGACCATACCGACGCCGTGGTGGTCATCGGCATCGGCGGCTCCTACCTCGGCGCCCGCGCCGTGATGAGCGCCCTCTCCCATAACTTCACCGGCAAAGGCCCCGACGCCGGGGCTCCCGACATCTATTTCGCCGGGAACAACCTCTCCGAAGAGTACCTGGCCGAGCTGCTCGACATCCTGCAGGAAAAAGAGTTCGGCCTGGTGGTCATCTCCAAGTCGGGCACGACCACCGAGCCGGCCATCGCCTTCCGCATCCTGAAGAAGATGCTGGAAGAGCGTATAGGCCGCGAGGCGGCACGGCAACGCATCATCGCCATCACCGACGCACGACGGGGCGCCCTCCGCACCCTGGCCGACCAGGAAGGGTACCGCTCTTTCGTCATCCCCGACGACATCGGCGGCCGTTATTCGGTGCTCACCCCCGTGGGCCTCATCCCCATCGCCATCGCCGGCCATGACATCGCCGCCCTCGTCCACGGCGCCGCCGAGATGGAAGACCTCACCTGCCCCGCCCGGACCTTCTGGGAAAACCCCGCCGCCCAGTACGCCGCCGTGCGGAACCTCCTCTACCGGAAAGGCAAAAAGGTGGAGATCCTCGTCAACTACCAACCCAAACTGCACTACTTCGCCGAATGGTGGAAACAGCTCTACGGCGAGAGCGAAGGCAAGGACGGCAAAGGCATCTTCCCCGCAGCGGTCGACTTCACCACCGACCTCCACTCCATGGGCCAGTACATCCAGGAAGGCGAACGCATCCTCTTTGAGACGGTCCTCTCGGTCGAAGAGCCGACCCGCCAGGTCGTCATCCCCGACGACCCGGCCGACCTCGACAAACTCAACTACCTGGCAGGCAAACGGGTCGACGAGGTGAACAAAATGGCCGAACTGGGCACCCTACTGGCCCATGTCGACGGCGGCGTGCCCAACATGCTCATCTCCCTTGCCCGCCTCGACGAACACCACCTCGGCCAGCTGATCTACTTCTTCGAAAAAGCCTGCGCCATCAGTGGCTACCTCCTCGGCGTCAACCCTTTCGACCAGCCCGGCGTCGAAGCCTACAAACGCAATATGTTCGCCCTCCTCGGAAAACCGGGGTTCGAAGAAGAGACAAAAAAATTGCGAAAAAAAATAAAAAAATAAACCCGCTGGGCAGGAGTCACAGGCGTTTGACGCTGCCGTGGTCATCGCATCTTTCCAACAGGCGGGCGACGGTGAGGCCCGTGAGAGGATCGACAGCCTCTGCGGCGATCTCGGCCAGCGGCACCAACGCAAACCGCCGCAATGCCAGCCGGGGATGCGGTACCGTCAGACGAGACCCACGGATCACCCGCCCGCCCCACAGCAAAATGTCGATATCGATCGTCCGGGGAAGATAAGGGCCGGCTCCTCCCACGGGCCGTCTGCGCCCCAGCTCCTCTTCAATGCCCTGGAGGATCCCAAGCAATTCCAGCGGCTCCCGCACCGTCCGCAAAGCCGCCGCCTGGTTCAGGAAAGGTACTGCATCCTCAAAACCCCACGGCTCGGTCTCATACAACGAAGACAACTGGCTCACTTCACCCGCACGCTCCCCCACCAACGCCAAAGCCCGCTCGAGGATCTGCCGCCGCTCCCCGCGGTTGCTGCCCAGTAACAGAAAAACCTCCTCCATCTCCATGCGAGAAAATTGGGTTCCGTTGACAAAGGTATGATTCTCGTTCGTATATTTATACCTCAAAGCGAGAACCAAAAAAACAAGATCATGAAAAGTTTCCTCAAATACACCCTGGCCTCCGTCTTTGGCGTCTTCATTGCCCTGACCCTCTTCACCATCGTCGTGCTGGGCACACTGGGGATGATGAGCACCATGATGACCACCGAAAAACCCGCCAAGGTGGAGAAGAACACCGTGCTCTATTACAAACTCTCCTCCTTCGTCCCGGAACGCACCCCTGCCTTCCCGTTCCTGATGTCCAACCCCTTCTCCTGGAACATGGAGGAGGTGATCGGCCTGAACGACATCCTGGCCAACATCCGGAAGGCCAAGGACGATCCCAATATCTGCGGCATCTACATCGAAGGGGGCATGGCCTTCCCCGGCATCGGCACCGTCGAGGAGATCCGCAATGCACTGCTCGATTTTAAGAGCTCGGGCAAGTTCGTGATCTTCTACTCTCCCGACATGCTGCTGCAATCGTCTTACTATCTGGCGACGGCGGCCGACTCGGTCTTTCTCAATCCTGCCGGCATGATGCAATTCACCGGCCTGCGCTCGGAGATCGCCTTCTACCGCAAGGCCCTGGAGAAACTGGGCATCGAAGTGCAGGTGATCAAACACGGCAAGTTCAAGAGCGCCGTGGAACCGTTCATCCGCGACAACATGAGCGAGGCCAACCGCGAACAGATCCGCGTCTATATGGGATCGATCTGGGACCACCTGCTGGACAACATCGCCAAAGCCCGGGGCCTCACCTCCGACCGTCTGAACACCCTGGCCGACAGCCTGCTCATCGACAGCCCCCAAGCCGCCGTACGGTACGGTCTTATCGACGGCATCCGCTACAAAGACGAGATCATCGACCTGCTCGACTCCCTCAGCGGCACCGGCAAGGATGAGCCTTCGTTCATCAGCATGGAGAAATACCGCCGTGTGCCTGCGAAGAAGAAAACGGCCAAGGAGAAGATCGCGGTCGTATATGCTTTCGGGGACATTGTCACCGGCAATGGCGAGGAGATGAACATCGGCTCGAAGCGTTTTGCCCGGGCCCTGCGCAAGGCCCGCCGCGACAGCAGTGTCAAGGCCATCGTGCTGCGTGTCAACTCGCCCGGCGGCAGCGCCCTCGCCTCCGACATCATCTGGCGCGAGGTCGACCTGGCCCGCCAGAGCAAGCCCGTCGTCGCCACCATGGGCACCTATGCAGCGTCGGGAGGCTACTACATCCTCTCCCCCGCCGACAGTGTCCTCACCCTCCCCGTCACCCTCACCGGCTCGATCGGCGTCTTCGCCCTCATCCCGAACTTCCAGAAACTGATGAACGACAAACTCGGCATCACCTTCGACGTCGAGAAGACCAACCGCTATGCC
>JAMOUS010000237.1 GCA_027067975.1 Bacteroidales bacterium | reverse complement strand
TCGAAAGGCATCGCCACCGCAGCCACCGTGGCGGAGGCGGCCGGATGGGACACCTACCCCACCTATCCGCAATATGTCAGTCTGATGCAGGACTTTGCCACCGCCCATCCCGGCCTCTGCCGCCTCGACACCCTCGGCTCCACCGTGCAGGGACGTCTCCTCTTGGCGGTGAAGATCTCCGACAACGCCGCAGACGACGAGGACGAACCCGCCTTCTTCTACACCTCCACGATGCATGGGGACGAGACGGGCGGCTATGTGATGCTGCTGCATCTCATCGACTCGCTGCTGACGGGCTATGACGCCGGCGGCCTGGTGCGGCGGCTCGTCGACAGCCTGGAGATCTGGATCAACCCCCTGGCCAACCCCGACGGCACCTACCGCGGCGGCGACAGCACCCTCGGCGGCGCCACCCGCTACAACGCCCAGAGCATCGACCTCAACCGGAATTTCCCCGATCCGCGCGACGGCGACCACCCCGACGGCAACGACTATGCCCCCGAGACCGTCGCGATGATGCACTTCATGCAAAAGCACCGCTTCGTGATGTCGGCCAACTTCCACAGCGGCGCCGAGGTGGTCAACTACCCCTGGGACACCTGGAACTCGTCGGAACGCACCCACGCCGACAACGCCTGGTTCTATGCGGTCGCGCGCCGTTATGCCGACACCGTCCATGCCCATGCCCCCGCCGGATACATGACCGACCTCGACAACGGCGTCACCAACGGAGGCGACTGGTACGAGATCAGCGGGGGACGACAGGACTATGTCACCGCTTTCCTCCACGGGCGGGAGGTGACCATCGAACTCGACGACACCAAGCTCACCCCTGCCGAAGCTTTGCTCCCCCTGTGGCACCGCAACCAGCGCTCCCTCCTCCGGTACATGGAAGAGGCGCTGTACGGCCTGGGCGGGCGCGTGGTCGACTCGCTCAGCGGCTTGCCGGTGGCGGCCTGTATCGAGTTGGTCGGCCACGACGACAGCTATTCGCTCACTTACTGCGACAGTGTGACGGGGCGGTTCCGTCGTCCCGTGGCGCCGGGGACCTGGACGGTGCGCGTCACCGCCGACGGCTATGTTGCGCGCGAGCTCACAGGGGTGATCACGGCGCGCGACTCGCTCACCTGGCTGGAGATACGTCTGGCCAAGCCAGGTGATACCATCATCTCTCCTACCCACCCCAAAATATGGCCCAACCCCGCCGCGGCGGGGGCCCTCCTCCACTTGCAACTGCCCCGCGAGGGCCGTTACACCCTCACCCTCACTACCGCCAATGGACGGACGATCCCTCTCACCCCCCTTCCCACCGCCGGAAGAAGAATGGACGTCCTCCTGCCCGAAGGCCTCCGGGGCCTCTGCCTCCTCACCCTCACCGCCCCCGGTCTCCCCGCCATCTCGCTGAAAGTGATCATCCTCCCCTAATCCCCCTTTCCGTCACCCGGAAACCCCTCACAACCACACAATCCTACACCCTACTCCCTACTCCCCACCAAAACAACCGAAAAGATCGTGGCGGTGCAGAAGAATAGACGGAAAATTTTTCCTTTGAACAATTTGGGATTATTTTTGCCCGTTCCGAAAAAACGGTCTGACCATGAAAAGAGGCAGCATGAAGAGGAAGGATCTGGCAATATTTTTCGCGTTGGTAACCGCCGGGATGCTCACATTCCCGGCACGGGGGCAGTTCACACGCAAAATTCCTTCGGCGCACCCGCGGTTGGTGGTGATGATCCTGGTCGATCCCCTGAGCCTCGACCAACTCAACCGCTTCCAGGAGAAGATGGGCAAGGAAGGGTTCCGCAAACTGCTCAGCCAGGGGAGTTATTTCAACAATGCACGGTACGGCTATTTTTTTGCCGAGGCGGAGACGGGCGTGGCGACGGTGCTTAGCGGCAGCAACCCGGTGGTACACGGCATCGTGGGCAGCAACTGGTATGAACCCCTGCACAATGAGCGGCGTTTTGCCACGGTCGATCCCTCCGTCAAGGCGGTGAGAGGCAGTTACGACAACGGGCAACACTCGCCGCGTCACCTCCTCACCTCGACACTGGGCGATGCCATCCGTCTGGGGAGCCGGCTGCGGGGTCGTTCCTTTGCCGTAGGCCTCGACGCCTCCACCGCCGTCCTTGCCGGCGGTCATTTGGCCAATGCGGTATACTGGTACGACGACCGCAGCGGCACGTGGATGAGCAGCAACTACTACCTCGACTCGCTGCCGCAGTGGGTGCGCGACTTCAACGACAAGGCGCTGCCCCGTACATACCTGACCAAGGTGTGGGACACCTGGCTACCCCCCACCGAATACTCCGCCAGCCTCCCCGACAGCGCCGACAAGAGCGAAGGATTGCAGGGAAAGACCGTCTTCCCTTACGATCTGAAAAAGATCTCCCATCTCGACCGGCGACATGAAAACCTGGCCATCCTGCGCCAGACCCCCTACGGCAACACCTTCACCGAAGACTTTGTAACCAACCTGGTGGTCCATGAAGAACTGGGACAGGACGATACCTGCGACTTCCTGGCAGTGGTCTTCTCCGCAGGGAAGTATGTGTTGCAGACCTTCGGCCGGGATTCGCGCGAGATGGAAGACTTGCTCCTGCGTCTCGACCACGACGTGGCCCATCTGCTTTCGTTCCTCGAGCGGGAGGTGGGACGCGAAAACCTGCTGGTCATCCTCACCGCCACACGCGGTGTCTCCCCCGATGCCCAATATCTGGAAAGCCTCAAGATGCCCGCCGGCTATTTCAACCCCAACCAGGCGATGAGCCTTTTGCGGAGCTACCTCAACGTCATCTACGGAGAAGCCCTCTGGGTGAAAGGGTATCACAACCACCAGATCTACCTCGACCATGTCCTCATCGAAGATGCCAACATCTCACTTTACAGCATGCAGGACCGCGTAGCCGACTTCATGTTGCAGTTCACGGGCGTCAGCCACGTGATGACGGCCCACGCTCTGCGCGAGGCGGGTAACAGCAATCCGGTGTTCATGAAGATCCAGAACGGCTTCTATCCCAAACGTTCCGGCGACGTCTTTGTCGTGCTCGATCCCGGCTGGCAGGAAAAGAACGGCCACCAGGAAACCACCGGCGCCGGCTTTTGGTACGACACCCACGTCCCCCTCATCTGGTACGGCTGGCGCATCCCGCGCAAGACCATCCCCCAGGCCGTCCCCATGACCGCCGTAGCCCCGACCGTCTCCTATTTCCTCAAGATCCCCGCCCCCAACGGTTCCGACGGAACCCTCCTCGAAGAGCTCCTCGAACCCCAAAACAAATGATCCCCACCTTTTGGAATGATTGTTGCAAAATCTTTTCAGGAAATTGGATCTGTTTCTTTTGATATATTTTTATATTTGCACACTAAATTTTTAACCATTTGATTTATTGCGTTATGAAGACATTTAGAATTTCGGTTCTGGCAACGCTGCTGATCTTGACGACGGCCGTTTGGGGCTGGTCGCAAGATGAAAAGGAGATCATCGACGCCTATAACAAGGGGGTGCAGCTGCTGAACAGCGACACCAAAGCGGCGATCGCTTCGTTCCAAAAATGTATCTCCCTGGCCGACAATGCCGAAGAGCTGAGCGAAAAAGGAGAAGAGACCAAAAAGCTCGCCCAGGACCAAATCCCAAAACTCTATTACAAACTGGCCGTGGAGTCGTACAAAAAACGTGACTTCCAAGGAGCTATCGACTATTTCGAAAAAACAAAAAAATACGGCAAGAAATACGGGAACATCGCATTGGCCCAAAAAAGTGAAAGATTGATCCCCAAACTCTACTACGCATGGGGAAAACAGGAGTTCGTCAAAAAGAACTATGAAGATGCGCTGAAAATCTTCGACCAGGGGCTGGCCATCAACCCCGACCTGGCAAGCGCTTACCTCGGGAAAGCCCTCGTCTATGACAAGCTCAAGCAGGAAGACAAGATGATAGAGGCGGCCAACAAAGCCATTGAGGTGGCGCAGAAGATCCACGATCAGAAGACCCTTAACAACGCCAAAAAGTTCATGAGGAACTACACCTATAACCATGCCGTCATCGCCATCCAGAACAACAAGATGGATGAGGCGGAAAAATACCTCCTGGAATCGGTGAAGTACGGCAACAACTCTCCCGACGTCTATTACGAACTGGGAAAGATTTACAACAAAAAGGGCAAATACACGGAGGCGATCCAATACTTGCAGAAAGCGCTTTCGCTCGATCAGGGCAACGACGTCGTCAAGGCCCGTTACTATTACTCACTGGGTAAGGTATACGAGAACCTGGACAAGAAGGCCGAAGCCTGTGCCGCTTTCAGGAAAGCATTGCATCCACCTTATGAAGAGAGTGCCAAATATGAGATGCAGCAGGTGCTGAAGTGCAAATAGGTTGCTGGGCTATGAAGATACAGAAGGGCTGTCTGCAGGCAGCCCTTTTAATTTTTCTCTTTGCCGGCACGGTCGGCTGCTTCTTTGAAGCCTTCGGCGAGGGCAGGATCTTTTTCCAGGGCGTTGCCCACTACGATGATATCTGCTCCGGCTTGGTAGAGGATTGCGGCTTCGCGGGGGTGAGTAATCCCTCCTCCCGCGATGAGGGGCACCGTGATGAGGCTGCGCACCTTCCGCACCACCTCCGTATCCAGCGGCTGTGGAGCACCCGAGCCTTTCTCCAGGTAGATCAGGCGGCTGCCCATATATTCTGCAGCCAGGGCGGTGGCTGTGATCACCTCACTGCGTTGTTCGGGGAGGGGCGCGGTGCCGCTGACCACCTCGACGGCACTGGCCCTGCCGTCACCCACCAAAAGATAAGCCGTAGGGATCACCTCCATCCCCAGGTTGCGGATGTAAGGGGCCGCCGTCACCTGGTCACCGGCAAGATATTGGGGGTTGCGACCCGAGAGGAGGGTGAGCATCAGCAGCGCATCGGCCTCGCCGGTAAGTTGCAGAAGACTGCCGGGAAAAAGTACCAGCGGCACCTCCAGCGCCGCACGCAACACTTTCGCCACCGGCTCTACCGGCCGCGTGACCAGACTGCCCCCCAGCAACACCAGATCGGCAGGACGGCTCCCGATACGCCGCAAAAGACGCTCCACCGTCGCCGGAGTATGTTCCTCCGGATCTATCAACAGCGCAAAGAGCTTCTCCCCTCGCCCCACCCGCCCGGTGATGTCCGACAGTACATTCATCTTATCTCCTTCTTGCAACACCATACCAATACATAGTCCTTCATCCGCCGGTAATGCAGCTGGAAATCATCGCGGATACGACCATTGTCGACATGTCCCACCACTGTCCCCTCCACAGCCGGATCGAAAGGTTCCAGCACCATATGCTCCCGGAAATTGAGGGCATTCTTGTCACAGATCTTGTACATCGCCTCCTTGGCACACCAATGGATGTAAAGGTGATACCTTTTTCGGGTCTCATCGTCGGTGATCCGCTCGGCAGGATTGATGAAATAATGGGCGATGCTTGAGATCCGGTGGGTCATCTGTTCCATATCCAAACCCACTTTCTTCTTCTGACTGAGGAGGATGGCCGTGAGCTTGCCCGAGTGAGAAATGCTGATATTATATGAACGGTCGTGCAGATAGGGTTTGTTGGTAGAGGGGTCGTACACGATCCTTGCCCGGGGGCCTATCATGCGCTGCAGCAGCACCCTTACACTGAGGAATTCCAGCCGCCGGGCCTCGTTGCGGAAAGAGTCAAGCCGCTGTTCCTCCTCCTCTTCCAGTCTCACCATCTCCCGCAGAACGGAAAGGTCCTCCTCGATCTCCCACACCCCCAGCAGGCAGTCCTCCTCCGGTTCCTGGATGAATTTAAGCCCCATGCAACGTTTTTAACGAGCGGCAAATTAAGAAAAAAACTATTTCCATGAAAAGGTTTCGATGAGGTGGATGATGTCCTTCCGGATGAAGTCGACCACCGGGGCCAGCGAATCCTTGTTGGGTTCACAGTCAAAGTATAGGGCCCCCCGCAGAAAATGACGGGTGCTGTCGGTCAGATAGAACTGAACGTTCGAGGCGGTATTTCCACGGATGTCGTAAAGGATCCCATACACCTTGCGGACGGTGTCCCGGAAAGCCCTTTCCCGGATGGCATCGGCCTTGACGGTGTGCTTATAGGCCAGGTCGTAAGTGTCTTCGAGCATCCGGCCCAGGTTGCCGCGAACATCTTTGTACGTGATATGGACCCTGCCGTGAAGGGTGGGAAAGTCGAGATTCACCCAGCAAGGTTCGGCGTCAGGCTCGGGATCCTTCACAACCCTTGCGTATACCGGATATTCAAAGGTGTAAGGACAGGACCCTTCGTAACGGACATATTCCTTCTCGGGAAAGGTGATCCGGTAATATCCATGAGGTTTGGGCTGATAGTGCCGCTTGCAGGAGAGGGAACCTGCCAGGAGGAACATCCCTGCGATCATCAGAAA
>JAMOUS010000236.1 GCA_027067975.1 Bacteroidales bacterium | reverse complement strand
CTCGTGGCCACCGACGTGATCTCCCGCGGCATCGACATCGACAACATCGACATGGTGATCAACTACCATGTGCCGCAAGACCCCGAGGACTATGTCCACCGGGTGGGACGTACGGCGCGGGCTCAAAGCAAAGGTCGTGCGGTGACACTGGTCACCGGGGAGGAACGCAATAAGCTCCGGCGCATCGAGCGGCTCATCGGATATCCCATTCCGCGTCTCGGGGGTGAGGAGGGGAAAGAGCCGGTGCGGGAAGAGCGACATCGCCCCCGCGGGGGGAAAAAACGCAGGAAGAAACGTCCCCATGGCCGCCGCAGGAATGAGCGGGGCGGGGAAAATCCTACTCGCCCGTGACCTTGAGGTCGTCGAACCACGTCACGGCATCGGCCTTGGTCCAGAGGCCGATCTTGCCGGGGCCGGTGAAGGTGGTGTCGCGCACCTCATATAGTTTCTTGCCGTTGAGGTAAACGGTGAAGAGATCGTCCTCAGCGGTGAGGCGCAAGGTATTCCAGCCGCTGCCGAGGGGTTCGACCTTCATGCCGTAGGTACGGCCTTCCCCCACGAGGGGCAGGTCGGAGCGTTTGCCCTTTTCCACCTTGTAAAGTACCACATTGTCTTCGAGGGGGTTGGCCCGCACCACGTAGTAATTGTCAAAGTCGCTGAAACGCCATACGAAGCCGCCCCCCTGGTCCATCCTGCCGGTGATCGCTTTCATCCGCACCTCGAGGGTGGGGTTCTTCAGCTCGATACCGTCATATACGACCACGTTGAAGTGGTAGCTGGGGTTCTCTTTCGAGAGCTGTGCCAGCACCTTGTTGCCGTTGTCGTCGGCGACGGCCCAGACGGTGCCGGTGCCTTTGCCGGTGAAGCCCTGTGTCCAGCCGGCGGGCAGCTTGCCGGCCTCGCAGTTGTCAAAGGTGAAGAGCGTGTCGACACCCTGCGGTGCACTGATCGCCGGTTTCAGCGTCTCTGCAGGTGCGGCTGGAGGGATCTCCCCGTTGTTCGTGGTCTGGCCCTGACGGCCTTGCTTGCAGCCGAGGAAAAGGGTCATGACGAGGATCAGTAGTGTGAGTGTTCTCATGATGCATGGTTTTTAAGGGTTAATATTCGAGAAAAGACCGGACATATTCGTTTTCAGAGCGTTTGATCTCCCCGACGGTGCCGCTTTCGACGATTCTGCCTTCGCGCATCACCACGACGGTGTCGGCGAGGGAGAAGGCTTCGCGGTGGTCGTGGGTGACGTAGAGGATGGTGAGGCCCTCGCGTTCGTGGAGGGAGCGGATGAGGGTGAGGATCTCTTTTTTGATCTTTACGTCGAGGTTGGCGAGGGGTTCGTCCATGAGGAGGAGGGAGGGGTTGAGGACGAGGGCGCGGGCGATGGCGGTGAGCTGCTGCTGGCCGCCGGAGAGCTGGTGGGGGTATTTCTGGGCTTGATCGCCAATGCCGAGGCGATCGAGGAGGGTGTGGGCGCGGCCGCCGGCGTCGGCGTCATGGCGGCTGCGCAGGGCGAAGGCCACGTTCTCCAGGACGGTCATGTGGGGCCAGAGGGCCAGGTCCTGGAAGATGAAGCCGACGCCCCGCCGCTCCGGCGGCACGAGGAGACGGCTGCCGCGGGTGACGCAGGTGCCGTGGAGGTACACCTCGCCGCCGGCGGGGGTCTCCAGGCCGGCGAGGAGGCGCAGCAGGGTGGTCTTGCCGCAGCCCGAACTGCCCAGCAGCGTGGTGATACTCCCCGCCGCCACGGTGAGGGAGAGGTCGTGGATCACCTCGCGGCTGCCATAGGCATGGGTAATATGTCGAAACTCAACGGCTGGCTGCATAGGGCGAGCGTTTCAAGAGACGGGAGAGGAGAAGGTAGGCGAGGGTGGTGGCGGCGAAGGTGATGCTCATCACCACGAGGGTCATGGCGCTGGTGAGGGGCTGGGGGGCGTTGGCCATGAGGGTGTAGAGCTTCACGGGCAGGAGGGTGGTGCCGGGAGGGTAGACCATGAGGGTGGTGCCCAGCTCGCCGAGGCTGAGGATGAAGCCCAGCAGGAACGAGGCGGCGAGGGCGGGGAGCAGCAGGGGGAGGTGGATGTGCAGGAGCCGCCGCAGCGGCGGGATGGCGGCCAGCCGGGCCGCCTCGTCGAAGCTGGCGGGGAGCTGGCGCAGGGCGTTGCCCGTGAGACGGGCCGCCAGGAAAGCATAGCGGGCGGTGTAGCCGACCAGGATGATCGCCGGCCCGCCATAAAGGAACGCCAGCGACGGGCGGTTGTAGAAATGGATGAGGGCAATGCCCAGGACGGTCGCGGGCAGGGCGAAGAGGAGCAAGAGGAGGAGGTCGAAACCCCTGTTGAGAGGGGAGGGGGGCGTGCCCGGCCGGCGCCAGGCGGCGGCCGCGCCGGTGATGAGGATGAGCATGCCCCCGCCGGCGGCCAGCAGCAGCGACGAGGGTGCCGCCGGCAGCAGCAACGCCAGCGCCCGGGCCATCACAGCCATTCCTCCATGGAATGCCTGGCCTGTCAGCACCGCAAAGGGCAACACCACAGACATTCCCAGCCAGAAAAGGACAAAGAAGAGACCCACGCGCCGCAGACCCCGACCGCGGTACAGACCGGCATGTCCTCCCCGCCGCCCCAGCGAAAGAAAAGGTGCCTCGGAAAGATAACGGGCCTCGAAAGCCAGCAGGAGAAAACAGATCCCCACCAGCACCGCCGACTGGCCGATGGCGGTGGTGTGATCGTAAAAGGCCGAGAAGCGGGTGAAGATCTCGGTGGTGAAGACCTTCACCCCCAATACCGCCGGCACGGAAAACTCCGAGAGGGTGAAGATGAACACCATCACGAAGGCACTGAAGAGGGCCGGGCGGATGAGGGGCAGGGTGATGTGGAGGAGGGTGTTGCGGCGGCCGGCGAGGAGCCAGCCGCTCTCCTCGTACGAGATGTCGATGGCGGCAAGGGCCGTGCCGGCGATGAGCATGGCCAGCGGGGTGTAGAGGGTGGTGAGCACGAGCACCACCCCTGCCGGCGAGGTGATGAAGGCCGTGGTGCCGGTGCTGAGGAAGAAGAGATCTTTCCAGGCTACGGCCAGCAGATAAGGGGAGAGAAAGAGAGGTATCAACAGAAGCGTACGCAGGAGGGTGCGGCCGGGCAGGTCGCTGCGGAAGAGAAAGAACCCCAGCGCGGTGCCGGAGAGGGTGGCCAGCAACGCCACGGCCGTGGCCAGCAACAGGCTCTGCCCCAACAGACGCCAGGTGTAGAGATTGAACGAGGCCAGCGTGGTACGGAACACACCGGGAGTGAAAAAGATGTGGAAGAGGATGTTCAGCACCGGTACCACGGCCAGTGCCAGGAAAAGCAGAAGGATCAGCTTCTGTACCGGATATTTCAGAACGAGCGGACCCATGCTTTCAGGTAGTCTTGGATCTCTTCCAGCTTGGCAGCGGTGCTGTCGTAGTTGATCTTCATGGGGACGATATGGTCGAGCGAAGGAATTCCCTCCGGCACCTTCACCCCCTTGTGGAGGGGCATCTGTGCACAGGAAGCGGCCAGTGCGGCTTCGGTCTTACGTCGCAGGAGGTAGTCGATCAGTTTTTTTCCGTTGTCAGGATGGGGGCACTCCTTGATGAGATTGACGGTGTTGGGGATGATGAGGGTGCCGATGCCCTGTTGGTCGAGGAAGACGATCCCCACGTGGGGGGCTTCCTTCATCGCCTCGAAGGCGTCATCGGTGTCGGTGATGCCGCAGGCCATCTCACCCTGGACGACGCGCTTGCGGACGTCGCCGTTGCTGGTGGCCAGCACCAGGCCGTTGGCCTTGAGGCTGTCGAGGAGGGCCTTGGCACGTTCGTCCCCCAGGACAGAGAAGAGGGCGGCGATGTGAAAGGTGGTGGTGCCGAAGAGGGGATTGGCCAGGGCTACCTTACCGCGGTATTGGGGTTTCGTCAGGTCGAAGATGGAATTGGGCACCGCCTCGTCCTCGAGCAGTTCTTTATTGTATAGCAGCACCCGCGCGCGGGCCGAGAAGCCGGTCCAGTGTCCGTCGGGATCTTTGTATACGGCCGGGATGTCCTGCGCCTCCGGCGAACGGTACGGCTGGGTGATCCCCTTGCGCTTCAGCACCAGCGTGCGGACAGGATCGCCGCTCCAGAACACATCACACTGCGGATGGTTCTTCTCGGCAATGAGGCGGTTGAGCACGCCGGTCGACTTGGTCTCTTCGGTGTCGAAGACCGCATTCACCTTGATCCCTGTCTCTTTCTCAAATTCCTTCAGCACGGGTTCGGAAAAGACCTGGTCGACACTGGTGTAGACCACCACCTCGTTGGAGTTCCGGGAGCATCCTGTTGCGAGCAGGGATACCATAACGAAAAAAAGAAACCACTTTCTCATGAACGGACGGGTTTGAGGTTCTGAACACTTGATTATCAAAGATACCGAATAAATCGGGATCATCCGGGATCGAGAACATGAAAAATCGTTCAGGCAAAGATGTAAAGATGTGACTCACCGAAATGCTTGCTGCCGGACATTCGGGAGATGGTGACGACCGCCGGGTTTCCGGCAACATTTATATGATCGGCTCGATCTGTAACAACGTGGTCAATTCCCGCTTTGGGACATAGTCTCTTTGGGTGCTCCTTCCACGATGATGACGTATTCCCCTTTGGGTTTTCCGGGCATGCTCCGTAGCTGCTCAGCCAGTTCGCCGAGGGTGCCGCGGAAGATCGTCTCGTGGATCTTGGAGATCTCTTTGGCTACGGCGGCTCTTCTTTTTTCGCCGAGGTGGTAGGCGAGGTCGTCGAGGGTGCGGAGGATGCGGTGAGGGGATTCATAGAGGACGAGGGTATGAGGGAGCGGGATGAGAGAGGTGAGGCGTTTGTTGCGGCCTTTTTTGGTGGGGAGGAACCCTTCGAAAAAGAAACGGTCGCACGGCAGGCCCGAGGCCACCAGCGCCGGCACGAAGGCGGTGGCGCCGGGGAGGGCTTCCACGTCGATCCCTTCTTCGATGCAGGCCCGCACGAGCAAAAAGCCGGGGTCGGAGATGCCGGGGGTGCCGGCCTCGCTGGTGAGAGCCAGCACCTCGCCACCGCGCAGCCGCTCCAGCAAGGGGCCGACCATGCGATGTTCGTTGTCCTTGTGAAAGGAGAAGAGCTTCTTCTCGATGCCGAAATGGTCGAGCAATCGTCTTGCCGAGCGGGTGTCTTCGGCCACCACCACGTCGGCCTGGCGCAACACCTCTACCCCCCGGAAGGTCATATCCCCCAGGTTGCCCACCGGCGTTGGAACAAGGTAGAGCTTACTCATGCTTCAGACCTGAAAGTTTTCGCTCGACCAGCTCAAGGAAACGTTTGGCCGCCTCGCTCTTGCGGTCCCACTGGAAGCTCCCGAGAAGTTTTTCCGCCTCCTCGCGGCGGGTGGCGGCGTTCAGAAGACGCAGCGTCTCCTCATATCGCGTCTTGTCGCCGTCGAAGAGCTCGCGAATGAACATGAACTTGTCATTGAGGTTGATGATCTTCCGCAGGTCGGTGACCGCCCTCTTGGAGAGCTTGGAGGAGAGGTCGTGACCGGCCACTTCCTTGCCCAGCTGCTCGTTGCGGAACTCGTGCGACTGCAAGGTGTCGGAAAGGATCTTTTTGGGGCCGGCGGCTTTCCCCTTTTTCTCTACTTTTTTTTCCTCATTCTCAGCGGTCTCCACACCTTTTTTCGGTTCTTCCGGCACTTCCGTTTTTTCTTCCTTTCCCACTACGGGTTGGGAAGGAGGTGCCGGGGTCACGGAACGCTCTTCTTCCGGAAGCGGTGGTGCGGCGGCAGAAGCAGGCATCTCCTCCAGGTGCTGAGCGAAAAGAGCGAAATTCTCCCGCAGGTTCTTCAGCTTGGAGAGGGCCAGCTTCAGCTCCATCGCCTGGGCGGGAGTGGCAGCTTCCACCCCTTCCAGGATGCCCTCGATCTCTTCAATGTCTTTGGAAAGGATCTTGACCGCCTTATTGAAATTGTACATTTGTTTTTATTTTCAAAGTTAGGAGTTATACTAAAAAAATTTGTAAAATTGGAATGAATTTTGTTCCTTTGTTAAGAGCGCTCATGGCAAAGCATTCTCAATTTTTCAATTCCCGATAGCGAGAATGCCAACCCGTGGGCTTTTTTTTTTTTCTTTGAATGCAAAAGTATCAATCTCATGCTGAAAAAAACAGCCATACTTGTTGATGGTTCTTTTTTTCTAAAAAGATATAAGTCGATAAAAGGGGTTAAAACTCTTGATCCTAAGAAGCTTGCCGATGATTTATGGAGAATGTGCATTGCACATCTTGAAGGACAGGGCGACCGGGACAAATTTTCGTTGTACAGGATCTTTTACTACGATTGCCTGCCATTGAATAAAAAAAGCCATAACCCTGTTTCCGGGAGATTGATCGACTTCTCGAAGTCTGGTGAGTATGAATTCAGGATCGATTTTCTTG
>JAMOUS010000235.1 GCA_027067975.1 Bacteroidales bacterium | reverse complement strand
CTAAAAAGCCCAGTATAAAGTATGAAACTCAAGAAACCTTTGGACAACTCGCTCTTTTTTAACATTTTGCTTATTTCGAACTCACGTTAATAGGTAAATCAAAGTTTCCCGTTGCCATGAGCGTTCACTATTTGGATTCGATCTCCCGGGGCTGGGATAGGATGATCTCAATCCTTTTCAAGCCATTCAACATTTCGCGGTGGTTGGTGATGGGTTTTGCCGCTTTCCTGGCCTTTCTGGGTGAGGGGTCGCCGTCGTTCCGTTATACACGTTCTGGCGAAAAGTTCGATGCCGTCGATATTAAAAAATTCAATTACGAGAATGTGGCCCCGGTCGTAAAAGAGTGGATCGCGGCTCATTCCGGGATCTTTGTGCTCATTATGATGGGCCTGATCCTTTTTACGGCTCTTGTGGTCATTTTCCTTTGGCTCAACTCGAGGGGAAAGTTTGTTTTTCTCGACAATGTTGTGAAAGGGGAAGGGCGGATCACGGAGCCGTGGAATGCATATGCGAAAGAAGGGAACTCCCTTTTCCGTTGGAGGCTCGTGTACGGGATTGTTGTGCTGTTTATTGCCGGAACCTATGCCTTCTTTTTCACCCTCCAGATCATTACCATATTGTCCCAGGATATTGCGGTATTCCCGAACCTCTTGTGGTCAGTCGCTGTTTCATTGGCCATGATATCGGTGTTAGCATATATCCGTTTCTTCATCAATCATTTTATCGTTGTCATCATGTATGTGAAGCGGGTCTCTGCCACGGCCGCCTGGGGCATCTTCCTGAGGATCCTGTACCAGCGATTCTGGGCCATTTTAGTGTTCAGCATACTGATGTTATTATTGTCGATAGGTTTTTTCATCGGAATTCTGCTGATCGGATTGCTGACCTGCTGTATCGGTTATGTTCTTTTGTTGATCCCGTATGTGAAGAACGTCTTTTTGTTACCCGTAGAGGTCTGGTTCCGGTCCATAAGCCTTTATTTCCTGGGAGAGCTTGATCCTGCTTACCGGATCCTGGATCCCGTATTGACAACACCGGAATCCCCTGAGCGTACGGCATGAGCCTCAACGAGAAGAGTGAAAACGTGCGTCTCTTTACGAGAATCCTGGTTTTAGGAATCTTGGTGCTCTTCCTGCTTTTTCCTTTTATGACCCAATCGGGCCGTACCCCATGGGTTTGCGTTTTTCATGAAACCACTGGTCTCAGTTGTCCCATGTGCGGCATGTCTAGGTCGTTATGGGCCTTAACGCATTTCCATATCAAAGAAGCTTTTGAGTTTCATATTTTCGGACCGGTCATTTATTTAACAGCCGTAGGATCGTTATTCTGTATTTTGTATGACCTCGTTTTGGGGAAGTCCATTTCCCGTAAGATCTACCGAAATATCCGGAAGTTCATCTTTCCTGTTGTCATCCTCTGGATCCTTTATTGGCTGGTCAGGATGATCCTTGAATATATTCAAGTATGGCCATTCCCGGTGTAAAAAATACCTCGGAGAAAATGCACTATAATAAATATTATGTTAAGTTGTTTGTCTTAAAAAAGGAAGGAACGATTTTCTTCGCTCCTTCCCTCTCAGATCATTTGTTTTCGCCCGATCCTCCGCCCGAGGAATTTTTGATCGCATCGAGCTGCTTTACGATCTCGTCCCTCTTATCATACATATGGAGACGATAATACAGGACTTTAAGGGTTTCGAGGGTATTGATCTCTTTCGGATCGAGTTCGTGAGCTCTTTCTAAGTACGGCAGAGATTCTTTGAACTTTTCATCGGCTTTTGCGACACACTCCTTGTATTTCTCATTGTCCATGATCTCGTTACACTTGTTGAACATGGTCACCCCATCGTTAAAGATCATGGCTCCGAGGTTGTAGTAGGCATTGAGATAGGTAGAATCTTTGGAAATGGAGATCTTGTAAGCTTCGATCGCCTCATCATGTTTCCCCAGTTTATCGAGGGCCAATCCTTTGGCAAAATATAAGGAAGCGTTTTCAGGATCTTGTTCGAGTGCCTTGTTGATGTAATCGATCGCAGCTTGGCTGTTATCTTCGACCAACAGGTAATAGTTGATCAGTTCGAAGATGATGGTCTTGTCAGTCGGCATCTTCTGGAATCCTTCCTGAAGCACTTTCAGGCCCGTGAGGGTATCTCCTTTTTCCAGATAGGCATTTTTCAGGAGCACATAGATGGCTCCCCCGCCATAACCCATATCCTTGGCTCGGGTCAGGTATTCGATCGCCTTGTTCCAGATCTTGCCGTTATAGGCGCTCAGTCCAGCGTTGTAAATGATAGAAGTATCAACAGCGCCATTGAATACCGGATCCTTTCCAACCTGGAGGGCCAAATCGAAATATTCCATGGCGGCTTTGTATTCCTTCTTTTTGAACTCTTCGACTGCCTTGTTGATGAAGTCGGCATTGAGCATGGGCAGGTAAATCTCGATGGATTTGTGGATCTTCCCTTTCTCATCCAGCTCTATGGCTTTCTGGTAGCTTTCCCATGCTTTTTTCAGAGGTTCATCGACCAAGTTTTTGATCTTCGGATCCTTGGATTCACCGATCCTCTGAAGGATCCGCCCTTTGGCATAATAGGTTTTCGCATAGTTCTTGGTCTTTTCATTTTGCTCTGCGGCCTGTATCAATTGCCAGGCTTTTTCTATCTCTCCGTTATCAAGGTATGTTAGTGCTGAGGTCACTTTACCTTTTTGGCCATTGACAGCGGTGACCCCGAAGAGAAGAGCGATCAGAATTATCGTTACTTTTCTCATTTTTAATTGGTTTAGTTAAGGAAATCCAGTTCAAAATTAACTATTTTCCAGAAGTGTCGCAAAATCTTTGCCAGAAAAACTCACTCCTCTCCTACTCTTCCCTTTCGTCTCGGAGGCTATCCCGGTGATCTTCAATATCAGAAGAGGGATCGGTCACTTCCTCTTCATGTTGTTCCACGTATGTCACGGCCGCGATCGAGTCACCTTCCCGCAGGTTGATCAGGCGTACTCCCTGAGTGGCACGTCCCATCACGCGGATATCACTGACCGGCATGCGGATGACCACCCCCGAGCGGTTGATGATCATGAGGTCGCCAGCGTCAGTGACCGCTTTCATAGCGATCAAAGCACCTGTTTTTTCGGTGATATTGAGGGTTTTCACCCCTTTCCCTCCCCGGTTGGTAATGCGGTAATCATCTACAAGTGAGCGCTTACCATATCCTTTTTCGGAGACCACAAGGATGGTCTGTTCGGGGTTTTCCACGCAAACGAGATCGACCACCTCATCATCGGGGCCGCTGAGGGTGATGCCGCGGACGCCGGCAGCCGAACGGCCCATCGAGCGCACTTTGCTTTCCGGGAAACGGATCGCCCGGCCGGAGCGTACGGCCAACAGGACGTCCTGCTTGCCATTGGTCAGGGCTGCCGTAAGCAACTGGTCGCCGTCGCGGATGATCACGGCGTGGATCCCTTTCTGGCGGGGTCGCGAAAATGCTTCCAACGGTGTTTTCTTGATGATCCCCTTGCGGGTCACCAGCATAATATAATGCTCCCGGATATACTCTTCCTCTTTCAGCGACCGGACATTGATGTATGCCCTCACGCGGTCGTCGGGATCCATGTGGTAGAGCATATTCTTGATGAAGCGTCCCTGAGCATTGCGGCTTCCTTCAGGTATCTGCCACACTTTCAGCCAGTAACACTTCCCTTTCTCGGTAAAGAAGAGCATCGTATTGTGCATTGTGGCCACATAGAGATGCTCGATGAAGTCTTCATCCTTGGTGGTGCTTCCGCGGGAGCCGATCCCTCCCCTGCTCTGACGGCGGAACTCGCTCAGGGGGGTACGTTTGATATAACCCTGGTGCGAGATGGTGATCACCACCTCTTCGTCGGCATAAAAGTCTTCGGGATTGAATTCGCCCTCATCGGGGACGATATTGGTCCGGCGCTCGTCGCCATACTTTTCTTTAATCTCGAGGAGTTCTTTTTTTACGATCTCCATCTGCAGGTCGACCGAGGCGAGCACCTCTCTCATGTAGTTGATCTGTTTGATCAGTTCATCGTACTCTTCACGCAGTTTTTCCCGTTCGAGGCCGGTCAGTTTCTGCAGGCGCATGTCAAGGATGGCACGGGCCTGCACTTCTGACAGGTCAAAGTTGCTCATCAGTCCTCCGCGGGCCTCTTCGACCGTTTTGGAGGCCCGGATGAGGCGGATCACCTCGTCGAGATGGTCGAGGGCGATGAGCAGTCCTTCGAGGATGTGGGCCCGCTTTTCGGCCTGGGCCAATTCGTACCGGGTGCGGCGCACCACCACCTCGTGACGGTGTTCGATGAAGTAGTGCAGCAGTTCTTTCAGGTTCAGCAACTTGGGACGCCCCTTGACCAGGGCGATGCTGTTGACATTGAACGACGACTGCAACTGGGTGTACTTGAAAAGTTGGTTGAGCACCACATTGGCCACGGCCTCTTTTTTGAGGGTAATGACGATGCGCATCCCCTCGCGGTCGGATTCGTCGTTCACGTGGGCGATCCCCTCGATCTTCTTTTCATTGACCAGGTCGCCGATCTTTTTGATCAGCTCGCTCTTGTTGACCATGTAAGGGATCTCCCGGACGATGATCTGTTCCCTGCCGGAGGGTTTGGTCTCGATCTCGGTCTTGGCACGGACGACGATCCTTCCCCGTCCCGTCTCATAGGCGTCACGGATCCCCTGATAGCCGTAGATCGTGGCACCGGTGGGAAAATCGGGTCCGTGGATGTACTGCATAAGCTCATTGACGGTGATGTCGGGGTTGTCGATCTGGGCCACGAGGGCGTCGACCACCTCAGAGAGATTATGGGGCGGGATATTGGTGGCCATCCCGACGGCGATACCCGACGCACCGTTGACCATCAAAAGCGGCACACGGGTGGGCAACACCGTAGGTTCCTTGAGAGTGTCGTCGAAATTCAGCTGGAAGTCGACCGTGTCTTTGTCGATGTCGGCCAGAGCCTCTTCGGCGATCTTGCGGAGACGCACCTCCGTATAACGCATGGCGGCTGGGCTGTCGCCGTCGATGGAGCCGAAGTTCCCCTGTCCGTCGATGAGCGGGTAACGCAGCGACCATTCCTGGGCCATACGCACCAGCGCATCATATACCGAGCTGTCGCCGTGGGGATGGTATTTCCCCAGGACATCCCCCACGATCCTTGCCGATTTTTTGAAAGGCCGGTTGGACAGCACACCCATCTCGAACATTCCGTACAGCACCCGCCGGTGCACCGGCTTCAGTCCGTCCCTTACATCGGGAAGAGCCCTCGAAACGATCACCGACATGGAATAGTCGATGTAGGCCGACTTCATCTCTTCCTCGATGTTGATCTTAATAATGTTCTCGTCTGGCATATTTATTGTTGAATTTATCCGGTTAAATGTTTTGCAAGTAAAACGCACGAAAATACGCAAATATTACCGAACAAAAGGCCGTTGAGAGAGCGAATTTTCAACAATGACATGTTCAAAAGAGAGCCGTGATTTGCATGGGCAAAGCGGTCGGTTCGGGCAATAATTGTTATCTTTGATGTTTGAAGGCCCGCGAAGGAGGGCCGTTGGAACAGGAGGAAGAAGATATGGACAGGAAATTTTCACAACGACTGAAGGATGTGCTGGCCTACAGCAAAGAGGAAGCCATCCGTTTAGGCAATCAATACATAGGCACGGAGCATCTTTTTTTGGGCATTTTACGTAACGGCGAAGGTCCTGCCGTAGAGACGCTGGTCTCGTTGGGCGTGGATCTTGCCGGCATGAAGAAGGCCATCGAAGGGAGTCTTCGCAACGACAAGCCGCTGGATCCGCAGCGGTCGGACAACATCCCATTCCTGCGTTCGTCGGAACGGGTGCTGAAGCTGGTACATTTGGAGGCGATGGCCATGAAGAACGACGTGGTCGACACGGAGCACCTGCTCCTGGCCATCCTGAAGGATGAGACCTCGCTGGTGACGGCCAAGCTGCATGATATGGACATCGACTATGAGGTGGTGAAGGATGAGATCATGGAGAAGCAGGCGGAGGCTTCGGCCGACTTTCCCGGTGAGGAAGAGGAGGAGGAAGAGTCGCATGCTTTCCGGGGCGGCCGGGGGCCGCAGGGCACATCGTCGTCGAAGCCCGCCTCCGAGACGCCGGTCCTGGACAATTTCGGCATCGACCTGACGCGGGCGGCTGAAGAGGGCAGCCTCGACCCCGTTGTGGGACGTGACAAGGAGATCGAGCGGCTGGCGCAGATCCTCTCGCGCCGCAAGAAGAACAACCCGATCCTCATTGGCGAGCCGGGTGTCGGCAAGTCGGCCATCGTCGAAGGGCTGGCCTTGCGCATCGTCCAGCGCAAGGTGTCGCGCGTACTTTTTGACAAGCGGGTGGTGACACTCGACCTGGCCTCCATCGTGGCCGGAACGAAGTACCGCGGGCAGTTCGAGGAGAGGATGAAAG
>JAMOUS010000234.1 GCA_027067975.1 Bacteroidales bacterium | reverse complement strand
CCCCCGGAACACTTGATTCCCGTATGGCTTTTGAAATGAAATACAAAGCCCGGTGGAAGGCCGACCGCTCAGGGAATTTCTCTTTTGTCGTAGGGGTGATGGATGTAACCGATAAGATCGAATACAAGCTGATCAAAGGAAAGCATCTCTGGATCTATTATCCGGGGAATGATGCCCATTATTTGATCAAGGATATCAAGAAGCAGTTGGGCAACCGCTGGCATGAGATCTATCCTACGGACAAGTTCTTCGAGCCCGCCGGGGGGATGACGGCCCCTGTTGTGGATTCAAAAGGAGATCAAAAGGAAATGAAGGAGACGGTATCGGGAAAGATCCCGGACATCCGCTGGAAAGCGTACACTTACCGGAACTCGACCGTATATTTTCTTTATGTGGATGGCAAAGAGATCAGCAAGGAGACTCACTACAAGCTGGTGGGAAACGACCTTTATGTCTTCCATCCACGAACGGGTCGTACCTTTCTGTTGGAGAATTTCGTTCACCGGCAGGACAATGTCCTCAGAAGGGGCATTCTTCTGACCAAGGGCAGAAAAAAATAATATAGATAGCAGAAATACAGGGGCCTACACGGTTATTAACAGGTTGTTGTGGATAAAAAGGGGGTGTAAGGGTCCTATCGCAATTTGATATTTCATAATTTGTTTTGCGAAAATGAGAGCCTGGGCCATAACCCTTATACAGTGATCTACAGCGATCCCGGACAGAACTGGAGCGAAAAGAAACTGCTCATCGTTGAGGATGATGAGGCAGGATTCCAGTATTTTGAGTCATTGTTACGGAAGACAGGGATCGAGATCGTCTGGATCCGTAACGGTGTAGACTTTATCAACTACATTGAGAGGGAAGAGTATCCTGCCGATGCGATCCTGATGGATATTTTAATTCCTTTGAAGAATGGGATCGATGCCACCCGTGCCGTGAAGAAGCGTTTTCCGCAGATCCCGGTGATCATCACCACCGCCTATGCATCGAAAGAGGTGCGGGAGAAATCGTTCCTGGCAGGCTGTGATGCGTATCTTACGAAGCCGATCCTTCCTCACACCTTGTTGAAGGTGTTATCGGAGTACTTGGGACATCCGGAAGCGGTAAGGCAGTCGCGTTCTTCCTCCCGCTGAGGTGGGTTATTACATTCTTCCTTTACCCTGCAAGTAGATCTGGTAGTAATCGTTGACATCTTTTTCGATGTCGGTAGCCAGGGGGCTCTCATATTTTTTAGCCACGAGAGCGATCTGTTGCATGATCTGCAGGGCCACTTTCTGTTCGTAGTCGATGCGGTCGCGCAGGCGGGCGGGGAAGGAGAAATAGTAATTGAGCTCTTCCTTGAGGTCGTTGGCATAGTCGGTGGCGAGGGAGTCGGCTTTATCCCGGGCGCCGGCAGCATAATAGGCTTCGATCTGTCCGACGGTGAAGATGCTGTAAGGCAACTTGTCCTTGGGTAACAGTTCGACACTGCGGTCGAGGACGGCAACGGCCGAATCTTTTTTTCCCTCTTGCACGAGTGACATCGCCAGACGGGCGAACAGGTTCCGCACCTTGATGATGGTGATGGTCCTGCGTGTATAGTAGTCGAGGTAAACGTCAGGAGCGTTCATCCGGCCCCAGCGGAACTTGTTCATCAGGTTGTCATAAAGCCGTTCGGTGTTGACACTCCCGTAATCGATGTAATTGTCACTCTTAGGGGCCTTGATGGGAACAAGACGGTAGCCGAAGCCTTCGAGCTGGAAATAGTCTTCCATGCCCATGGCGTCATCGTGACGGCCGGTGACGTAGTAAACAGGGCGCTGCCACTTGAAGTGGGCCAGGAGGTCCATGACCATCATGGTGCTTTTCATGATGTAGCCTTTTTTGCTGAGATCGATACGGATCTCGGGCACGATCTTGCCAGCGTTGGCGGGGTCGACGGTGCCGTTGGCGACCACGGTAGCGCTGTCGACGGGGATGCTGAAACGTTTGGTCGGCAGGTAGTCGATCATGCGGCCGTCCTGCAGCGGCAGCTTGGAGGCGGGGTTGTCGCTGGCGATGAAGTCGATGGCCGTTTTAAGATCAAGATAGCCTTTGATCTTTTTCGTATCGATCAGATAGATCTGATTGTTGATGCCGTCGAGGTATTTCTTGCGCGGCAGGGTCAGCGGCAACGGATCGGAGTCGTACACCTTGCGTTTCATCTGGTCGATGTACCAGTCGGTATTGAAAAGCATGAGGTTGACCACACGCACGTCGGTACGGACCCCTTCGACCTCCTGGATGTACCAGAGGGGGAAGGTGTCGTTGTCGCCGTTGGTGAAGAGAATGGCGTCCTTTTCGCAGGTGTTGAGGTAGTCGTAGGCCAGATCGCGGGCGGTATAGCGGCCGGAGCGGTCGTGATCGTCCCAGTTCTGTTGTCCCATGAGTGCCGGCACGCCGATGGTCATGAGGAAGGCCAACAGGGCGCTCACCTTTTCGTTGATGTAGCGGCGGAGGAAATAGAAGATCCCCAGGACGCCGAGACCGATCCAGATCGCATAAGCGTAAAAGGATCCCACATAGGCATAATCCCGTTCGCGCGGTTGGTTTGGGGTCTGGTTGAGGTAGATGACGATGGCGATGCCGGTCATGAAAAAGAGCAGCAGCACCACGAGAAAATCCTTGGGATGCCGGGACCAGTGGAAGAAGAGGCCGATCAAGCCCAACAGGAAGGGCAACATGTAATACACATTATGTCCTTTGTTGACGGCATATTTGGGTGGAAGATGGTCCTGCGGACCCACCCGCTTCTGGTCGAAGAAGGGGATGCCGCTGATCCAGTTGCCGTTGAGGGGGCCTCCCATGCCCTGGATGTCGTTCTGACGGCCGGAAAAGTTCCACATGAAGTAGCGTCCGTACATGTATCCCAGCTGGTATGAGAAGAAGAAGCGAAGATTCTCACCGAAGGTGGGGATCATGATCGTTTTCGTGGAGCCATCCCGGTCTTTTATCGTCACGGGTTTTCCCTTGATGTGCCCCCATTCTTTATAGACCCGGATGTGGTCGGGCTGGCTGCTGTACATCCGCGGGAAGATGGTCGTGGTGCGGGGATCGTATTTATAGACAACAGCCCTGTGGGAGATGACGTATTTTCCGTTCTCCCGGATGTAGGTAGGCTTTCCGTCCTTTACCTCGACGACGGGACTGTTGTAATACTGGCCGAAGAAGAGAGGCCGGGTACCGTACTGTTCGCGGTCGATGTAGGCCATGAATGAGAAGACATCGTCGGGTTTGTTCTCGTTCAGAGGAGGATCGGCATTGGCCCGGATGAGGATAAGGGCAAACGAAGAGTAGCCGATGAGGATCATCATTACGGAGGTGAGGATCGTCAGTAGGGTGCGCCGGTCTTTCTTCCCGATGGTGACGATGGCCCATACCAGCAAGGTGGCGATGAGGAGATCGAGAAAGAGGGAAGAGGTGAGGAACGGCATGCCCGAGAGCACGATGGCGGTGCTGGCGAAGATGAGGGTTTTCTTGAGGTCTTTGTTCCGCAGAATAAAGACGATGCTCAGGATGAGACTGCCGGCCAAGAGAAGGATGTGAAGGGCCAAACCGCTGTTGTAGGGGAGTCCCAGACCGTTGACCAGGAACAGCTCGAATCGTGAAGAGACCTTGAAAAGCCCCTGGATGATGCCGTACATGACTAGGACCAGGAGGATGAAAGAGATGGCTAGGGCTACGATCGTGCCTTTGGGGGTGGGGTTGTATTTTTTGTAATAATAAACCAGTACGATGGCGGGGATGGCCAGCAAGTTGAGCAGGTGGACACCGATGGAGAGACCGATGAGATAGGCTATAAAGATCAACCAGCGTTCTGCACGGGCCGGATCGCGGCTTTCCTCCCATTTGAGAATGGCCCAAAACACGACGGCCGTGAAAAGCGAGGAAGTGGCGTAGACTTCGCCCTCGACAGCGGAGAACCAGAACGAATCAGAGAAAGTGTAGGCCAGGGCGCCTACGATACCGCTGCCCATGATGGCGATGATCTCACCGGTGGTAAAGTTGTCGTTCTTGCCGATGATCTTGCGCGCCAGGTGGGTGATGGTCCAGAAAAGGAAAAGGATGGTGAAGGCGCTGGCCAGGGCCGACATGGCGTTGACCATGCGGGCGGCCAGTTCCGGCTTGGAGGTCAGCAAAGTGAAGGCGCGTGCCAACAACAGGAAAAAGGGAGCCCCCGGAGGATGACCCACTTCCAACTTATAGGCGGTGGCGATGAATTCCCCACAGTCCCAAAGGCTGGCGGTAGATTCTATGGTGGAAAGATAGACCCAGGCGGCGATGGCGAAAACGATCCATCCCGTGAGATTATTGATCCGCTTGTAAACACCCATTTTTCCCTGCGGTTTAGATGGAACCTCCAATGACAACAAATAGTTTTAAATTTATAGGCGAAAATAACTTTTTTTTGCGGGATGTCCGAAAAAATCACAATCAAAGGGAGACAGGCGGTCAAGGGAAAGAGAAGGAGGGTTTGGGGGACGTCTTGGTGGGTGGTCTTGGGATTTTGGGCAGGATTGTCCGGATGGGCCCATGCGCAGTTTTACAACAATGGGCAGGATCCGGCGAAGTTGCGATGGAACAGCATCGAAACGCCGCATTATCGGATCTTGTTTCCGGATGATTACAAGGGGCAGGCAACTTATTTGGCCAATCTGTTCGAACACACCTATCCGTATGTGAAGCATTCCCTGCACAGTGAACCACGGAAGATCACCGTGATCGTGCACGACCGGTCGGTACTCAGCAACGGGATGGTGGTATGGGCACCGCGGCGTGTGGAACTGTATACGGTGACCGATCCGAACGGTTACCCCGACGGGGAGTTGCAGCAGTTGGCCAAGCATGAGCTGCGGCATGTGGTGCAGATGGAGAAACTCAACAAAAGCCTTTCAAAGGTGTTGGGATACTTTGCCGGAGACCTGTCGGCCGGAGGGCTGGTGCTGATGATCCCTTCATGGTACATGGAAGGGGATGCGGTGGCGACGGAGACCACCCTATCCCACAGCGGCCGGGGGCGTCTGCCCTCGTTCGAAAAAGAGCTGCGGGCGATGGCCGTGGAACAGGGGAAGGTGATGAACTACAACCAGGCCCTGATGAACTCCTATCGTATTCATGTTCCGGACAAGTACCAGTATGGTTATCAGGTGGTGGCTTACTCGCGGACCCGCTATGGGGCGGAGCTATGGGATGAAGCGCTTGACAGGGTGGCCGGCAGGGCTTATGAGATCAACCCGATCACCATGTATCTGTACAAGCGGATGCGTTCGACCAAGAAACGTCTCTACGACAGTGCTTTTGTCTGGTTGGGGGAGCGGTGGCGCGAGCTGGACCGCCTCAATGAGACGATGCCTTTCCGGCGGGTCAACCGCCGGAAAGGGGGGAAATACGTCAGTTACCGTTTCCCGAGATATCTGAATGATTCCGTCATCCTTGTGGAGAAGTCGGGGATCGACCAGATCGAGGAATTCGTATTGGTCGACCGGCAAGGGAACGAGCGGATGGTGCATTTGCCGGGATATTACCAGCCGGTGCGGTTGTCGGCTGCAGGGGGTAAGATCGTATGGGCGGAGACGATGTACGATCCGCGTTGGCAGAACCGTACATGGTCGGACATCAAGATCTATGATCTTCGTACGGAGGAGGAGTACCGTTTCACGCGGCGGACCCGCTATTTTGCGCCGGATATCTCTCCGGATGCCCGGTGGGTGGCGGCAGTGCGGGTGACGGTGCAGAACGAACATTATTTGGAAGTCTTGGACCTCCAAAATGCGAAGGTACTGTATTCGTTCCACCGTCCGGGGTATGTGCGGTTCTTCAAGCCTACCTGGCGCGACAATGAGCATATTCTGGTGATCGTTTTGACGGATGCGGGAAAAAGTGTTGAAGAGGTCGACCTCCGTACGGGCCGGTGGCGGGTATGGTTAGTCCCGCAGTGGGACGATATCCAGTCGGTGGCATGGGCAGGCAGGTATCTCCTGTATCACAGTACCACCGGAGGGATCGACAATATCTTTGCATTGGATACGGTGACGGGCCGGCGCTATCGTGTGACCGGCTCGCGGTTTGGGGCGACCGACGTGACCGTCTCCCCAGACGGGAAAAGGATCGCTTTTTCCGACTATACCTCCCGGGGATATGATGTGGGAGAGATGTGGATCGATCCTTCCCGGTGGATCCCTCTCGAGAAGGTAAAGGATCTCTCACTGCATCTGTATGATTCGCTGGCCACCCAGGAAAAAGGCCCTTTTGAACGCGGGGATGTTCCTGACAGCCTTTATCCCATGAGACGGTATTCGAAAATTTTCCATCTGTTCAAGGTGCACAGTTGGCTGCCTTTTTATTTTGATATGGACCATTTGAGCCTGGATCATCTGCCGCTTTATCCCGGTGTGGTCTTCTATACCCAGAACTATCTTAGTACGATGGATGGTTCTCTGGGGTATGGTTACATAAACGGCGAGCATCGGCTGATCACCCATTTGACTTACAGGGGGAGGTATCCTGTTTTTGATCTGAGTTACAGTATGGGGGGGCGGGCGTATGTGTTCGGGGCCCCTTCCGGAGGGCCGTATCCCTCATCTGTTCCATTGCGGCAGGAATTGCGGGGGAGTGTATACGTGCCCCTTAATCTGACCACCAACCGTTTCAGTAAAGGATTCATTCCGTCGTTCGAAGTGCAGTATTCGAATAGCTTGACCTGGTCGGGTTCGGAGAACCGTTACAATCGCGACCGGATCTTTTTTTCCTATCGTGTCTATACCTATTCGCTGTTAAAGATGGGGCACCGGGATGTGCGGCCGCGTCTGGGTTATGTGTTGGACATGAACTATCTCCATTCCCCCTGGGACAAGGGCGAATACGGTCAGAAAGCCTATGTCAACGGCAATGTCTATCTGCCGGGGGCGTTGAGGCACCATTCGTTGGTGATCAATGTCGGTTATGAGCGGCAACGGAGCATGCGGTACTTCTATGCCAACCGTTTGCCGTATCCGCGGGGCTATGAAGGCTGGATCTCGGAAAAACTGGGAACCTTCGGGGCGGAGTACGATCTGCCTCTTTTCTATCCGGATCTCTCGCTGGGAAGTTTTTTATATGTTCCCCGTTTCCGGGGTCAGCTGTTTTTTGAGAATGCCCGCGGATTCAAAAGTTACGATTATCTGCACAATGTCATGTTGGATGAGAAGAAGTTTTATGGTTACGGGGCGGAGTTATTTGCCGATTTCATGCTTTTGCGTATCGATTTCCCTTTCACTTTTGGATTCTGGGCCTCTTACTTGCCGCAGGAGGGGGAAATGCATACGGGAGTACATTTCAGCGTGAATATTTATGGTTTGAGCATCAACCGGAGAAGGCCTCTTCTGCCGGCAGGAGTGGCGGGAATGTACTGACGGATCAGATCAAAGAGAGGGCGGTCCGGCGGATCCGTTCCCAGGCGGCTATTACATGGTGTTCGCGTGTATGTGTCTGGCCGATCATGAACCGGATCGCATATTTCCCTTTTATGCGGGTATGGGTAAAATAAGCCTTTCCGGAACGGTTGACCGCTTCCAGTAAGGCGGCATTGAGCGGGTCAAGTTCTTCTTCGTTGCGACCGGAGGGTCGTAGACGGAAAGTGACAGTATTGAGTGGTACGGGTGCGAGGCGTTCGAAGAGGGGATCCTGGTCGACTTGGTCGCTTACCCAGCGAGCCAGGCGTAGGTGTTCCCGGAGCATTGCTTGCAGGCCTTCGACACCGAACGAGCGTATCACGAACCAGAGCTTCAGGGCGCGGAACCGCCGTCCCAAGGGGATGCCCCAGTCGCGATAGTCGTTTACCTGCCCACGGGTGGGGGTTTTGAGGTATTCAGGCAGGATCTCGAAAGTGTGGATGAGCGCTTCCTTGTCTTTTACGAAATAGGCGGAGCAATCGAAGTTGGTGAACAACCACTTGTGGGGGTTGAAGACGAAAGAGTCGGCCTCTTCGATACCGCGTATCATCCAGCGGTATTCAGGGAGGATGAGGGCTGAGCCGGCGAGGGCAGCGTCGATATGGAGCCACAGCCCGTAGTCGCGGCTGATGGCGGCGATCTCTTCGAGGGGGTCGATGGCGGTGGTGGAGGTGGTGCCGAGGGTGCCCACTACGGCCAGGGGGGTGTAGCCGCGGCGAAGATCCGCTTCGATACGTTGGCGCAAGTCGGAGGGATCGAGGGAGAGGTCGTCACGAACCAGGCATTTTACGAGGTTTTTCCGGCCAAAACCGGCAATGCGTACAGCTTTCTCGATAGAGGAATGGGTCTCGGTGGAGGCGTAGACACGGAATTTCTCATTTCCGGAGTATCCTTCCTCGTTGATGCGGTAGCCGGTCTTTTTTTCGCGTGCAGTGAGAAGGGCGACGAGGGTGGCGGTAGAGGCGGTATCCTGGATCACGCCTTCCCACGAGGCGGGCAGGCCGGTCATACGGATGAGCCATTGCATCATACGTTCTTCGAGCTCGGCTGCGGCGGGGGAGGTCTCCCAGATCATGCACTGGGCGCCCAGTGTGGCTGTAAGCATCTCGGCCAACACGGAAGGGAACGAACTGTTGGCGGGAAAATAAGCGAAGAAATTGGGACTCTGCCAGTGGGTCATCCCCGGCAGGATCTTTTTTCCGTAATCGCGGAGGATCTGGTCCATCTCTTCGCTTTTTTCCGGGGGGAAATGGGGGAGTCGATCCAGGATCTCACCGGGGCGCACCTGAGCTTTCACAGGAAAATCCTCGATATTACGGAAATATTCCACCATCATCTCCACGACACGGTGGGCTTGCTCTCTGAAGGTTTCCAGATCGTTCATCGGGTGCGATCTTTCATGTTCCTGAAAAACATCAGCAGGGAGAGCCAGTATTCTCCTGAGGCGGGATCGGAAGGGAGGAGGGAGCGGACGCCGTGTTCTCCGTCGTGTCGTGAAGGGATAAAAAGGGTGAGATTTTGAGGGGGGATTTTGGCGGAAAGGGTTTTGAGATAGGGGTATTCCTGCTTGCTGCCGGTGATCAGGACCGGCACCCGGAGGCGGCCCAAGGAGTCGGCCACGCTCACGAAAGGACGGAAGAACTCTCCGGGGCTGAAAGCGATGACGGCTGCGACAAGCGTGTCGCGGGTCGCTTGGAGGAGGGCCAGGGAGGCGGAACGTGAGCTGCCCAGGAGGACGACTTTTTGGGGGTTGAGGTCGTGGGCGTAGCGGATCGCACCGGCAATATCCTTCAAGCCGTCAAGGGGTTGAGGGGGTGGGGTGAGGGTGGCGGCGCGTCGGGCGGTCTCATTGGAGACAAAATGACTTTCCTTCCCGGTGCGCAGGTCGACCGCAAGGCAGTGATAGCCCATCTTCACGAGGCGGGGGGCCAGATCCCGGTATTCGCCACGACTACCTCCCTCACTGTGGAGCAGGATGAGAAAAGGTTCTCCGGCCTTACCGGGGTAAAGGTCGGCCGTCACCGACAGACTGTCGGTAGCAGGAAAGGTCACCTTGTTCTGTGCCTGTCCCGGCAGTGTCGCTCCCGCCCAGAGGAGAAGAAAGAAAAGAGCCCGTTCAAGCGGTCTCGCCCAGGATGGTGATATGGTTGTCGTGGGCTTCAATGATGCCTCCTTTGATGGCGAAAGTTTTTTCAGAACCCTCAGTGGTGATGAGCCGGACAGCGCCCTCCTGCAGTGAGGAGATGATCGGTGCATGATTGTGGAGGATCTCGAAAGATCCTTTGGTGCCAGGCACCTGGACCAGTTTGACGTCGCCCGTGAACAGGGTCTCTTCCGGTGTGATGATCTCGAGGTACAAGGTTCGTCAGATTAAAAAGTGAACGCTCATCATTTCGATTCCGCCAGGATCTTCCGGCCTTTTTCGATCGCTTCCTCTATGGTTCCGACCATATGGAATGCCGATTCGGGGAGGTCATCGACCTCTCCGTCGAGGATCATCTTAAAGCCTTTGATGGTGTCTTCGATGGAGACCCATTTCCCGGGCATGCCGGTGAACTGTTCCGCCACGTGGAAAGGCTGGGAGAGGAAGCGTTGTACACGGCGTGCGCGATGGACCACGAGCTTATCATCTTCGGAGAGTTCATCCATTCCCAGGATGGCGATGATGTCGGTGAGTTCATTGTATCGCTGCAGGATCTCTTTCACGCGCTGGGCGGTGTTATAGTGCTCTTCGCCGACGATCTCCGGGGTAAGGGCCCGGGAGGTGGAGTCGAGCGGGTCGACAGCGGGGTATATCCCCAGCTCGGCGATCTTACGGCTCAGCACCGTGGTGGCGTCGAGGTGTGCGAAGGTGGTGGCCGGCGCCGGGTCGGTCAGGTCGTCGGCCGGCACATACACCGCCTGGATCGAAGTGATGGAGCCGTGTTTGGTGGAGGTGATGCGTTCCTGCAATTCGCCCATTTCTGTGGAGAGGGTGGGTTGGTAGCCCACGGCCGACGGCATCCGCCCCAAAAGGGCAGAGACCTCAGATCCTGCCTGGGTGAAACGGAAGATGTTGTCCATGAAAAAGAGAATGTCGCGTCCGCCGGAATCCTCTTCTCCGTCGCGGAAATATTCTGCGATGGAAAGTCCCGACAAGGCAACGCGGGCCCGGGCCCCGGGAGGTTCGTTCATCTGGCCGAAGACGAGGGCCAGCTTGGATGCTTTCAGTTTTTCGTGGTCGACCTTGGAGAGGTCCCATCCACCGGCTTTCATACTTTTCATGAATTCTTCTCCATAGTCGATCACTCCCGCTTCCAGCATCTCGCGGAGAAGGTCGTTTCCCTCACGGGTGCGTTCTCCCACCCCCGCAAAAACGGAAAGTCCTGAATAAGCTTTGGCGATGTTGTTGATAAGCTCCAGAATGATGACGGTCTTGCCCACGCCGGCGCCACCGAAAAGTCCGGTTTTTCCCCCTTTCGAGTAAGGTTCTATCAGGTCGATCACTTTGATCCCTGTATAAAGGATTTCCTTCTCTGTAGAGAGGTCGGTGAATTTAGGCGGCATGCGGTGGATCGGATATCCTTTGCTTTTGTCGAGGGGGCCGATGCCGTCGATGGCATCTCCGGTGACGTTCATCAGACGGCCCCGGATCTGGTCTCCGATAGGCATGCGGATGGGAGCGCCGGTGGCGATCACCTCCATGCCGCGTCGCAAGCCATCGGTGGAGTCCATTGCAATGGTACGCACCGTCTTTTCCCCGATTTCTTGTTCCACCTCCAGGATGAGGGTGGAACCATCCGGGCGTTTGATCTCCAATGCATCGTAAATGTCGGGAAGCTGGGCTCCCTCTTCCTCGAAGCTCACGTCCACCACGGGACCGATGATTTGGGTGATGATGCCTTTGTTCACTTTAGCCATTTATGTAAATATTAGTTGTGACACATTCAATTTTCAGTTCTTTCGTGAAACGAGTTTTTCGGCAAGGTCTTCGATAATGATCCTCCTTTCGGGGGGGACCCCGATACTTTTCAGCTCACGCATGCCTGCTTTGTAGTACTGCTCCATCTTACGGCGTGCTTCCCCAGGGCTCCCGGCCACATCGAAGAGCTGTCGAATGGTTTTGATCTTGTGTTCTTTGTTCGGTTTTTCGACATCCATCTCCTTGAACAGTTGTTGCTTGGCTTCGGGAGACAAGTGCTCCATTGCATGGACCAGTAGGAAGGTTTTTTTGTTGCTGAGGATGTCTCCTCCGATGGTCTTGCCGAAGAGGTTGACATCGCCGTAGGTATCCAGGTAGTCATCCTGGATTTGGAAGGCCATTCCCAGGTTCATCCCGCAGTTGTAAGCATGGAGGATCTGTTCTTCGGAAGCGTCGGCGATCAAGGCTCCGATCTTCATGGCACCGGCCAGAAGCACCGCCGTTTTCAGACGGATCATCTCCAGATATTGCTCCATGGTGATCTCACGCACATGTTCATAGTTCATGTCGAGTTGTTGACCTTCGCAAACCTCCAAAGCGGTCTCGTTAAAGATTTCCAGGAGACGGAAAAGTTTGTCTTTGCGGGATTTCAGCAGATGACCGTAAGCATAGATGTTCAATGCATCTCCCGAGAGGATGCCGATATTGGTGTTCCATTTTGTATGTACGGTGGGATGGTTCCTGCGCAGAGAGGCGTGGTCCATGATATCATCATGGATCAGTGTGAAGTTATGGAAAAGTTCAATGCTTACTGCGGGGGGCAGGGCGTCTTCGATATTGTCCTTAAAGAGGTTTGCAGCCATGAGAGCCAGAACAGGGCGCACACGTTTCCCTCCGATGCTGAGGATGTAGCGGATCGGGTCGTAAAGCTCAGGCGGAGAGTCCGGGATATCCAGCTCCCCGATGATCCGATTGACCTTTTCCGATAGTTGCTCGAACGTGTACATCATTCCTTCTCCGGGTTGAGTGCCTCGATTATCTTAATGCTTCAGCTCCTCCCACGATGTCGAGGATCTCTTTGGTAATGGCAGCCTGTCTTGCTTTGTTGTAATGCAGGGTGAGTTCACGGATCAGTTCATTTGCGTTGTCGGTCGCCTGATGCATGGCGGTCATGCGGGCGCCGTGTTCGGCCGTGAAAGAGTCGAGGATCGCCTTGAAGAACTGGATCCGCAGGTTTTTCGGGACAAGGTCTTCGAGCAAGGTATCCTTATCCGGCTCGAAGATATAATCCGTTGCGATGTGTCTCTCCTCTTTGGGGGAGAGAGGGGAGGAAGGCTCTTCGGCCGGCTCACTTACCGGAAGAAAGGTTTCGTGGGTAAGGAGATGTACCGCCGCGTTCTTAAAACGGTTGTATACGAAGTCGATCCGGTCGTATTCACCGGAAAGGAACATCTGGACGAATTTTTCTTCCAGTTCTGAAACGGCTTGGAAGCTGAGGCGATCGTATATTTCGATCTCACTGCCGACGAGGGGATATCCCTTTTGTTTGAGGAAATCGGCCCCCCGTTTCCCGATGGCGAAGAAGCGGACCTGCTTTTTCTTCCACTGTTCTCCGTAGACGGAGGTTGCCACGTGGAGCGCTTCATTGATGGCGTTGGTGTTGAACGATCCGCACAGCCCCCGGTTGGAGGTGAAGAGGATGATCAGCACCTTTTCCGGGTCGCGGGCTTGCATGAGGGGGATTTCCAGGTCATGTTCAAGGCCTTTACGGATGCTGGCCATGATCGTGGCCATTTTGTTGGCATAAGGGCGCAGACGCAAGATGCGGTCCTGATTTTTGCGCAACTTGGCTGCCGCCACCATCTTCATGGCCTGGGTGATCTGGCGTGTCGACTTGACACTGGCGATCCGGTTCCGTATCTCTTTCAGTCCTGCCATGGCAGTATGCGGGGGTTAGTCGGTTTTGTATTTGGCAGCCACTTCGAGTACGATCTCTTTGAGTTTTTCCTCCAGTTCTTCGGGGAAGTCTCCTTTCCGCAGGGTGTCGAGGATCTCTTTATGCTTGAGTTCGAGCAGTTCGAGATATTCTTTCTCGAACTCTCTCACTTTGTCGATCGGCACATCCCGCAGCAGGCCACGGGTGCCGGCGAAGATGATGGCGATCTGTTTCTCCACCGGCATGGGGGAATATTGTTTTTGCTTGAGGATCTCGACGTTCTTCGCGCCTTTGTCGAGGATAGCCATGGTAGCGGCATCGAGGTCGGAGCCGAACTTGGCGAAGGCTTCCAGTTCACGATACTGGGCCTGGTCGAGTTTGAGGGTTCCGGCCACTTTTTTCATGGCCTTGATCTGAGCGGCGCCGCCGACACGGCTGACGGAGATCCCGACGTTGATGGCGGGCCGCACGCCGGAGTTGAAGAGGTCGGCCTCGAGGAAGATCTGGCCGTCGGTGATGGAGATGACGTTGGTGGGGATGTATGCCGAGACGTCCCCTGCCTGGGTCTCGATGATCGGCAGGGCGGTGAGGGAGCCTCCTCCCTTGACCATATCCTTGATGGACGGGGGCAGGTCGTTCATTTGGCGGGCGATCTCATCCGATTCGATGATCTTGGCCGCCCTTTCGAGGAGGCGGGAGTGGAGGTAGAAAACGTCGCCGGGATAAGCCTCGCGTCCCGGGGGACGGCGCAGCAAAAGGGAAACCTCACGGTAAGAGACGGCCTGTTTGGAGAGGTCGTCGTAGATGATCAGGGCGTGTTCCCCGGTGTCACGGAAGAATTCGCCGATCGCCGCGCCGGAAAAGGGAGCGTAGAACTGCAAGGCCGCAGGGTCGGAGGCCGTGGCCGAGACGATCACGGTGTAGTCCATGGCACCATGATCTTCGAGGGTTTTGGCGATGCTGGCCACTGTGGATCCTTTTTGGCCGATCGCCACATAGATACAGTAAAGCGGTTTGCCGTCGAGATAATTCTGGCGCTGGTTGATGATGGTATCGATGGCGATAGCGGTTTTCCCGGTCTGGCGGTCACCGATGATCAGCTCGCGCTGTCCCCGTCCGATGGGGATCATGGCATCAATCGCTTTGATCCCGGTCTGTACGGGTTCGTTCACCGGCTGGCGGTAGATCACTCCCGGAGCCTTGCGCTCGAAAGGCATCTCGTAGAGCTCGCCTTCGATGGGGCCTTTGCCGTCGAGGGGTTCGCCCAGCGGGTTGATGACCCTTCCCAGGAGGGGTTTCCCCACCATGATTGAGGAGATGCGGTGGAGGCGTTTCACCTGGGTGCCTTCTCGGATCCCTTCGGAGGGGCCCAGCAGCACAGCACCCACGTTATCCTCTTCGAGGTTCATCACGATCCCGCGGACCCCGTTCTCGAACTCGATCAGCTCATTCGATTCGACGTTTGTAAGGCCGTAGATACGTGCGATCCCGTCACCCACCTGCAACACCGTTCCCACCTCTTCCAACTCGACACGCGATTCGATGCCTTCGAGTTGTTCTTTCAGTATTCTGGAGACTTCACTGGGTTTGATCGTTGCCATAACAGATGCTTTTTATTTAATTCCTTTTGATCAGTTGCTGTTTGTATTTGTTGAGCGCCGAGGTTACGCTGGCGTCGTATTGCAGGTCCTCGATGCGGAGGATGAACCCGCCGATGATGGCTGGGTCGGTTTGGGAAGAGAGCCGGACCTCCTGGTGGAGGGCCTCCTGCAGTTTTTCCGCGATCTTTTTGACGATCTCCTCTTTGATCTTGACGGCGGTGATAAGGGTGGCGAAAGCGATGCCCAGTTCTTTTTTGTAGAGATCGATGAAGTCCCGCATCATATCGTGCAGGTAGACCAGACGGTTGTTGCGGGAGAGAAGGTTGAGGAAGCGGAAGGTCAGTTCATCGATATGAGGCCCAAAGGTGTGTTCAAGGATTTTTATTTTTTCTTTTTCCGGCAACACCGGATTGCCAAGGGTCTCGCGAAACTCGGGCACTTCCCTGAGTACCTGGTGTATGAGGTCGGCGTCGTGGAAGATCTTTTCGAGTTTGCCGGCCTCCTGTGCAGAAAGGAAAAGCGCCTTGGCGTATCTGACCGATATTTTGCTGGTGTTCATAAGGGAGAGATTGTCAGTTGAGCTGGAGGTCGTTCAGATATTTTTCCACCAGTTTTTGTTGTTCGGTGCTGTCGCCCAATTTTTCACGCAGGATCTTTTCTGCGATGCGGATCGAGAGGTCGGCGACCTGGGCTTTGATTTGTTCGAGCGCTTTTGCCTCTTCGTTTCTGATATTCACGCGGGCAAGCTCGATCATTTTTTGGGCCTCCTGGGAGGCTTCTTCTTTGGCCTGTTCGACGATCTTGATCTTAATCTCCCGAGCTTCCTGAAGGATTTTTTCTCTTTCGGCGCGGGCTTTGCGGATGATCGCTTCATTGTCGGCTTTCAGCTTTTCCATCTCTTCACGCGCTTTTTCTGCGGCGTGCAGGGCCTCGGCAATAGACTCTTCCCGTTCCTTGAGGGAGTTGAGGATGGGCTTCCAGGCGAATTTCTTCAGCACGATCAGCACGAGTGTGAAGGAGAGCAGCATCCAGAAGAGCAATCCTGCATCAGGGGTTACAAGTTCCATGGCAATATTATTTTCGGTCGTTTCTCAAAAGAAGCGACGTCCGCCTGCCAATCGCAGGGGGGACGTCGCATGCCAGTCAAACGGCGAACAGGATCAGCAGACAGATCACGATGGCGAAGAACGCCACTCCTTCGATCAGGGCTGCCGAGATGATCATGTTCGAGCGGATGTCGCCGACGGCTTCGGGCTGACGGCTGATGGCCTCCATGGCTTTCCCACCGATCTGACCGATGCCGATACCTGCGCCGATGGCAGCGAGACCCGCACCGAACCCGGCACCCATGATCCCCAGGGTCGAACCTGCTACTGCCTGAAGCAAAATCATTAAAGTTAACATAAGCGTAAAATTTAGTTAGAAAGTATAAAAAAGCATCAATGTCCTTCTTCAAGTGCCAAGCCGATGTAAAGGGCTGAGAGGAGGGTGAACACATAGGCCTGGATGAACGCCACCAGCAGTTCCAGCAGCGTGAGGAACACCGTGAAGGCAATGGTGACCACCGAGATGCCGTAGCCGGCAAGTGTGTTCATCTCTCCGAAAATAAAAATCAGTGCGAAAAATCCCAGTGCCACGATATGTCCTGCCACAATGTTGGCAAAAAGTCGGATCACCAGCACGATATGCTTGATGAACAGGCTGGAGAATTCGATCAGCGGGATCAGGGGGAAGGGAAACTTGAGCCACCACGGCACACCGGGGGTATTGAAAATATCGATCCAGAAATATTTCGTAGCACTGACCACCACCAGCGCAAAAGTGAACAGGGCCATTACCGTGGGGATTGCGATATTCCCGGTAACATTGGCCCCTGCGGGAAAGATGGGGATCAAGCCGAGCAGGTTGTTGATGAAAATGAAAAAGAAAAGAGTGAGCAGATAGGGAAGATATTTTTCGTATTTTTCCTCGCCGATGGAAGCTTTGGCCACCTCATCGCGAATGAAGATGATAAGCGGTTCGAGCAGGTTTTGCAGGCCGTGAGGCGGTTCGTTGCGGTGTTTTTCATAACGCCGTGCGATCGAGGTGAAGATCCAGATCAGGAGGATGACACTGAAGACAAGGGCCACCGCTGTTTTTGTGAGAGAAAGGTCGATGGGGCGGACTACCTGACCGTCTGCAGTCTCTTCCACGATCTTCCCCGCGTATTTCCCTTCTTCGGCGATACGGAAACCCTTGTAAGAAGAGTGTCCGTGATGAAATTTCGAGCTCAGGAAGATGTTCAATCCTTTCTCTTTGCTGTAAAGGATTACCGGCAGGGGGATGCTGATATGTTTGCCCTTGATGGTGAGGAGATGCCATTCGTAGGAGTCGAGCACGTGCCCCATGATCATTTCCTCGGCATCGAAATGGTGGCCCGTCTCTTTTGAGGTCTGTTCTTCAGCCGGGAGAGAATGCGTTTGTTCATTCTTTTCGGTTGGGGCAGGACTGGAGGGGAGAATGGCTGAGGTAAGGGAGAAGGTGAACACTCCCGCGAGCAGGAGCAGCGAAATCCACTGTTTGATCTTTTTCACCATGTACGGGCTTTAGAGGCTTCCAGCAAAAATAAAAAAAAAACCGTATTACGGAATATGAGCTTTTTCATGCTCAGGTTTTTTTTCGGGCCCGCAGGAGCAAGGTGTAGGTGATGGTGGAATAGAGGATGTACAGGATGAGAATTGTGACTACGAAGGGGGCCCTGTGGGGGTGGGTCAAGGCCAGATAAACCGTCATTAGGAGCAAGAGAAGCAGGAACTTGACCCCCATCATGAGGAGAAAACGCTGGAGGTAGCTTTTTTCATCCCCGGAAGCTGCTGCCAGGGTCCCCCAGGCAAACAGGAAATAGATCAGTGCAAAGGACAAGAGCAATACGGGGAAAGCCGGTAGATACCATGATGAAAGGGGGGAGAGAGCCACTGCGAAAGCCCCTCCTCCCAGCAAAAGGGTGAGCAAGAACAGTCGAAGGAGGGCTTTACGTTGGAGGGGTGTCATTTGTTCATCCTTAGGAAATCTCTGACGGCAACATAAAGAGCCAGGAAGAGGGCTAGTATGGAGAAGATAAGTGTAAAGACGGGAAAGGAGAGACCCAGCTTTTCATCCAGTTTCCATCCTCCGAAGACACCGGCCACGATGATGAGAGCCATCTCCATGGCCAGGGAAGTGTACTTGGCGTAGTTTTTAAGCGGTCTTCGGCTCTTCTGCAGCAGATTTTTCTGCTTTTTTCTCTTTGAAGCTTCGGGTGGTGGTTGCGTCATCGCTCATATTGCAGTTACCGGTGAACTTGGATCCCGGTTCGATAGCCAGTTTATTGGTGAGGATATCGCCGTTAATGCGGGAAGATTTCCGCAGGGAGAGGAGTTCGGCCACCGTGATCTTTCCTTCGATGGCTCCGAAGATTTCCGCATTCTTGCAAACGATCTCCCCTTTTACCTTCCCGGTCTCGCCGATCACCAGTTTTCCTTTTGTAGTGATGTTGCCGGTGAGGGTTCCTTCGATACGGATCCCTTCGTTGGAGATCAGGTCGCCGGTAATCTCGGTACCGGCGGTTATGAAGTTGACGACTACACTGTTGTCAGAACCGTTGTACTTGCCCATTTTTCGTTCTTTCTTTTTTTCTCAGACTCCGGGTAAAGGTAAAAAACTTTCTGCAAAGGGGTTCCATTTATGCTTTTTTTCCTCCGTCGTAGGCCCATTTGAGGTAGATGGCTCCCCAGGTGAATCCACCGCCGAAGGCGGCGAGGATGAGGTTGTCTCCTTTTTTGAGCTTGTCTTCCCATTCGTAGAGGCAGAGCGGGATGGTAGCGGAGGTGGTGTTGCCGTATTTTTGGATGTTGATCATCACCTTTTCTTTGGGCAGGCCCATTCGCTGGGCGGTGGCCTCGATGATCCGCATATTGGCCTGATGGGGCACCAGCCAGTCGAGTGTTTCGGGGGTGAGGTGATGTTTTTCCATCATCTCGACCGACACGTCGGCCATACGGGTGACGGCAAACTTGAAGACCACTTTCCCTTCCTGGTAGACGAAATGTTCACGGTTCTTGACCGTTTCGATCGAGGCGGGATATTCGGACCCCCCGGCTTTCATGTAGAGGTATTTGCGGCCGGAGCCATCGACATGATGGATATGGTCGATGATCCCGACGTCTTCGGTGGTCGGTTCCAAGAGTACGGCGGCAGCCGCATCACCGAAAAGGGGGCAGGTGGTACGGTCGGTGTAGTCGGTGATGGCCGACATTTTGTCGGCACCGACGACGACAACTTTTTTGTATCTGCCGGACTCCACGAATTCAGCGGCTGTCTGCAGGGTGAAGATAAATCCGGAACAGGCAGCGTTGATGTCGTATCCCCAGGCGTTCTTGATTCCCACTTTATCAGCGATGATGTTGGCTGTGGCGGGGAAGACGCGGTCGGGGGTGATGGTGGAGACCAGGATCAGGTCGACCTCATCGGGAGAGGTATGGGTTTTTTCGAGAAGGCCTTTGACCGCTTTGGCGCCCATGTAAGATGAGCCACGGCCTTTGCCTTTCAGGATCCTGCGTTCCTTGATCCCGATGCGTTGCATGATCCATTCATCGGAGGTGTCCACCATCGTGGCCAACTCGTCGTTGGTAAGCCTGTACTCGGGTACCCAGGCATGTACGCCTGTGATCGCTGCGCGAAGTCGTTCCATATCAGTATTCGAATGCTTTGAGAATCTTTTCGGTAAGTCCTGCCTTCACGATCTCGAGCGTGAGGAGGAGCATGTTCTTGATGGCTTTTTCGTTGGATATGCCGTGGGCGATGATCACATTCCCGTTGATGCCGAGGATGGGAGTGCCGCCATAGTTTTCGAAATTGAATCTTTCGATGAAAGGGTCGTGAATACCGCGGGCTTTGGCGAGCGAGTAAAGGGCTTCCGCCTCTTTCAGCACGATATTTCCCACGAAGCCGTCGCAGACCACCACATCGGCCTTGTCCCGGACGAAGAAGTCGTTCCCCTCCACGTTCCCGACAAAATGAAATTGCCGGGAATCCTTCATCAGTTCATAAGCGGATTTGGTGACGAGATTTCCCTTGGCCGGTTCTTCTCCGATGTTCAGGAGGGCGACGCGGGGATCTTCGATCTTGAAGACGTATTTGGCATACAGCGATCCGAGGATGCCGTATTGATAGAGCACGTCGGGTTTGGAGTCGGGAGTGATTCCGACGTCCAGAAGAATGGTCTGGTCGGTGTGGATATTCGGGATGGTTGCGGCGATGGTGGGACGTATCACGCCCGGAATGGTCTTGATGGTCATGGTGGTACCCACTAGCATTGCACCGGTGTTGCCGGCACTGGCGAATGCGTCGATCCGTCCCTCCTCGAGCAGACGAAAGCCCATGACAATGCTCGAGCGGGGCTTTTTGGTAAAAGCTTTGGTGGGATGATCTCCCATTTCGATCGTTTCCGGGGAATGGACCACCTCATAACGAGCGGGACGCTCGTTTCGTTCGTCGAAATAGTGTTCAATGGCGTTCTCGTCGCCAATGAGCACAATTGTGACGTCGTCGGGCAGATCTTTCTGCGCGGCTATTACACCGCCCAGTACGGCATTGGGAGCAAAATCCCCGCCCATCACGTCTAAACCGATGCGGATCATGGGGAAAAAAGTTCCTTAGACGGAAGCTTCCTTAACGATGGCTTGTTTACCACGATAATATCCGCATTCCGGGCAGACGTGATGATAAAGTACAGCAGCCCCGCAGTTGGGGCAGGTAGTCACGGTAGGGATGGCAGCCTTGTAATGGGTCCTTCTTTTGTTCCTTCTCTGCTTGGATGTTTTGCGTTTCGGATGTGCCATAATTCCAAGTTTTTCCAGTTTCTAATTTGCGTTCTTAAAATAATCTTTCAAAGCAGACCAGCGTTGATCTGTCATTTCGGTTTCTTTGGGGTCTACCGATACAGACAACTCTTTCAGTTTTTTTAACATAAAGGGGTTGCATGTGGGGTGCCCGTTTTCATCATCGGGATGGACACGGCGCATGGGGAGGGCCAGATGGACGAATTCGTAGAGGTATTGACTGATGACGAATGCTCCGTCCTCTTCCCGGATGATGATCGTATTCGCAGATTCTTCTTCAAAGCGTTCTCCCAGTTTGACAAAAAGGGTTTCACGGAAAGACAGGGGCATCTCGAATTCATCCAGACACCGGTCGCATGGAATCCGTACCGACCCGGAGATGTGGAACTCCAGCGTCAGGAGCCGGGGTGTTTTTTGCATGTTCACACGGGCGTGGAGGTCTCCCTCCTTGATCTCTGACCTCTCGAAGCTTTCAAAGAACGAACGATCGATCTCGAAATCGAAGGTGTGCTCCCCCTCTTTCAATCCCTTGAAAGGGATCTTATACCTTTCCGCATTCCTCACACACATCCCTCAAAAAATTATCGTGCAAAAGTAGAAATTTATATTTGAACAAAAAAAATTATTCCCGGAGGAGGATCCGGGTTGCCGGTTTTCTTGCACGGGGATCTTGCGCAAGGTTTGCCTGTCCGTCCGTATGATCCCGAGGATATACACACCAGGGTGGAGCGGGGAAGTCAAGGAGAGCGAAAACCGGTTTTCTCCGGGGATCAGTTGCAAGGTGTTCAGGGAGAGGGTTTGACCTGGAGGGACCAGCAGTTCGGCTATGCAGGACTGTTCTCTTTTGCTTCCGAGAGAGATGTGCAGTTCTGTACCATAAAGGGAGACTTCCAGTTGAAGCTCCTCCTGCGACAGTGGGGGCAATGCCAGGGGCAGGTCGGGCTGGGAGAGTTTTCGGGTGGTATTGAACAGGTATTCACCGGGACGAGGTTCACCTGAAATATTCATACCTGGCGCCGGCGGCGGGGAAGGTGAGCGTGACCGTCTGGGGGTAGCCTCAAAATTGCCGGCAATGAACGCCTGCATGGAAGTATCTTGTATCGAGAGGGTCTTCACAGCTCCCCCTGCCTCGAGGGCGGGGTTCCCGTAGGCAAAGAGAGATTGTTCCCGGTGCAGGGAGATGAAGACTATCAGGACATCGTGGAGGCGTTTTCGTGCCGGATCGTTGTAATAGTCCCACCGGATGGGCTTTTCGCCGGTACGGCCGTTGTAATCAATGGAGTAATCGTAGCCCAGTTCTTCGAACTGCCAGATCATCTTAGGGCCCGGGATGGTGAAGAAGAATACGGAATTCAGCTCGATTTGCCGCGGATACGGATCATGGCGTCGGCGCCGGTGATCCGGACACCTGCGATCTTACTGGTGGCCAGCTCCTGGGATGAGGTGATTGCCCTGTGGTTGAAGTCTTCAGCGCTGACGGCATACACCGGCCCGGTGGCAACCTCTTTCTTGACCGTGCCGTAGCCGATGGCCACCTCCTCCTTCATCGAGCATTCGCTGAATTCAAGTGCGACGTCCATGCCGGTTTGGTCGCGTACCACCCCTTCGCGGTTTTGGTAGCCGACAAACATATATGCGAGGGTATCGCTCCGGTTGACGGTGATGGAATATTTTCCGTCGGGGCCGGAGAGGGTACCGAGGGCTTTTCCCTTTCCCGCGACGTTCACGCTCGGTAAGGGTGAGCCGTCGGGAGTGTCTGTCACCCGGCCGGTTACCGTGACCTGCTGGGCGAACAACATCCCCGACATCAGGAAGATGCCGAGGAACAACGATGTGATCCTGCCGAACAATCTCTTTTTCACCTGTCTAGGTTTGATTGATCCTCGTGTTGCATTCTGAAATGTGCCCGAAACAAAAACAGAGAAAAGCCCAAGCATATATCTATCCCGAAATATCAATAAAATGTTGCAATCGATCCCGCAAACGTTTGCAATGAGGATTGGAGGTGGAAGATTTGGGAAAAAATTGTTACTTTCAGAGATCAGGAATCAGAAAAAAGGGGAGCATGACGGTTACGATAAAAGAGATTGCGCGGCGGCTTATACGGCTGTGCGGCAACGAATCCGGAATAGGTATAAACATATTGTCCATTATCCCGCACCCATGACCCTGGGGATCGGCCGGTTGCGCAAATAGGGGTATGTCCGGGCACTGGAAAAATATGATTTTCCTGTGCGGGAGGCGGCCCCCCTGCTGATCGAGTGATTGACCCAGCCGGGGAAAGAGATCCCGCCACGGCGGAGGGTGATCAAGACCTCGCCGGTGGTCAAGGGATCGACGGTGAAGAATTTTGATCTACAAGAACCCATAAAAGTTTTTTCAGATGAAGATTGTGACTCTGGATCAGGTAGAAAAAAAGAGAGTGGACATGCCCGGAGCGCAGGGAGCCTATAAACAGATGCCCCTTTCCCGCAATGACGGGGTGCCGGTGTATTCGTACCGGGTTTTTACGGTCGAGCCGGGCGGATATACACCGTATCACAAGCATCCTTATGAACATATGAATTATATCATCTCGGGGGAGGGGGTGCTGGTGAACGAAAAGGGAGAGGAGTTGCCGGTGAAAGAAGGGGATTTTGCCCTGGTGATGCCGGATGAGATGCACCAGTACCGGAACACCTCTTCCGAAAAGGAGTTGGTTTTCATATGCGGGGTGCCCAAAGAATTCGAATGAAAGGCTTGGTTGTTAATTTGTTGAAAAGTTACGGGAGGGAAGGTCGTGCCTTTTCGTATCTTTGAGGCAAAGAGCAAATCGATTCGTTTTGGGCAGACAGCGCACCAAAGAACCTTCGTTACGGCGCACGAACAAGCAGACGATCCTGCTGAACAACCGTGAGTTGCAGGCGCTCAACCTTTATTGCGAGCGCTACCGGATCAGCAAATCGGAGTTCATGCGGGAAGCGATCATGCGGACGATCCTGGAACGGTTCGACCACGATCTTCCGTCGTTGTTTGAAGAGAGTCCTACACTCTTTTCCCGGACAATGAGGAAGTGAGCGTTTTCAGTCTTCCCGGATCAGTTGGATCTGTTTGAAAATCTCCTTCCAAGTCGTTTCCGGCAAGCGGGTGCCGATCACCTCGATGACTTTTCCTCCGAGGAGTGAGCCGATTTTCCCGCACTGTTCAGGGAGCATCCCATTGACATAGCCATACAGGAATCCGGCGGCGTACATATCGCCGGCACCGGTGGTGTCGAGGCTTTTCACGGGGACGGGACGAATGAGGTAGGTTTCGTTCTCCATCCTTACGAGCGAGCCGGAGGCGCCGGTTTTCACCACGGCGATGCGGCAATAATCAGCCAACTCGTCGATGGCGGCGGCGGGTTCCTTGCCGGTAAAAGCGCGGGCTTCTTCCTCGTTGGCAAAAACAATGTCGACATACTCATCCAGCAGGGTGCGGATGAAGTCGCGGTTCTCTTCCACCACGTTGTAGCTGGCCATGTCGTAGGAGATCTCGGCGCCGGCCGTTTTGGCCATCTGCAGGGCTTTCAGGATCAGCTCCCGGGCGATGATCAGGTATCCTTCGATATGGAAGATCCGGGTGCCGGTGAACATTTTCGGGTCGAGATGTCCGGGAGCCAGTTCGGTAGCGGCGCCAAGGTAGGTGGCGAAGGTGCGTTCCGAGTCGGGGGAGATGAAGCCGATGGCATAGCCGGTGGGCTGGGTTCCCCGTACCAAGTGAGTGTCTACCTTTTCTTCGGCCATACTGTTACGGAACATTTCCCCCAATTCGTCGTTTCCCACCGATCCGATGTACGCGGCGGGGTGTCCCAGGGCGGCAATGCCTCGGATCGTGTTGGCGGCCGAACCACCGGGGGTGTAGCTTTTCAACAGGGCACGGACATGATCAAGGATTCTCCCGGCCTTTTCTTTTTCCACCAGCGTCATGCTCCCTTTGGGGAGATCCAGCAGTTGGAGGAGACTGTCCGAGTCGATGCGCACGAGAATGTCCATCAGGGCGTTGCCCATGCCCGTGACCTTGTTGTCAGGATTCTTCATCTGGCAAGAATTTTGTGCAAAGATATTGGATAATTTAAGAAAACGTCGTATTTTTGCCGAGCGAAAAAATTCCTCAGTAGCTCAGTCGGTTAGAGCATCTGACTGTTAATCAGAGGGTCGCTGGTTCGAGTCCAGCCTGAGGAGCATAGGAGAAGAGGCCTGGCGAAAGCCGGGTTTTTTTCTTTCAAGTGTTTTGGGACAGGTGTTGCCGGATTGAGGGGAGGTCGACCTCTTCGAGGTCTTTCACCTCCCAATGAGCTCCTGCCCGGCGGAGAACATCGTCGTTCCCGTTGCGGGCGATGCCGATGAAGAGGTCAAAGCCTCCTTTTGCGCTTGGCCTGTACCCCTGCCTCCACATCTTCGATGACGACCGAGCGGGGGGCGGCGGCATGAAGTTGGTGGGCCTTGGCTTCAATGCCTCCCACACAGGCGGAAAAGTGGACCGAAGCGGTGTCGGTAATCACGCCATCAAGGTCGAAGATCACGGCATGGGGCAGGGTTGTGTCGGGAGCGGTCATTTTTTCAGCTTTTGTCAAAGAGGCGGTTCCAGCGGCGGGGAGATCTTTTCTCCCAGTTTCTTTGGTGGTATACATAGCTGCCGATCAATGGCATGACGGTAGTGGCTTCGGCAAAGACCATCTGCTCGTAGTGGGTATCCACTTTCCCCCACGAGGAGGCTTCCTGGAGCGTGGAAGAGGAACAGGCGCCGTCGCGCACATCGGCCACGGTGATCTGTACCGCATATTTGTGCATGGGCACCTCACGGCCCAAGATCTCTGCACACACCACCGTGTCCTGTGCGAAATTTTTGGGACCCCCCCCGCCGATCATAAAAAGGCCGCTCTCCCCCGCTTCCATTTTGATCAGGGTCAGTTCCCGAAAGTCCTTGACGGAGTCGATGGAGACGTGCTGGTCAGGGTTTTCCCATTGATGGAGCACGAGGCCGAAACCGGCGCTACTGTCACTGAACGCGGGACAAAAGACCGGCACCTCATTTTCGTAGGCAGCCAGGACGAGGGAGTTCTTTTTCACGGCATGGTCTGAGAGGTAACGGCCCATTTCCCGGATGAACTCCCGGGAAGAGAAGATCCCCCTGCCCAGGGTGTCGGCGATCTCTTTGATCGTTCGGTCACATTGCTGCAGCTCATTTTCATCGATGAAAGTATCGTAAATACGATCGATGTAAAGGGAGCGGAGGAGGCGGTCGTCGATGCGGGAAGTGCCCTGGTAATGGCGGAAACCGAGAGCCTCGAAGAAGTCCATGTCGACGATCGAGGCGCCGGTGGCTACGACGACATCCACCATACCGTAGCGAACCAGGTCGGTGTAGATGTCCATGCATCCTGCGGCGCTGGTGCTTCCGGCGAGGGTGAGGATGACGGTTACATGGGGGTCGGAGATCATCTTATCGAAGATCTCAGCCGCACGGGCCGTATCCCGTGCCGAGAACGACATTTTTTTCATCGCCTCGATCACAGGACGGCTGTCAAACTGTTTGATATCGAACTGTTCAACAGGATTTTTCAGAAGCTCTTCTTTTTTCATTTCCGGTATGCGTTATGGTATGAGAGGATCTTGTAAATGAGTTTGGCGGCAAGGAAATCGGGGGCTTTGTTCGAAGGGTTCGGCGCCAGTTCGGTGATATCGAAGCCTACCACCTCTTTTTCGGCGATCACTTTTTTCAAAAGGGAGAGGAGTGTGTACCAGTCGAGCCCCCCCGGTTCCGGGGTGCCGGTGGAAGGGAAGATCCCGGGGTCGAGGACATCCAGGTCGAGGGTGATGTAAACCAAAGGTCCGAGTGATCCCACGACCTGTTCGATCCAGTTCTTTCCCGGATGGATATCGCATGCCCAAAAAGTTCGCTGCGGATCCATTTTCGCTCTTTCCGAGATGTCCATGCTCCGGATCCCGACCTGGGTGGCGGGAGCTTTTTCCATGATACGGGCCATCACGCAGGCATGGTTGAAGGGACTTCCTTCGTATTGGTCACGCAGGTCGGCATGGGCATCCAATTGCAGGACGCTCAGGCCGGGCCAGCGTTCCTGATGGGCATAGAAAGCGCCGATCGCGACGGAGTGTTCCCCGCCGACGGTGACGACCGTTTTATTACGGGCCAGCCATTCGGCCACGGCATTCTTTACTTGCAGCACCATTTTTTCCGGGGGGAGGTTGCGGACCTCAAGTGCGGGTGCAGTATGGATCCCTTTACGGAATGCCTCACTGTCGGTTTCAATGTCATAGAGTTCCATATGTGCGGAGGCTTCCAGGAGGGCCCGGGGGCCACGGTCGGCCCCTTTCATCCACGTGCTGGTGGCATCATAGGGGACAGGCAACAGCACATACGTTGCCGTTTCCGGATCGGTGTAAGGCGAAGGAAGATCGCCGTATGGAGGATAGGTCATGGCTGGAGGATCGGATAAACGTATGAGCTGAAACAAAGCCCTACCAAGGCCGTTCCGAACTTTTTTGTGGGAGAGAAACTCTTCCACAAGAGAGTGGGTTGGTCAAGCACATAATGGTCGGAGAAACCGTTCTCGTACAGTTCGTTCAGGCTGGCGTACAGTTTCGTTTTCAGTTCTTCGACCGGGTAGTTCCCGTTGTGTTCACAGACCAGGCCACCATATCGTTTGCCGGACAGTCGGTCGTAGAGCCAGGCATAGATGATTCCTGCCGTGGCGGTTTGTCCGGCCTCGGCATGGCTGACGGAGAGGATCGATTCCAGGACAGCGCCGTGGACCATTTGGGCGGGAGGGTCCACTTTTCGTGCAATACCGGGGAGGATCGAAGAGTAGGTCATGATGTTGTACCGTTCGATGCCCGCATCTTGCAGGGCCAGATGAAAAGAACCCGCATGGATGGTGATATCGCTTTCCCCGCATCCTGCCACTTCAAAGAAATCCCGTGGGATCCGGTTTCCCACGAGCAATCCGGTCTTGCTGGCCGAAACCGTTCCTTGTTCCTGGCTGACGGTTTCCATGGTGGGGAGTCCTCCCCAAAGATCCTCTTTTTTCATCTTTTCGTTTAATCGCAACTGTCAGATAGTCAGTTTATTGAAAAATCCTGCGAAAAAAGCATGCAAACATACGAAAAAAAAGGATTAGGAGATGCTGATATTTTCATCTTCCACGTCATCTTCCTCCTCTTCTTCCAGTTCCCAGGAGGGAGGGGGTTTTTGCGGGCCTTCATGGCGATAAAGGATCGCGAGGATGAGTCCGGCCAGGGCTCCCATCATGTGGGATTCCCAGGAGATCTCTTCAAGGATAGGGAAGATTCCCCAGATCATGCTGCCGTAAAGAAATGCCACGAGCAAAGAGATGGCGACAAGGGGTACATGATTACGGATCAAGCCGCTGAAGAAGAGGAAGGAGGCCAGGCCGTAAACCAGGCCACTGGCACCGATATGGCAGGCGGGACGTGCGGCGACCCACACCCAGGCTCCTTCTATCAGCCATATGTGGAGGATCACTCTGTATCCCAGGTCTCGGTAAAAATAGAGCGTACTGGCCA
>JAMOUS010000233.1 GCA_027067975.1 Bacteroidales bacterium | reverse complement strand
CGGCTCCACACTGCACTGAATCGTACGGTTCACAAAGAATCACTATTTTTGCCCTCCGTAACTTAAAAAAAACGACCATGACCGCATACGTATTTCCCGGACAGGGAGCTCAATACCCCGGAATGGGGAAAGATCTTTATGAAAAATATCCCGCCGCCCGTGAGATGTTCGACCGTGCGGATGAGATCCTGGGCTATGCGCTCACCCGGGTGATGTTCGAAGGCACCGAGGAAGAGCTTAAGGAAACGAAGGTGACACAACCGGCCATCTTTGTCCACTCGGTCGTGATGGTCAAGCTGCTGGGGGATGCTTTCCGGCCGGATGCCGTGGCGGGCCACTCCCTGGGCGAGTTCTCGGCCCTTGTCGCCAACGGCACCCTCACCTTCGACGACGGCTTGAACCTGGTGTACCAGCGTGCACTGGCCATGCAGAAAGCCTGCGACCTGGTCCCCTCGACCATGGCCGCCATCATCGGCCTCGACGACAAAACCATCGAGGAGGTGTGCGACGCCATCGACGATGTGGTGGTGCCGGCCAACTACAACTATCCGGGACAGGTGGTCATCTCCGGCACCCTCAACGGCGTCTTCAAGGCCATGGAAGAACTGCAAAAACGGGGCGCCAAGCGCACCGTGCAACTCCAGGTGAACGGCGCCTTTCACTCCCCCCTCATGGAACCGGCCCGCGAAGAGCTCGCCGCCGCCATCGAAAAAACCCCTTTTGCCAAACCCTCCTGCCCGGTGTACCAAAACGTCACCGCCCGCGCCGTCACCGACCCCGCAGAGATACGGAAAAACCTCATCCTCCAGCTCACCTCCCCCGTACGCTGGACCCAGTCGGTACAACAGATGATCGCCGACGGCATCGACACCTTCCTCGAAGCCGGCCCCGGCAAGGTGCTGCAGGGCCTCATCCGCAAGATCGACCGCAGCGTCACCGTCGGCAGCGTGCAGATAGAAGGGTAGCTACTACCTTCGCTAAAGCTACGGTAGTCAGGAAAGCTACGTGGATCGAAGAGGCTCCGGCGGAAACGATGAAGCGATGAAGCGATAATGCGATAATGCGATAATGCGATGATAAGATGAAGGATCCGCCTTCGCCAAGACAAAAGATAAAAGGAAAAAGGTAAAAGGGTTCAGGCATTGTCAACTCGATACCCTGACGCTTCGCCTGCGGCTCCGATCAGGGTCAGTTCGTCCTATGTCTTCCGCTTCGGCTTTGCCTCGCGAAAGCCGGGACTCACTGACTCGATACCGGGAACTCCGAACCCGGAACTATGCCGATGAGGCAAAAGGGTTAAGGCAAAAGGCAAAAGTGAGGATACTCCATACTCCATACTCCGAACCCGGAACTATTCTCCGTTTTCCGGTTTCATCACCACCCCCTCGTTGCGCCGCCCGTCGATGATGATCGTAAACGGGTTTTCCAAACGCACATGCCGCAAAAAACGGTCTTCGTAAAGGGCAGGCTGCGCCTCGAGAAAATCCAGGTCGAAATGGCCGTGTCCCTGGGAGGGGTTGACGGTGAAATACCCCACATGGAAGGAGGTGAGGTTCTGAAAGAAGTGGGTTCCCTGGCTGGGGTCGACACGGTAGTCCTCCTGGCCGGCTTCAACGATGAGGCGTGCTTGGGAGATCTGCGGCCACTTGACGGGGATGCCGAGCCAGGGGTCGGATGAGCCCCACCGGCCGGGGCCGATGAGGATATAGCCCCGCTCCTTCTCCCGCATCAGGGCATTGCGTTGTTCGATGGCGGCGGCGATCTCGCGGGTATACGCCGCATCAAAACGGTCGGGCCGCACATAGATCACATCCCGCACATCGCCGATCACACCGTTGCCCAGCGCCGACGGCGAGATGAGCAGCGCCCCTGCCGGATCCACCTCGCCGACCTCCACCCGCGCCTGCTGGTCGGTCTCGACGATCGGACGGATCTGGAGAAAATAAAAGATCTTCGGCTCGTCGGGAGGGGTTTCCAGGTCGACCGCAAACTCGATCTCGATGGGGTTGCCCATCTCGCGCTGGCCGGTACTCAACAGCTCCTGCAGGATCTCAGCCAAGGGGAACTTTCCATGCCGCAGGATATTGTTAAAGGTGATCACCCTCCGTCCCTTTTCCAGCATGCCGTCGCGGATCATGTGGTTCTGCAGGTCGTATATGGAGGCCACCCATCGCAGGGCCGCATCTTCGGGCGCCTCGCGGATGCTCAGCTTCCGCAGGTTCACCGCGTCGTTCACCGAAGGGACAAAGTGATCCAGATCGAGGTCGAGCGCATAAAAACGCTTCTGGGTCTCCCGCAAAGTGTTTTCCGGCGTCGAGAGCTGAAGCACCTTTTGAGGGTATTTCGGAGAGAACCGCAGCGACTGTTCCCCGTCGACGATCAGCTTACCCAGGCCGAAGGCGATGTTGGCGATGCCGTCGGCCGCCTCCTCGGGCGACACAGGGTAGAAGTTGATCGAACGGGCCACTCCCGAGAGCGTGGGATAAAAAAGGTTCCCATGTTCCCGTCCGCACACCTCTTGCAGCACGATCCCCATCTTCTCCTCGTCGATGACGTTGGCGGTGGCGTTCATGTATGCTTTGCTGTTGCGGAAATAGACCGAAGCATAGACCTGCTTGATGGCCATCTCCAGCGCCCCCAGCATCTTCTCACGGTCGGCATTGAACGGCACCATGTAAGTAGAATAAATCCCTGCAAAGGGCTGGTAGTGTGAATCCTCCAGCTTACTCGACGAACGCACTGCCACCGGCTTCCGCGTGATGGCAAGGAACGCCCGCAGATCGTCGCGGAACGACTCGGGGAGCTCTGCCGCCACAAAACGCTGCAGGATCTCCTCATCATCGGCATCCGAGAGACCCACCTTGTACAGATCGTTCTGCTCCATGAAAGCATCGAAGATCTCGGTGGTCACCACCACCGTGCGGGGGATGGTGATCTGCACGCCTTTGAACTTGTTGAAAAGCTTGTTCTGCTTGATCACGTTGTTGATGAAGGCCAGCCCGCGGGCTTTACCGCCGATGGAGCCATCCCCGATGCGGGAGAAGATCACATATTCGTCATAGGTGTTTGCATTGAACTTGGCGATCACCCCCCGGCCCCGTCCGATGCGATAGCTGGAGATGGCCATGTACGCAAAACGACGCAGGTCGTCGAGCGTCTCGAAATCCTCGCGCTTAAGGTACTTGAACATCTGCGCCAGCGAAAAGAGGGCCCGGGCATTGAGCCATTTGGAAAAATGGTCGCGCCGCGTGTGGTAGTCGAGCGTCTTGTCGGGGATGGTCATCAGCTTTTGCTGAAACTCCCGCAGGCTGGCCGCCCGGTCGACCTCCTCAAGGGTGTCGGGGTCGCGGAAGATGAAAGGCCCAAAGGCAAAGTTGTCCACCACAAAGTGACGCAGTTCCTTGGAAAGATTTTTCGAATATTTGTGGATAAAACCGGCGCCGAGGCGTTCGGCCTCTTCTTTGACCTGCAGGTCGGACGATTGCAGGAGGAAGGGCATGTGCGGATCGAACGACCGAACATATTCCAGCAGCCTGAACCCCGCCCGCGGGTCCTTGACCCCCCCATCCTTAAAAGTAAGGTCGGAGATCACCCCGAGGGTATTATAGCGATATTTATCGAAGAGGGCCATCGCTTCCTGAAGGTCGGTGGCCAGCAGGATCTTGGGCCGCCCCCGCATGCGCAGCATCCGCTGGTGCTCGTTGAGCCCCTCCAGCTGGTACTCTTTCGACTGCTGCAGGATGATCCGGTAAAGGTTGGGAAGATATGAAGAGATGTACCGGATCGAATCTTCCACAAAGAGGATATTTTGCACCCCCACCTTCAGGATGTCATGCTCGGCGTTCATACGGTCTTCGATCAGCTTGATGATCGCCAGCAGGATGTCGGCATTGCCGAGCCAACTGAAGACATAGTCGATAGCCGAAAGATCCTCTTCCTCCAGTTTCTTGCTCACCTCACGGGAGAAATAGGTGAGCACGACGATGGGAATGTCGGGACGTATGGCACGCATCTCCTTGGCCAGGGTGAAGGTGTCGCGGTCGCCGATACGCAGTGCCGAGATCACCAGGTCGATCGGCTCCTCCCGCAGGATGCGGAAGGCTTTCTCGGGGGTGTCCGCCTGGATCACCATCGGCGGATAACGCAGGTTGAGCGAGACATATTCGTTGAAGATCTGCTCGTCGATACGGCCGTCCTCCTCAAGGATGAAGGCGTCGTAGTTGCTGCACACCAGCAACACCCGGTGGATGCGTTTCTGCATCAACTTGTCGAACGAGGTGTCGGTAAAGTCGTACGAGATATTGTACGGCTTGTTACGCAGTCTTCCGATCCGGAACCGTTCTTCCATCGTCAGGGTTCATTCGGTGAGTATGGCGGTCGCCCGCTTCTTTCCGTTCATATAGATCTTCAGCGGCTTTTCAAAGCGCACATGGCGGCAGAAGGTGCCCTGTTCGATCACCTTTTGTTGCCGCAACACATCCCAGCGTATCAGGTCGTTCTCATCGTAATGCTGCACCGAGAGGTATCCCACGTTCATCGAGGTGACATTGTGGAAGAAATGCGAGCCGAGGGAAGCGTCGAGGGGGAAGTCCTCAAGGCTGGTCTCGACGATCACCTTGGCATGCGAGATCTGCGGCCAGTTGACCGGGATGCCGATGAAACGGTCGCGCGAGCCCCATCGTCCCGGGCCGATGAGCACATAGTGCCGTTGCGCTTTCATCATGCCGGCATTCATGGCGGCGATCTCTTCGGCCATCTCCTGCGTACGCGTGTTGTCGAAAAGGTCGGGGTCGACATAGATCACGTCGGTGATGGTGTCGATCTTTCCATTGCCCATGCTGTGCGAGCTGTACAACAGCAGTTTGGAGCGGTCGAGCTTGTCGAAGTCGACCCGGATGTCGAAATCGATGCTGATCATCGGCTTGATCTGCAGCAGATAGAAGGACGCACGGCCCTCTTCGTCGCGTTCGAGGTCGACGGCATACTCGATCTCGACCATGGCGCCCAGGGCTTCCCGGAAGATATCGAGCACCACGTCGATGGTACGTGCCAGAGGGATGTAGTCGTATTTGAGAATGTCGGCGAAGTTGACCACCCGGGGACCGGCCACGTCGAGGCCCGGCTCCAGACGATCGTTGTTGGCATCGTACACCGACACGCAGTGTTTCAGGGTACCGTGGCGTTCGGCCTCCGACACCGGCAGACGCACCAGCCCCACCTCCTCCCCCTCCATCAGGTTGAACTCCCGCTTCTCCAGATCGACCGCATAGAACTCCGTCTGGGAGTTTTTCAGCAGGTATTTGGGATCATACACTTCGTTCCGCGGATAGCGGGGTGAGAAACGGTATGCCTTCTCCCCCTCCATGACATACTGACCCAATCCGATGGCCGCAATGGCAAAGCCTTCCTCGGGCTCCATGTGACCGATGGGATAAAAATTGTACGACTGGGCCGTACCGCTGATGTGGGGGTAAAAGTACCGGTCGTGGCGGGACCCCACCACCTCCTGTATCACCACGGCCATCTTCTCCTCATCGATCTTGTAGTCGATGGCCTCGAAATATTGTTTGGCCTGGGGCGAATAGATCGAAGCGAACACCAGTTTGATGGCCTGTTCGGCCTGGAGCAGCCTCACCTCCAGATCGGGATGGGAGTTGGGCAGGATATACGTCCGGAAGATCCCCGAAAAGGGTTGCGTGAGCGAGTCTTCCAAAAGGCTTGACGAGCGGATGGCGATGGGATTGCGGATCTTTTCAAGGTATACCCGCAGCCGAGCTTCCAACTCGTCGGTGATGGTAGCCTCCACAAAACGGCGCTGCAACGCTTCATAGTCCTTCTCCCGCACGGCATACTCCCGCAGCTCGTTGCTGTCCATGAAGATGTCGAACTCGTCGGTACCCACGATCGCCGTGCGCGGGGTACGTATCCTGATCCCTTCCACGAGGTCGGAGAGGCCGAAACGGTAAATCAGCGTATTGGTGAAGGTGAGCCCGCGGCCCTTCCCCCCCAGCGACCCGGAGACCAGGCTTACGATATTCTTCTCGTCGACGACGGCCTGTCGCGAGAAAGGCACCAGCTTCCCGCGATCCTCTTCGCTGCGGCGCTGCCGCACCACGCTCACCAGAAACTCCCGCAACTCCTTGATGCTGTTGAAATCGGACACCTTCAGCGGGTTGATGATCCGTGCGATCCGTGTCTCCCCCCGCGCCATCAGCCAGAGGGAGAAGTGGTTTTTCATCGCATGATAAGCCAGCGAATCCTCGGGGATCGTCTTCAGGTAGTCCTCGAACTCATCCATTGAGCGGGCAACGGCGATCTCGTTGCCGTCCTTGTCGCGATAGACAAAGTGTCCGAACCCCAGGTAATAGTTGATGAAATGACGCAGGTCCTGAAAGAGGGTTTCCGAGTTCTTGTCGATGAAGTTGGCATTGAGCTCTTCGGCCAGCTCCCTGTTCTCGGTCTCGTACGATTGGAGGATGAGCGGCAAGGCCGGCATCATCTTGCGGATATATTGCAGCAGCTCATACCCGGCAC
>JAMOUS010000232.1 GCA_027067975.1 Bacteroidales bacterium | reverse complement strand
CGCCTGCCAGATGGTCGCGGGAACGGAGGCTGGACATATAGAACTCGGCGAGGGGGGTGACATGGCTGCCCATACCGAGTTTCAGGTAGCTCTTGTAGAGGCGGGGTACGCTTTCGGGCTGGAGGCGGGCCGGCTTGATCGGCCGCGGCCGGAAGGGCGTCATCATGGGATGGGGATGGAACGAATAGGTGATCTCCGGACGGTACTGGGAAGTATCGCGGATCACCGGCGTAACGGTCAGTTTTCTGGCCCCGGAGAGTGTAGGTTCGTACGGTTTCACCACCTTTACCTCTTTGCGGATGGTGTCCCGCTGGGCCCGGAGGGACATTCCGGGCAGGAGAAAGGCGACAATGACGAAAACACCATATGTAAAAGCTCTTCTCATCGTTCCGTTCCTTTCGTAAGGCTGTCGTTCCCGGCCGGCGCGGGCAGGGTATCGGGAGCCACGGCGCTGCTGTCGGGCACTACACGCTCCTGTTCATACTTCCGGATGGCTTCCAGCCTGTTACGGGCCTCGTCGAGGATTCCGTCATCCTTCACCTCATAGTAGTCGAGCAGGCTCTGCAGGGTGTACTTGGCCTGCAGAAGATCGCCTTTGTCGAGGCTGATGTCCGAGAGGAGCAGGAAGGCTTTGGCCATCCAGTAGGCGTGCGGGGTGCTCATGTCGATGAATGACATGATCTCTTTCTCGGCTTCGTCGACCTTTCCGCTCTGGTACAGGAGCTCGGCCACGCGGTATTTCGACTCGGCCCCTTCGGCGCTGGTAACCTCCACCGCCACCTTACGGTAGGTGGCCAGGGCCTTGTCCTTTTCTCCCAGGGCCCGGTAGGCATTGGCCATCTTGAAATAGGCTTCGCGGGCCACCTCCTCGGTGATCCCCGGCATGGCGACGATCTCTTTGGCGACGGTGACCACCGAGCGGTAGTTCTGCATGTTGTAGGAGCAACGTAGTTGTCCCAGCCGCGCCACCAGCACATTTTCAGGCATCTCGGCCACCTTCTCCAGCAGGACATAGTCCTCAAGTGCCGAGGCATAATCCTTGCGGGCATAAAGCAACCGGGAAGAAGCCAGCAGCGCCGCCTCGGTGAAGAGGTTCCGCGGCTGCCGGATCACATAGCGGTAGTGCGCCAGTGCCTGGACGGTATCCCCCGCCCGGCGGGCACATTCGGCAAGATAAAAATGCGCATTGATACGGAAGGTACCGTCGGGGAACTTCTTCAAATATTTCCCCAGCACCTCTGTGGCACGACCACAGTCCCCCTTCATGTAAAGGTTTTCGCCGGAGATGTAGAGGAGTGAATCCTCCTCGGCCAGGTCGACATTGGCGAACGATCCCAGCTTGCGGGCATAGGCAAAGTACGCCTCCACATCGTTCATGTCGACATAGACGTTCTTCAGTCCTGTCAAGGCATTCCGGGCTTCCGGCGTGCCGGGGAACTTTTCCAGGACCTGCTTGAAGTTCCGGATGGCGGTTTGGTAATCATTACGTCCATAGCTCACGAGTCCGATCTGGAGGTAAGCTTTCGGCACATAGGAACTGGAAGGATGATCGGCAATAATCTGCCGGAAGTCGGCAATGGCTTTTCCGGGTTGGTTCATGTCTACCCACGCCCTGCCCCTTTCATAAAGGGCGTCGTCGACATAGGGCGAGTCGGGAAATTTCTCGATCAAGGTTGTAAGATCCTTCACTTTTGCCGGCGGGTTTTTCAGGAGGCCGTAAGTGAACCCGCGCTGATAGAGGGCATAGTCGGCACCCGGTCCCCCCAATTGATAAGCTTTTGTATAATAGGCCACAGCCTGCTCGAAGTCGCGCCGCACGAAAGCACAGTCGCCCAGCCGGCTGTAGGCGTCAGCCCGGAAGGCAACAGCTTCACCGGGTGCCAGGTCGAGGTATTTGCGGAACCAGCGGGCTGCTTGGTCATACTCCTTCTTGTTGAAAAAGACATACCCCAGATCATAGTGGGCCTGGGCATATTCCGGCAGCGAGATGGCGCCGGGGCTGTAGATGAATTTGCTGAGCGCCTCCCATGCCTTCTCATATTTTCCCAGACGGTACCACGCCTCTCCCAGCCAGAACCATGCCCGGGCCTGCAGGACAGGATCGTAGGCCCCCTGCTCGAGCGACTTGTTCAAGAGGATGATGGCATTGTCCGGGTCGCCGGCCTTCAGAAGTTCCAAAGCCCTGAAAAAAGCCACTTTCTGATAGGCTTTCCGGATCTCATCGTTCTTTTCCTTGATCTGTTCGAGCGATTCGAGGGCCAGCTTGTAATTGCGCGTATTGAGGTAAGCCAGCACGAGGTAATGGTATGCTTCGTTGACCCGCTTCGAATATGGATACTGGTCGATATAAGCCTTGAAAGCCCGGATGGTCTCGTTAAAAGGGGAATAGGAAAGCTCGAACGTGAGCTTGGCATAGTTGAAAAGGGCATCCTCCTTAATCTGGGGATCGAAATCCATCGAAGCGGCGGCACTGAAAGCGATCCCCGCTTTCTTCTTGTCGCCCAGATGGAGGTAACAGTCGGCAAGGAGATAGTATGTATTCTGGGCCAGTTTGTCCTGTTCACCCGTGACGTACTGGAACTGCTCGGCAGCTTTGTCGTAATGTCCCGTCATGTAATATGCAAACCCCAACTCGTAATGGTCTGTACGGGTGAGGCGGTTCTTCTTGGCATATTCTTCCAGGTATGGCAAAGCCTTTTCATATTCCCCTTTCCGGAACCAGGCATCGCCGATGATCTTCCGGATCTCATCGGCACGGGTGGGAAGGGCTTCCTTCAAGAGTTCCGGTGCATATTCCAGGATGCGGTCATACTTTTTCTGCAGGTAAAGGATCTGTACGATATAGTAAGGCACGATCCGTGAGAAGGTCTCATCGTCGATCAACCGTTCGAACTCTTTCAGGGCGGTCTCGTAGTTCCCGTTCATGTAAGCGATGTGGGCATAATAATAGATCGCCGGGGGGGTATATTCGCTCCGGATGTCTTTGATCTCATAGAAGGCCATTTTGGCCTTGTCGTACATTTTCCGCATGAAAAGCGAGTAGCCCAGTTTGAAATAGTATTCGGCTTTCCGGTCTTCGGGAAGGGCCGACACATCCACCCGTTCGAACCAGGTGATCGCCCGGCTGTAGTTCTTTTTCTGGTACTGGTACAAGGCCATGTCGAGGATGGCTTCCCGGATGAGGGCGCTCTCGGGATGGGCGTTGATGAAGGTAAAGAGGCGGTACTCGGCATCCTCGTTGAAAAGGTACATTGCACATTTGGCCGCATAATATTCGGCCATGGCAGCGAGGATATCGTGGTCACTGTCATACCGGCCGGCGATCTCGTCAAAAGCTTTTTGGGCGGATCCGTATTTTTCTTTCTGATACAGATCCATGGCTTCGCGGAAAGCGTACTCTTCGGTGGTATAATGGTGAGGTTCCTGCGCCCATCCTCCCGAGGAGAGGAGAAGGAGCAGGATGACGGCTGACAAATGGCTCCGCAAATGCCTCATGATCGTTCTTTTCGCTGCCAAATTTAACTATAATAACGGGGAACCTGCCAAAAGCGTATACCTTTTAATCAACATTGTCCTGTTAATTTCGAAAAAGAAAAAGTTCATCCGGAACAAAATCGTATTTTTGGGAATGAAAACCACAACACCGGGATCATGGAGGAGAAACCGATCATCGAATTCAAGCATTGTGACCTGTACCAGAAAGACAACCTGATCCTCAAGGATGTATCCTTCGAGGTGCGTCCCGGTGAGTTCATCTATCTAATCGGGCGTGTAGGGAGCGGCAAGACGACGATCATCAAGACCATCAATGCGCAATTGCCGCTGAAGAAAGGGTTTGCCAGGGTTGGGGATTTCTACCTGAAGACCCTGAAACGGCGGGAGGTACCGCGTTTGCGGCGGCAGTTGGGGATCGTCTTTCAGGATTTTCAACTCCTCACCGACCGTTCGGTAAAGGAGAACCTTCGTTTTGTGCTCCGGGCCACCGGCTGGAAGGAGAAGAAAAAGATCGACGCCCGCATCCGGGAAGTACTGGAGATGGTGGGGATGGAGTTCAAGGACTACAAGAAGCCGCATCAGCTGTCAGGCGGGGAGCAACAGCGGGTGGTCATCGCCCGGGCCCTGCTCAACCATCCCCGCATCATCCTGGCCGACGAGCCGACGGGCAACCTCGATCCCGAGACCTCCGAGGGGATCTTGCGGCTCTTGCAAAAGATCAGCCGGGGAGGATGTGCCGTCCTCTTCGCCACCCACAACTACTCCCTGCTGAAGAAGTATCCGGCACGCACCCTGCGGTGTGAGGGGCTTCAGGTCACCGAAGCGCGTGATCATGAGGAGATCGACTTCTCCTCGCTCATGAACGAATGATCATTCTGTCAGGAAGAGCAGCTCTCCTCCTTCCATCAGCTCCCGGTGACTGATAAAAGGACGCGGAAGGCGGCGACCGTTGAAACGCACCTCCCTCACTTTTCCTGCCTTCCCGGGATCCCCCTCCAGGCGTATGGTGAGTGTCTTTCCATTTTCCAGGCGGATCTCCGCCTTTGGCACCATCGGCAAGGAAAGGGCATATTCCCCGCTGCCGGGACAGAGGGGATACAGCCCCAGCGTGGCGAAAATATACCATGCCGACATCTGGCCGGCATCCTCATTGCCCGGCAAACCATCGGGTGTATCATCGTAACGAAACTGCAGAATGCGCCGGATCACCGGAATGCTTCTTTCCGGGCGAGCGGTAAAAGCGAAAGCCCACGGCATATGATGATCCGGTTCGTTTCCCTGGGCATACTTTCCCACAAAACCGTAAATATACCGGTAGGTCTCGGCATCGAACCAGCGGACCTTGGATACGAAGAGGGAATCCATCAATGCAAGAAAAGGCTCTTCGCCTCCCTCTGCCCGAATGAGACCCGGCAAGTCGTGCGGTACGAAGAGCCAATGCCACGGGGTACCTTCGGTATATTCGCGGCTTTCGAGATCCGGGTCGAAAGGCTCGACCCAGCGGCCATCCCGGTAACGTCCCCGGAAAAAACCGGTCGTGGTATCGAAAAGGTTTCTCCAGTTCCCGGAACGCCGGATGAAATAGAGGGAGTCTTTCTCTTTCCCAAGCATTCCGGCCATCCGGGCGATACACCAGTCGCCGTAAGCATATTCAAGCGTGCGGGACACCGATTGGTCGGCCGCATCTGCCGGCACATATCCCAGTTCTTTATAGGCGGCCAGACCTTCTCCGTCCTGCATGGCGGTCTTTACCGAAAGTTCATAGGCCTTCTCCAGGTCGAAAGAGGTATCCCCTTTGGCCATGGCATCTGCCAACACCGCCACGGCCGGATAACCGATCATGCAGCGGGTATCGTTGGCGTACAATTCCCATTTGGGCAGGGTACCGTACTCCTCCCCTTTTTTCACAAGCGAGCGGACGAACTGGGTGTTCTTGGAAGGAAGGAAAATGGAGAACCAGGGGTGGAGTGCACGGAAAGTGTCCCAGAGCGAGAAATAGGTATAGTTATCAAAACCGCAGGCTTTGTGGATCTTGCCGTCCATACCCCGGTAGCGGTGTGTAACGTCCATGTAGAGATAAGGTGCGATCAGGGTATGGTAGAGGGCTGTATAAAAGATCCGTTTTTGTTTTCGGGTGGCCCCGTGCAGGCGGACCCGGCCGAGCGGCTCCTCCCAGGCCCGCCGGGCCTTTTCCCGGTACTCCCCGAAATCCCACGAAGCGGCCTCCTGGCGCAGGTTCTCCCGGGCACCGTGCAAACTCACTCCGGAAAGGGCCACTTTCATAAGGATCTTTTCATGTTCGTGGGTGGAAAAGGTCACCACCGCCTGGAGGTCGCGGCCCTGCGCCCGGGGGCGGCCGTTGACATAGCGTCCCGAACGGGCGATGACGGCATGTTCGAAAGGCTTGGAAAAACGGATCACAAACCAGATGCGGCTGTCCTTCACCCATCCCCTCGAGAAACGGTACCCTTCGATCTCGCGGTCGTTGACAAAACGGAGATAGGCTTCCGTGACAGGGGCGCCATGGCGGAGGTCGATAAGAATGTTGGCCTCGTCGGTGGCGGGGAAGGTGTAACGGTGTATCCCCACATGCGGGGTAACGGTCAGCTCGGCCGTGACAGGTCCTTTGTCGAGCGTAACCCGGTAATAGCCGGGTTCCGCATATTCGCTCCGCTTATCGAAAGGGGAAGCATAGCCCCTCTCTCCTCCTTCTCCGGGACGGATATGGATATGATCGGTACCGGGCATGACCAGCACGTCTCGCAGTTCACCGGCCCCGCCTCCCGTCATGTGGGTGTGGCTGAAACCCACGATCACCCGGTCATCCCAGGAATATCCGCCAAAAGAGCCGTGCGGGGTATCCGGGGAAAGCTGGACAAAACCAAAAGGAACCACGGCACCGGGAAAGGTATTCCCGAACCGGGCCGTGCCAATGAAAGGATCCACCTGCTCCCTTCGGCAACCGGCACCGAAAAAAAACATGAGCGTCAAGAAAAACAAAGGAAAGGACCTTCTCATAACTGTAATGGTTGGGAAAAAATAAAAAAAAGCGGCATCCGCCGCTCTCTTATCGTTCGGAAGGCCTTTTCAATCGAGA
>JAMOUS010000231.1 GCA_027067975.1 Bacteroidales bacterium | reverse complement strand
TCAGACGGTATCGGATGAGCGCATATTCCGAAAAATAATCTTCCAACTCGCTGACCTTGCTACGGTAGCGACCGTCGACCGGCGAGATGGCCATCAATGCGGGATCATGCATGATTTCATTTTTTTTACAAACATGACAAAAATAGGAAATAAAGCCTTTCCGGAGCCTTACGAAGGTCATATCGACAAACTCTTTTGTATCTTTGCTACAGACGGAATCCTCCAAACCATGGCAAAGATCCTTCCGTTCTTTTTGCTTTTCCTTGTCCTGCCGGGACATGTCGCAACCGGCAATGACAGCCTTACCGTTCCGTCCGGAGAGGGGATCGTTTATGTTTTCCCGATCCGGGAAGAGATCGCACGGCCTGCCTGGCGGCTCACGAAGAAGGGGCTGGCGGCGGCGCAGGCGTTGGATGCCGATTACATCCTGATCCACATGAACACGTACGGCGGTCTGTTGAATATGGCCGACAGCATCCGTACGGCCCTGCTCAACTGCCCCATCCCGACGATGGTGTTCATCGACAACAATGCCGCTTCTGCAGGGGCGCTGATCTCCATTGCCTGCGACAGCATTTACATGCGTCGCGGTGCCACCATCGGTGCAGCGACGGTGGTCAACCAGACGGGAGAACAGGTGCCGGACAAGTACCAGAGCTATATGCGGGCGATGATGCGGGCCACCGCCGAGGCGCACGGCCGTGACACGATCGTCCGTGACGGCGACACCCTCATCCGCTGGCACCGCGACCCCCGCATCGCCGAGGCGATGGTCGACCCCCGCATCCGTGTGCCGGGCATCAGCGACTCGGGCAAGGTGCTCACCCTCACCGCCGACGAGGCCATACGCCTGGGATACTGCGAAGGCAAGGCCGAAACGATCGAAGAAGTGCTCAAAAAGGCGGGACTGGCCGGTTACCGGATCGTACGGTATGAGATCAAACCGGTCGACAAGATCATCGGCTTCCTCGCCAGTCCGGCCGTTTCGGGCATTCTGATCATGATCATCATCGGAGGGATCTACTTTGAGTTGCGCACCCCCGGCATCGGCTTTCCGCTGGCAGCCGCAATCCTGGCAGCCATCCTCTACTTCGCCCCCCTCTACCTCGAAGGACTGGCCGAACACTGGGAGATCCTTCTCTTCATCGCCGGCCTGATCCTGATCGCGGTGGAGATCTTCGTGATCCCCGGCTTCGGGGTGGCAGGCATCAGCGGCATCCTGCTGCTGGTGGCAGGACTCACCCTCAGCCTCGTCGACAACATCACCTTCCGCTTTGACCCCACCGGGGCCATGCTGATGCTGCTGCGCTCGCTGGCCATCGTCCTGGTCTCGGCACTTACCTCCATCATCCTCTCCATCTGGCTCACCCGGAAGGCCGCCTCCTCGACCCGGCTCGGCCTCGCTCTCAACACCGAAATGAAAAGCGAAGCCGGATATGTCAGCGTAGAAAAAGAGAAACACTCCCGCCTCATCGGCAAAAAAGGCATCGCCTATACCGTCCTCCGTCCGGCCGGAAAAGTTGAGATCGAGGGAGAACTCTATGATGCCGTAGCCGAATTGGGATTTATCGAAAAAGGAACACCGGTCATCGTCGTGGGCGAGATGACCGGTCAGATCTATGTGGCAGAGGCAAAATAATCCTCCGCGATCCCCCTTCCCTTGTCAGAAAAAAATATCTTTCTTATCTTTAGAGGTCGAACCTCATTACCAATCCAAACAGGCTACAACCATGTCCATAACGCTCACATTCAACGAATTAAGAAGAATAAAGGACAGTTTGCCCGACGGATCGATGCAACTGATCGCAGAACGGCTGGATATCAATGTGGAAACGGTCAGAAACTATTTCGGCGGGACCAATTATACAGAAGGGGAAAGTATCGGCATTCACCTGGAGCCGGGACCGGACGGAGGGATCGTCACGCTCGACGACACCACCATCCTGGAGATGGCCAAGGAGATCGCCGGCATGTAATGAGACCGGGGCTTTCGCCCCCTCAGCCATCCACATATGCCACCGGATCCCATCGTTGCTGCCGAACACGCATGGTTGGGCAGGAGTTACTCTTTTTGCCGTCATTGTTTCGGGAAAAGGTTCCTCCCTTCTCACGACGAACAGCATCATCTCCGGGTATGGCATTTCGCCAAGGAGCTGATCCGGAAGGTGTTTACTCCCCGTGATCATGACGAGACCGCAGCCCTCCTGCTGGCATGCATGCTCCATGACACGGGCATGAGCATCACCCTGTCGGCACGCCATGGACACGAAAGCCGCAGGCTGGCAGAACATTTTTTTGAAGAAACCGGCCCTCCTCCCCTCCGGGGAGCGATCCTGGAGGCGATCGAACGGCACGACGAAAAAGATTACCGTCACCGCATCGACACCTCCACCCCCACCGGCCGCATCCTGATGCCACTGGCAATCGCCGATGACCTCGATGCCTTCGGACATACCGGCATTTTCCGCTATTTTGAGATCTATGCTTTGCGACGACTCCCACCTGACACCATGGCCCCCCGGATCGTCGACAACCTCGACAAGCGTTTTGCCAATATGCGCCCTGCGTTGGAGAAGGTGCCGGCCCTCCTCCGGCATCATGAGGAGCGTTACCATATCACCCGTGACTTTTTCCGGCGGATGACGCAAGGCGACACTGAAAGCGTATTTCCCGTCGTCACCTACCTGACAAAGTGCATGCAGGAGCAACTCCCTCCCCATCAAGAAGGAGCCTCTCCCTGCATGCCGCAGCAACCCCATCCCGCCCTCCGGCTCTTCCTCCGACGTCTTCGTGACGAAGCCCGCTCTCTTGGGGACTTCCCCTCGCCTAACGCTGCAGGTACGAAAGCGTGAAATATTCCTCTTTCACATTGGGATTGTACTGTATCTGCAAGATCCGGAAGTACGATTTACGGCCGTTCTGTTCATTGACCATGGTCATCTCACGTGCCAGCCGTTTTTTCCCTGCCGGGTCGACCGGTTCCACGCGGGTGGCCGTAAGCACCTTCTCCACCTCCCCAAGGTCGTCGTAATACACCGCCTTGCGCATCACAAAGTCCTTCTTCCCGATCCACACCTCTTTTTTCGAAAAACCATACTCCCGGGCGATACGTTCGTCGAGGGGAATCATAAGGATGCGGTAGCACGGCACGCCGTCGGCCGTGCCTTCGCCGTTCATCTGCAGCCGGAAATCCCCCAGGTTGGGAGCCGCCATGTCGGCATTGCTGAACTCCGAGCCCATAAAGTTCTTCCCCTTTTCGCTGCTGACGATCTTACGCACCTTGCGGATGGCCGGGAGATAGAGCCACATGTCGTCATCCTTGTCGGGATAATCGAACACCAGGAGGGCCGTGCCCCTGACGTCGGCCGGTTCCAGGAAGCGGATCACACGCTTCTCGACGCTGCCTTCGTCGCGCGAGGCCATGGCCACCTTCCTGACCCGCTCGCGCCCCCGAGCGTCCACAATGCGCAGCTCGGTGACCGCCTCCATGCCGGCCACCTTCGAAACCTCGATCGAACGCTGCATGATGTCACGTGCCGACAACTGCTGAGCATACCCCGGAAAGACAAAGCCCACCATCCCGGCAAGCCATGCCCCTATCAAGATCGTTCTTTTCATGATCGTCATATTTTTATGATTGAGACTCACTTTTCATTTTTTGTCATCATGATCTTCTCAAGGAATTTGGGTTGATAACGCAGGATCAGGGCAGGCACCAGCACCATGGCCCCCGCCAGGCACGAGGCGATGGAGACCACCACCAGAAAACCGAAAAAACGTACCGGAGTGAATGAAGAGATCATCAACGCCGAGAAACCTACCATCACCGAGAGGGCGTTGAAGGTGATCCCCCTGCCGGTGTTGACGAGGGTCAGTCGCACGGCCTCGGGCGGCGCCGCCCCCCGGCGCCGTTCGAACATGTAACGCCACAGAAAGTGGATGGTGTAGTCGACCCCCACGCCGATCATGATCGACGAGAGCATGGCTGTGGCCACGTCGAGGACGATACCGGCATAACCCATGAGCCCGAACAGCAGCACCATCGCCCCGCCCAGCGGCAGCGTGACAAAAAGGCCCGCCCGCACCGAACGGAAGATGAGCATCACCAGCAGGGCCACCACCACCACGGCCAGGATAAGCGAGCGGATCTGTCCCCGCAGGATGAGATCGGAGAGACGGGCGTTGATGTAACCATAGCCGCCGATACCTCGGAAGGCCGGATCGCCGTCGACCATCTCATGCACCTTCTCCACCACCCGGTCGATCACTTTTGTGCTGCCGCTCTTCACCCGGATCAGGAGCCGCGTGTTCCGGAAGTCGAAGTCGACCAACTGCTCAAAATCCTCGGGATCCCCTCCCATGCTGTACATCTCAAAGAACTGGGCCACGGCGTTGCGGCTGTCGGGGATCCGGTCGTAGCCTGCATCCCCCGGATCATAAAGGGCTTTGCTCATCTCCCGCACCACCGTAGCCAGCGAAGCCACCTGGCCCACCCCTTCCACTTTTTTGAGAGTGTCGGTGTAGCGGTCGAGACGCCGCAACAGCGCAGGATCCTTGCAATCACCCGAAAACCACACCGAGAGATCCTGCGAGCCCCCGAAATGTTCGTTGATAAGCATGGCACTCTGCCGGACGGGATCCTTTTCAGGGAAGAAGTTTTCCACATTGGCGTCCACCTGGAGGCGGGTGATCCCCGCCGCAGCGACCAGGAAAAGGAGAAGTGCCGCCACGAGGATGCGGCCGGGATGCTGCACGAGCGTAGCGGCCAGGCGATGGAGTCCCCTTTCGAGGGGATGCTCTCCTCTCTTCCCTTTGGCCCGTTCGGGCGGCGGAACGGACAGCATCACCATGACCGCGGGGATCAGGAAAAGGCTCAATACCAAGGCAAAGATGATCCCCACAGCCGCCAGCACGCCCAGCTGTCGCGCAGGGACCAGGATATGGGAGAGCAACCCCAGGATCCCCGCCACCGTCGTGAGACCCGTCAGCACCACCGGGTTGAACAGACGATGGAAGAGAGCCCCTACCAGCGAGGTACGCGACGGATACTTCCCCGCGGCATTCAACTCCTGATACAACGCAACCAGATGTATGCCGTAGTTGTTTGCGATGGCGATCATCATGATCGGCAGCAACACCGTGATGATGGTCATCTTCCAACCCAGCAAAGGCAACATCCCCATGGTGATGAGGATGGTCATGACCACCACCGTGAAGGGCAACACCACCCCCCGCCACTGACGGAAGGCCAACAAGAGCATGATGACCATCAACAGCAAGGCCACGGGCATGAGGACGGAGATGTCGCGGCTGATGTAGCGGGAGATCCTCTCCATGAGATAGGGCATCCCCCCCAACGCCACCTCCGCCCTGCCGGGGTGTTCCGAAAGGATGTTCTCAATGGCCCGCACCACCTCCACCTGCTCCTCTCCGTCGCCGATGGTCACATAGACAGCCGCCATCGTCATGTCGGAACTTACCACCACATCTCTCACCATGTCGTTGGCCAGGAGGATGCGCTTTAAAGAATCCCGCTCCCGCTCATTGGCGGGCAGGAAGGGCACCGCCGGATCGACGATCATCATGCCCTGCTCCCCCCGCACATCCCGCGCATCGAACAGCGACATCACATAGGTCACCCCCTTGAGACGGTGCAGATCCCGGACGATGGCCCGCATGCGCAAAAGGTCCTCGCGCCGTAGGATGTCATCGTCCCGGAAAAGGATCACCACCATCCCGGAACCGCCAAAGATCTTGTCCACACTGTCGGTGACCACCCGGGCTTCCATACCGGGAGGGATCATCGAATAGAGGTCGGGATCGATCCGTACGCGCGGCAACTGCAATGCGAAAAACAGTGTCACCGCCACCGAGACCCCCACGATCACCCACCGGTACTTCCGGAAAAAACTGCCGTCGATCATCGCGCTTCTCTTTTTTTGTTCCACATCCATTTTGAAATCCGTCAAAAGGTCACTTTCATCCCAAGGAAGACGCCGTTCATCATGGGCCGAACCAGATCATAAAGGCTATGGCGGGGTCCGTGAAAGATCTGTCCGCCGGCGGTCAACCGCACCCTATCCGACACTTTCCACATGAAAGAAGGATAGAGCAGGTACTCCCGGGTGGTGAAGTTGTACTCGCCGTAACATCTGGCTTCGGCCACATCGTTGAACAACGACCAAGTGGGATAGAGCGAGATGATATGGCTCATCCTGTCCAACTGGCGGAACATCATCCTGTTGAAATATCCCATCTGGTCGTCCGGGGAAGCAGAGGGGTTACCGGGAGAGACCGGCTCCTCATAATCGGTAAGATAGTGGCCGGTATATTGAAAAAGGAGGGTCAGGTTGCCGAAGCTGTGGTCGATGCCGGCGGTGAACCGCAGGTCGGGCCAGGCGCGGTAGTAATTGTCGCGGTAGCCGGCGGTGTGACGCCAGGCAACCTCCCCGCGCACTCCCCATCCCCCTACGGCCGTCTCGAACCCCAGTCCGGCCACCTGCTCCCGGAAAGGCGTTCCTGTGAGTTCGATCCGGATGGTGTTGTTCTCCGTCCGGAAACCGGTGATCAACAAACCGGGATACGGCTCATAGCCATCGAACCACGAGAGGGTCACTCCCCCACCCGGCCGGTCGAGGCGGATACGGAAAGCATAACCGCTGTTCGACAGGTCGAACGC
>JAMOUS010000230.1 GCA_027067975.1 Bacteroidales bacterium | reverse complement strand
TCGCCGACCCTGCAATGTATCCCGACATGGAACACTTCATCAACTGGCGGCTGTACCGCGCCTACTCGCGGGGACTGATGACCGAGCTGGCCTCGCACCAGCTGCAGGTGGCCAACTACATCCTGAGTAGCTATCCCGTGGAGATCATGGGCGCCGGCAGCATCAACTACTGGAAAGACGGCCGCGAGGTGTTCGACAACGTCAACCTGGTGTATGCCTACCCCAACGGCACGCAGGTGATCTACGACTCGATGGCCTCGAACAAGCATTACGGCCTGGAGGAACAGGTGATGGGTCCCAAGGGCACGATGGAGCTGGAGGCGGGGCTGATGTGGTCGGAGACGCCGCCGCCGGCGCCGGGGATCCTGCAGCTCATCAACGACATCGAGCACGCCGTCTTCGACAACATTCCCCTGGGTGGAGCCAGCTGGGTACCCGACAACCCTGTCAAGGACGGCGGCATGCCCATCCTCGACGAAAAACTCGACGACGACGGCACACGTCTTGAGCTGGAAGGCTTCGTCCACGCCGTACGCACGGGAGAGCTGTACCGCGAGCTGCTGGTACAGGGCTACTACGCCACCATCGCCGCCCTGCTGGGATGGGAGGCCATGGTCACCCGGAAGGTGGTCACCATGCCCGACGAACTGATCCTCAAGAACATCTAACCGCTACAGGCCATGAGAGACACCATCATCACCGCATACGCCAAGAAGAGGGAGCTGAAGTATTACGCTGTCAGTTTCGCCATCGCCTTCCTGCTCAACGTGCTTTCGGTCGTGATCTACCACACCCAGTGGAAGGAGCTCTACACCCAGCTGGGGACGGTCTTCGAACTGTCGCTGGTGATCTACCTGCTGCTGGTGGTGATCCGCGTGGTCGTCATCCTGGTGGCGAAGGCACTGGGCAAGGACCTCTGCAAGAAAGCCAAAGAAGCCCGGCCGGAGCTGTAGAGCTCTGCGGCCGGGCCTCTTCCTTTGCAGGCTCTCTCCCCTATTGCCTGTTCACGTCGACCTGCCAGACGAGCGAGGTCTCTTCGTCTTCGATGGTCACTGCCACGAACGACCCGCCCTCTTCGACGGAGGTGGCGGTGATGTTCACTTTGGCTTTTCCGCCGCTCATCACACGGGCGGAGGAGACGGTCATCCCTTCCGGCACATAGAGGTAAAGGGTGTAAGGATCGCCTTGGACGATCTCCGAGCGGCCGGTGAGCTGGTGTTTGGTCCCGTCCCACTGCACCTCCTTGAGGCTTACGGTGCCGGTGAGGTGGCGTGAGGTGGCGAGCACCACAGGCTTGTCCTCCAGGGGATGGATCACGAGGGCGCGCACGCCGTGGGCCGGCACCCCGAGAGTGAGGGTATCCCGGACGATGCCGAGGAAGGCTTTCTCCCAGTAGTCGTACACGAGGTAACGCCGTGCGGGGTCGAGCCCCAGGTCATCCACCAGCGAGATGCTCTTTTCGCCTTTTTCGTCCTCCCAGTTGTAGAGGGCAGCCACGTCGTAGGCGCCGGCGGCGGCGTTCACCTTGAGGTCGAGGATGCGGGGGAACGACGCGGGCTGGGGCATCACGACGGGCTCACAGCGGTAGGGATAGAGGTCCATGGCATGGATGGGCCGTGTGGGCATGGTCTTGCGGTAGAGCTCGAGACGTTCGGCGGGGAGGGCGTTGGCGATGCGCTGGTGGATGGGTCGGCGGAAGCGGTCGCGCGGCGGCGGCGTGTCCATGAAGTCGCTGGAGATATAAGCCTGGCCCGACAGGCTGATGGTGGTGGCGATGGTGCGGGCCTCGTCATAGGTGAGGGGCGGCCGCAGCATGACATTGTCGGGATCCGACCACCAGCAGATACCGTTGAGGTAGTTGGCGCCAAAGAGGGAGTTGAAGAAGGTGTGCATCGACATGCGGGTCTCTTCGGAAGGATACCACTGGGCCAGGTCGTCTCCGCCGGTGCGGGAGCCGTCGAAGAGGCCGAAGCCGCAGCCTACCTCATGCATGGCACAGCCGAGGAGGTAGTTGTCGTCGCCCATGATCTCGCGGATGTTCTCCAGCACGCTGCGGTATGCCTCACGGCTGTCGAGGGTGGAGTCGTACGCCTGCGAACGGTTCTTCTCGTAATAATCCATCCATGTGCCCCAGCCGCCAGCTTTGAGATATTTGAGGCCCCAGCTGTGGACGAGCGTGTCGAAGAGCGGCCGCAGGTGTTTCTCCATCACGGCAGGGTTGGTGTAGTCGAGACGCACCACGGTCCTGTCGGCCGTGCAGCAGGCACCGGAAAGGTTACCTTTCTTGTCGCGGAGGAAGAAGTCCTCAGGATACTTCTCCGCCATTGACGGCTTGGCATAGTTGTCGCCGTATGCGTTGAGCCAGAGGCCGGGTTTGAGGCCTTTGTCGAGGATGTACTGGAAGAGCCATTTCCCGCCATGGGGAAAAGCCTCCTTGTTCCATTCGAGCCAGTTGGCCTCCTCGCCGCGGGTATAGCAGGCATCGAGTTGCACATACTCCAGTCCGTAAGGTTTCAGAAGGCGTGCCAACGCATCGGTCTCCTTGACCATGTCGGCCTCGGTAGTGGTCATGTAGTAGCAATACCAACTGCTCCAGCCCGTGGGAGCCCTGTCGAAGCGGTCGGGGATGGAGCGGTACTTGGGCACGAAAGAAGTTTTCTGGTGTTTGGTGAGCCCCACCACCTTGTCGTAGTAAAAAGGAGTGAGGCTCACGGAAGGTTCCCCGTGGGCCATGTTCTGTTCGTCCGGTTCTCCGCCGACGGGGAATGTCACGTTGAGGAGGGAAGCGTCATTATCGTCGCGGTTCAGGGAGGCACTTTCGGGGAATACGATCATGATGTCGGTGGAACGGTCGAAGAGGCGGTTAACGCCCCGTACCGTCACCAGCCCATAGGCGGTGTACATGACGCCGTTGTCCTGCTCACGCACACGGGCGGGGATGCGGCTTGCCGGCGCCGGCGCCTCGGCCCGCACGAACGCCTTGGCACCCGGCTCGGCACAATAGATGAGCAGGGTGTTCGTGTCGGCCCGGATGATCCAGGTGGTGTTGTCCGGCACACGGAGCATCAGATTGCCCTTTTCGGTCTCGGCCTTCCAGCCGGTCACGGGTGTCAGTGCCCCCCCTTCGTTCATCACCATCAGGGAGACATCGCGGAGCACCACCCCCAGCGAATCATGGCTCACCGTGAGGGTGGAGAGACCCTCGTCCGGCACCACATGCCAGCCGGCACGGTCGTACTTCGTCTCCGACGAACAGGAAGAAAGGAACAAGAGCAAGGCAAACAACAGCTGAAAAAATTTTTGCAAGAGCTTCATGGCAAAACAATTTTGGGGTGCAGGGTAAAGATAATCCCCCCGCCTTCCCCCGCCAAGGAGGAAAAAGACAAAAACAAGGAACGATCATACAACCGACAGGGGAAAGGACCGGCTTTTCGCTTTCAGGGGATTTTTCGTTCCCGGACGATAAGCACCCGTCCCTTTCCGGCAGGTACTTCGACCGTCCGGAGGTCGCACGCATCCGCTTCCTGGAAGCGGAGGATGGCGGGGATCTCCGCCACGGCCTTCGCGGGGTCGATTCCGAGGGCCTGCCAGTCGAGCGACAGGCTCACGGTGACATCCTCTTTCTCCCACGAGGCGAGGGCGATGATCGCGTATCCGGGACGGTGGTACACGGTGGCGAAGACGCTGTCGCGGTCCGTGTGGACGGGGCATGCGGGGTCCCAGAAGCCGGTCAGGGTGGTCTGGTCGATGCGGCTCTCGTCCCAGAAGTGCCAGAGAGGCCGCGGGTCGCCGGCCCAGGGCAGGCGGGCCGTCATACCGAAAAGCATGCCGTACCAGGGATTTCCGCCGTCCTGCAGCATGTCGCCCATCAGGCCGAAGGGGATGCCCGACATCTCCAGAAGGTAGAGGTCGGCAGGCGAGTCCTTGTCGAAATACTCCCCGAACCAGAGGCGGTTGAGGTAGGGAAAATGTTCCATATAGAGCATGGCGCTGTTGATATAGCCGTCGCGGGGGTTGAACTGGTTGGCCGAATGCAGGTCGATAAGGGCGTCGGGGCGGTTGCGGTCGAGCACCTTGCGCACGCGTTTCATGGTGGTGCGGTCGAAGGCGATGTCGTCGATATAGATGCCGTCGATCTTCATGTTCCTGGCCAGCCAGTTGAGTCCTTCGACGTAATAGTTATGCCATCTGGACATGCCCGAGTTGATGACGGCGGCGTCGCGCAGGCGGGGTACGAACCAGGCGGCAATGTAGTCGTCGCCGAGGTGTTCCTGCAGCCAGGCCCATCCGCCGCCGGGACCGTGGGAGTAGATCTCATGGTTGAGGCTGCGCAGGGCGAAAGTCTCCGGCGCGTGGTTGGAGAGCTCGCGGATGGTATTGTAGAGTTTCACGCGCATGCCGGCGGCGTGGGCGGCCTCGACATAGCGCCGCAGGGTGTCGGGCCGCAGGAAGGGGTAGTTGATGTACGGGTTGATGGCCGTGGCATGGTGAACGTTGATGACGTTGGCGCCGGCGGCGCGCACGGTGTCGACGGGACGGAAGGCATGGTAGTAGCGGTTGTGCCAGTGGGCCTGCAGGTCGAGCAGCTTGAAGGGGGTGAGCAGGAGGTTGACCTGGTAGAGGAGCGTGTCGCCGGCGCGGAGGGTGCGGGTGCCGGAGTAGGCGCGCACGATCACCTCCCCGCCGTCGCGGAAGATGCGGATGCCCCCGCGGCCCCCGTTGCCCCAGGAGCGGGGCATGCGCAGCGGCTGCGAGAGGTAGAAGTTGGTGTTGAGGGGACGGCGGTAGTTGGCGCCGCGCAGGCTGAACTGCAGGCCGCCGTTGACACGTCCCAGCCAGGCGCCGTCCTGGTTCTTGTGCTGCACATCCCACCTCCAGTCGACAGCGCCGGGGAAGCGCCGTCCCCGGTAGCCCAGCCCCATGAAGTAGGTGACCGCAGCACTGTCGAAGGGCATCACCAGGGCGATGTCGTCGACCTGCACATCACGGCCGGCGGTGAGGAAAATCTTGAGTTCGACGAAGCCGTCGCTCTCTATCCTTCCCTCCACGAAGGCTTTCACCGCCCCGGCGGAAGGATAGGCGGTCCAGCTCACCCTTCCCGGCGCCCAGTGGCGGAAGAGGCGTCTCCCGCCGGCGAGGGGCACCGTGCGGCCGCCGGCGAAGGTAACCTCCATGCGCATGGGGGCGGCCAGCAAGGCCAGGGGCGTGGAGGAGAAAGCGGTGTTCGAGCCGTTGAAGTAGCTCAACACCTGTGCCGGCATGCCGGCGCCGTCGAGGATGAGACGCCGCCCCAGGAGGGCCAGCGTATCGCCGTGGATCTCCAGGGGGGTAAAAGGCTTTACCACCTTGTCGTCTTCGGCAAGGCGGGAGTTGAGCCACCGCAGTCGCGAATGGCGCCACGGCGCACCGTCGCCGCGGTCGGCCAGTACGCTGTCGGCGACGGTGAAGCGCAGAACCACGGTCTTCGCGACGCCGCCGGCGGTGACGGTGACACGCCCCCCATAAGTGCCGGGAGACATGTCCGCCGGGACATCTACACCGACCCAGAGGGGCTGGACACTCCCCCGCGGCACGGCCAGCCGCTTGGTGAAGAGATGACCCTCCCAACTCACGCCACTCTTGTTGAAACAGGTTAAGGCTGCCGGCGGCAGCACCTGCCGGCCGGCAGCATCGTGCAGACCGTCGAAGGCCACCTGTACATCAGGAAAAGCGTCGCGCGCCGCCCAGAAGCCGATCTGGAAAGCGTAATACTCATTGCGAAAGAGCGTGTCGGAGAATGTAGTGGCAGGCCCTTTCTCCACCCACCGCTGGGGCAGGTCGTGCCGCATGCGGACAGGATATCGCCGCGACTCGGGGAAGAGGAGGAACGGCGAAGAAGGATGGGCACGCAGCAGGCGGTCAACCTCGGCGCGGGTGGCGATACGTTCCATGGGGCCGAAAGCGTTGAAGCCGTTCACCGCCTCGTAGGCCGTCACCGTGGCCTTGGGCAGACGGCGCAGCCTGCGCCGCAGCCGGAGCGTATCGTCCAGGCGGTATCTTTTGACCCAGGCAGGATCGGCACTGTCGACGGGCGGAAGGTATTCCACCGTGGGATAGTGGCGGTTGCCTTTCACCGTAAAAGGCATGTAATAGAGGTAATAGGTGCCGGGGCCGGCGACGGGCCGGAAGAGGATCTCCCCGTATTCCCTCCCCACGGTCAACGCACGCAGGTCGTTCACCGGCTGTCCCGTGCTGTCGGTGAGGAGGAGGCGTTTCCGTCCGGGATGCAGGTCGGGCCGCCGCCAGGGGATATAAGCATACACCACCCCCTTGGCCCTGGTCACCTGCAACACCACGCGGTGGTTGCCGTAACGCAGCTGGTCCCACCGCATCACAGGCCCCTCCTGGGCCCACATCATGGGGAAGAAAGCCGAAAACCAAAAGACCCCGCATACATGCCGGAGAAGAGCCCTCCTCCGAAAATCCCTGAACGTTCTCATGCCACATTTCTTTTGACCGGAGGTTCAGTCATCCGGAAAACCTCCTCAAATCTACGAAATCCGTCAGAATTTGCGCATCCTACGGAAGTTCCTTATCTTTATTCATCCCACCGAGAAAAATACCATGGAACCTTCCCGCCGTCCGTTCCTTCTTCCTCTGTTGATCCTGCTGTTCCTTTCTTCCTGCAGCAATGTCACGCCGGTATTGTTCCGGCATCCGCAGCCGCAAGGGAAAAAAGACCTCTCTGCCTTTCCTGCAGCTTTCCGGGGCACCTGGCGCGACGAAGCCCGTGACCAGACCTGTTATCTCACACCAAACCATATCATCATCAACAAAAGAAGCCGGTTGATCCTTTCGCAGGAAAAATTTGACACGCTCATGCATGAGCTCCTTCCTGCGGGGATCCCGTACGAAAGGCACGATTCGAGCCTCATCGTCGACGGAGAAATGATCCACGTAAACATGCAGAATGACTCGACAGTGCTTTATAGCACCACACACGATACCCTCTTCACGGTGGATGCTTCCCATCCCCTGCGTGCTTACCGGGGACGGCTCTTCCTGAACCGCCCCCGGGGCGGAAAATGGGAGGTATTGGTGCTGGAAAGGCAGGGGAAGAACGGGATGGTCTTGTCCTACCTTCCTTCCTACTCATCTGTGCTCGAGGCACTCCGGGGGATCACCCAGGTGGTGGAGGCGGAGGTCCCCTTCATCCCGCTGAAGGAATACGTTATCGATCCGACGAGGAAAGAGCTGAAAGAGATGCTGGAACAGGACCTCTTCCGTGAGCGACTTTCATTGGTCAGGAGCAGCCGGGACTATCCCGAATGAACAGTCAGGGGCGATGACCCTGAAGGAAAAGTTTCGCCGGACATCCAGGGCAAAGGAGACATAGCAGGCAAAATCCCTGTGAACTTTCACAAGATCCTATCATTCACCAGCCTGCAAAAAGGTTATTTTTGTCTGATGTAGCACCCAAAAAACGAAGACGATGAGAAGGCACTTGGTTTGGTTTCCGTTGTTCATGCTGATGTTTGCGGCAGGGGGATGCCGTCCCGCGACGGTCGCGACCTCTCCCGCCGCCCCGCAGATGATCGGTCCTTATCTGCAGCACATGACCTCCCGCTCGGTGGTGGTGGCATGGGCCATCCCCACGGGCAATACGCTGGTGACCGCCGCCGACACGGTCTACAAGCGGGTCGACCGCTACGAGTTCCACAGTACGATGCTCTACGGCCTGCAGCCCGACACGGAGTATTCGTACGACATCTTCCAGGACGGCACCGGCCGCGGCAAGGGCACGTTCCGCACCTTCCCCGCGGGTCCGCAGCCTTTCAACTTCTGCGTGCTGGGCGACACCCGCACCGGCCATGAGGCCCACCGTCAGATCGTCCGGCGCATCATCGACGAACATCCCCTCTTTGTCGTCAACACGGGCGACCTGGTCGCCCACGGCAACGACATCGCCGACTGGGAGACCTTCTTCGACATCAACCGTGAGCTGCTGCGCAATACACCCTATTTCACCGTGCTGGGCAACCACGAGCAGGACGCGAAGAACTATTTTGATTTCTTCAACCTCCCCGGCAACGAGCGTTATTACTATTTCAGTGTAGGGGATGCCCTGTTCGTCGTACTCGACATGGAAGGCCCCGACACTCCTGCCCCCTCTTACCTCAAGGGCGGTGCGCGGGAGATGTTCTGGGAAGGCATCGGCAGGGCCTATTTCGAGAAGGAGAAAGCCTGGCTGGAGAACCTGCTCACCCTCAACGACGATGCGGGATACATCTTTGTCTTCTTCCATCCCACGTGGTACAGCATCAAGTCGAGCCGTGTGGCCGAGGCGGCGCAACGCCGGGCCTTCTGGGGGGATATCTTCGAGCGGCACCGCGTGTCGGCGGTGATGAACGGTCACGACCACTATTACGAACATGCCTTCCACGACGGCACGCACTACATCGTCACCGCCGGCGGGGGTGCCCCCCTCTACGACATCGACGCCGTGCAGCCTGAGACGCTGAAGTATGAGAAGGTGCATCATTATCTCAGTATCGACGTGGGCGAAGAACAGACGATCATCCGTGCCATCCGCATCGACGGCACGCTGATCGAGAAGATCGTCATCCCGCGGCGGCAGGCCCTCAACGCCTTTGAATGATCTCCGGCACGATGCGAGGCTCTTCTCCCGCTGCTCTTTCTGCTGACGGCGGCATTCGGCCGGCATACCCGACAACTCGACCGTAAGACCCGAAAAAGGGACGGCACCGTTTCTTGCTGAAATCTTTTCAGCAAGGCCTCACCGAACAGCCGATCCCCGCCCATCACCGGAGTCACTGCCCCCTCCCCTGAAAGGGCTTGCGCTTTTGCCCAAAATTTGACACTTTTACATCATCTGGCGATAAGGTCATCATAAAAAAGAAAGACCATGAAAAGGATCCTCTTCACCGCTGTAGCCGTGTTCCTTGTGGGAAACCTCCTTCCCGCCGCCGGCGAAGGCAATTACAAGAAGATCACCGTCGAGGATATCACCAACCTGGGCACCTTCCGCAGCAAGTCGGTATACGGCCTGCGGTCGATGAACGACGGCGTGCATTACACCACCTCCCTGAAAGGCAGGAAGATCGTGATGTATTCATACAAGACCGGCGAGGTGGTCGACACGATCTTCAACCTCGACATCATGGGGGAGCCGCCCTTCAAGTATTTCTCCGGCTACCAATTCAGTCCCGATGAGAACCAGATCCTTTTCGAGACGGAACGGGAACCCATCTACCGCCGTTCATACCGTGCCGAGTATTACATCTACGACCGCAAGGAGATCAGCTTTCTGAAGCTTTCCGAGGGAGGCAAGCAGACGTTGGCCACCTTTTCTCCCGACGGCAGCAAAGTGGCTTTCGTGCGTGACAACGACCTCTTCTATCTCGACCTCAACACCGGCGAGGAGCACCGCGTCACCACCGACGGCAAGCACAACGCCATCATCAACGGCAGCTCCGACTGGGTGTACGAGGAGGAGTTCGCCATCACCCAGGGATACGTCTGGTCGCCCGATAGCAAGAAACTGGCCTATTACCGTTTCGATGAGAGCCGCGTGAAACAGTTCAACATGACGATGTATGAGCACAAGCTTTATCCCGTCAATTACACCTTCAAATATCCCAAGGCGGGTGAGGAGAACTCGATCGTGGAGGTCTGGGTGTACGATCTGCCCACGGGCAAGAAAGTGAAGATGGATGTAGGGCCGGAGACCGACCAGTACATCCCCCGCATCAAGTGGACGAAAGATCCCGGTGTGCTGGGCATCGTACGGCTCAACCGCCTGCAGAACCATATCGAGCTGCTGCTGGCCGACGCCGCCACCGGCCGCTCACAGGTGATATACAGCGAGAAGAACAAGTATTACATCGATGAGATCGATGACAACTGGCCCGTCTTCCTCGACAACGGCAAGGAGTTCGTCATCTACAGTGAAAAGGACGGCTACCGCCACTTCTACCTGTATGAGATGAACGGCAAGCTGGTCAACCAGATCACGAAGGGACCGTGGGATGTGGATGAGCTGCTGGGCATCGACCAGAAAAGGCGGCTGCTCTATTACACCTCTTCGGAGGAGTCGCCCCTGCGGCGGGCAGTGTATGTGATCTCGCTCGACGGCAAGAAGAAGCGGAAGCTCTCGCAACAGGCCGGCACCAACCGCGCCGTCTTCAGCAAAGGGTTCAAGTATTACATCAACTACTACTCTTCGGCCTCCACCCCTCCGGTGGTGACGCTCCACAACATGAAGGGCGAACTTATCCGCACCCTCGAGGACAATGCCGGGCTGCGGGAGAAGGTCAAGGAGTACGGTGTGAAGCCGAAAGAGTTCTTCACCTTCACCACCTCCGACAGCGTGGTGTTGAACGGCTGGATGATCAAGCCGCCGGATTTCGATCCTTCGAAGAAATATCCGGTCTTTTTCACGGTGTACGGCGGTCCCGGCTCCCAGACGGTGCGTGACAGCTGGAGCTACGGCTGGAACGAGCTGCTGGCGCAGCGGGGGTACATCGTCGCCTCGGTGGACAACCGCGGCACGGGCGCCCGGGGCGAGGCGTTCAAAAAGATCACCTACGGCCAGCTGGGCAAATACGAGACCCGTGACCAGATCGAGGCGGCCAAGTACCTCGGCTCGCTGCCCTACGTGGATGCCAAGCGCATCGGCATCTTCGGCTGGAGCTACGGCGGATTCATGGCCGCCAGCTGCCTCTTCAAAGGCCACGGCGTCTTCCGCATGGCCATCGCCGTCGCCCCCGTCACCAACTGGCGCTATTACGACACCATCTACACCGAACGCTATATGGGTCTGCCGCAGGACAACGCAAAGGGATATGACGAGAACAGTCCCATTAACTTCTGCGACAAGATGGAAGGCAAGTTCCTCCTGATCCACGGCACCGGCGACGACAATGTCCACTTTCAAAACTCCGTGGAACTGATGGAAGCGCTCATCCAGGCCGGCAAACAGTTCGAGGTGCAGATCTACCCCGACAAGAACCACGGCATCTACGGGGGAAACACACGCTACCACCTTTACACACGGATGACCGACTTCGTACTGGAGAACCTTTGAGAGACGTCTCTCCCATGCAACCCCCTGGCATCCGGGAGGTTGGACGTTTGGCACTGCATTTGCAACGTTTGAGGCAGGAACCCAAACCCGAGCCTCATGAAACGTTTTGCCATACATCTGCTTCCGCTTTCTCTCTTGCTGGTGCTGATGACCTCGTGCGAGCAGAGTCCCACGGCCGGCTTCTGGGCATCGAAGGTGACGGTACAGGCAGGGGAAGAGGTTTATTTCACCAACAACTCATGTTGTGCATGCCGTTACGAATGGGATTTCGGCGATGGCACATGGAGTGATGCCGTCAACCCGGTGCATAGTTGGGAGCAGCCGGGTATTTATACGGTCATGCTGACGGCCTGGTCGCGGCACGGTCACGCCGACCGTGCGATGATGGACATCCAGGTGCTGCAGCCGACGGCCCTGCAGATCGAGGTGAAAGAGATCGACAGTGAATCGCCTGTGGCCGGCGCCCGCGTCACCCTCTACCGCACCCTCGACGACTGGAATGCCGAACGTAACCCGGTGATCGACGGCACCACGGACGAAGAGGGTTTGATCGAGTTCATCAATCTGGAAGCCCGGAAATATTACGTGGATGTCTGGGAAAAAGAGCATAACAACTACGGGCTTGCGCAGGAAAACATCAAATACATCGAGACCCCCCTCCTGCAGGCCGGTGAGGTGAACACCTTCACCGCCTGGGTCGAACGCACCTCCCGAAAAAAATAGCCCCACCCTGCCCGAAAAATTTTAATACCTATTTTAATACCTATTTTAATACCTATTTAATTACCTATTTAATTACCTATTTAAATAGGTATTTTATTTATTTTCGGAAAAAATTTTTCACTTTTGAGGAGGATGTCACAAGGAGAAAGGGCTGTTCATGTCAAGGAAGATTGAAAAGAGTGCTCCCGTGCGATATGACTTGTTCTATCTTTCCGCCATTTCGCTGGTCTCGGCGATGGGCGGGTTATTGTTCGGGTACGACTGGGTGGTGATCGGGGGGGCGAAGCCTTTCTACGAGCCCTATTTCGGGTTGGAGGGATATCCGGCGCTGCAGGGGTGGGCCATCAGCGCGGCGCTGGTGGGGTGTATAGTGGGGACGATGGTCTCGGGCTTCCTGGCCGACCGGCTGGGGCGGAAGCGGATGCTGCTGACGGCGGCGTTTTTGTTTCTGATATCGGCGCTGGGCACAGGGGCGGCCCACCGTTTCACGGGGTTCATCCTGTACCGCATCCTGGGCGGCATCGGCATCGGCATCGCCTCAAACCTCTCTCCCGTCTACATTGCCGAGGTGACGCCGGCGCCGTTGCGGGGGCGTTTTGTGACGGTGAACCAGCTGACCATCGTCATCGGTATCTTGCTGGCACAGGTGGTCAACTGGTGCATTGCCGAGCCGGTGGCGGCGGGGGCCACGGCGGCCGACATCCTGCACTCTTGGAACGGCCAGCAGGGCTGGCGTTGGATGTTCTGGGCCGAGACGGTGCCGGCAGCTCTCTTCTTCCTGTTGATGTGGGGCGTTCCCGACAGTCCCCGCTGGCTGGTGCGGCTTGGTCGCAGCGACCAGGCCCGCCGCATCCTCGAACGTGTCGGCGGCAAGGCCTATGCCGCCACCGCCCTCGAAGAGATCGCCGCCACCTTGAAAGAGACGCCGGCAAAAAGGGAATGGCGCCTTCTGCTGCAGCCGTCCGTGCGGCGCATGGTGCTCATCGGCCTTGTCCTGGCCGTCTTCCAGCAGTGGTGCGGCATCAACGTGGTCTTCATGTACGCCGAAGAAATCTTCTCGGCCGCAGGATACTCGGTGTCGGACATCCTTTTCAACATCGTGGTCACGGGGAGCGTGAACCTGTTGTTCACCTTCGTGGCGATGGCGCTGGTCGACCGGTGGGGGCGCCGTACGTTGATGCTCACCGGCGCCGGCAGCCTGGCGGTGATCTATGCGGTGCTGGGGACGCTGTACCGGCTGGGGGTGACGGGGTGGCCCATGCTGTTGCTGGTGGTAACCGCCATTGCCGCCTATGCCATGACGCTGGCGCCGGTGACGTGGGTGGTGCTCTCGGAGATCTTCCCCAACCGTGTCAGGGGGGCGGCCATGGCCGTGGCCACCTTCGCCCTCTGGAGCGCCAACGCGCTGCTGGCCTATTCGTTCCCCCTCATCAACCATGCAGTGCAGGCCTCCGGCAGCTTCTGGCTCTTTTCGGCCCTCAGCGTGGGCGGATTCCTCTTCATCCGCCGCCACCTCCCCGAGACACGCGGCCGCACGCTCGAGGAGATCGAACAGAGCCTTGCAAGAGGGAAGAAGTAGTTACAATCTACCGCTTTTCTGCAAACTTCGCCTCCCACGCCACCGAGGCGGTCTGGCGGGGCAGCCACGAGATCTTCAGGAGTGGGCCGTGCTGTTCGGTCTGCACCTCATAGCCGTCGGCGCGGGCCGACACAAAGTGGTAGTTCTCCGGCACCAGCAGGGTGATCACATAGCGGTCGTCGACGATCACATAACTGCGGCCCCGGAGCGTGTTGCCGGTCCACCGCAGCTCCTCCAGCGAGACCGCCCCCTGTGAGAGGTGACGGTTGACAGAGACCAGCTGGGGGCGGTCGAGTTTCTTGCGCAGGGCCAGCGACTCGATGCCGTAAGGGCTCAACTCTCCCAGGGCGAACTCTTTTGAAAAGACCCCCAGCAGGGTATCCCGCCAGAACTCATAGACGACATACTCCGCCGCAGGGTCAAGCCCCAGGTCGGCAAAGCGTACGGTGACGGCCGGGAGGGTCTCTTTTTTCCTGTCGGCCCAGTTGAGACGGTGCAGTACGTACCAGTGTCCCAGAAAAGTATTGAACTCATTGAGCCAGAAGGGGCACACCTCGCCGAACTGGTCGGCGTCGATGGGGCTGGGGCCGGCGCCGCTGGTGATCTCCGTGCGGTCGTGCGTTTTGAGCCAGTCGGTCTTGACGGGGTCAAAGTCGTACAGCTGTCCGGGCACGGAGAAGACGACGGGGGCGGCGCGCCGCAGGCCGTAGAGGTTACGGTCGTCACGGTACACCTCAGGCCGGTCGCTGAGCATGAGCATGGCCCCGGCGATAGAGGCCAGCGCCGGCCGGATGATCGTCTCCGCCGGGACGGCCTTCACCGTCACCGTACGGGTGACATTGCCCCGGTTCCCGCCTTTTTTCACGGGCAGGACATCACAGTGGTCGGGGTCGTTGCGCCAGACGATGCCGTTCCATGAGTTGTACTGCTGCATGGTGACGGGGCCGTAGCCGTCGCCGCCGATGCGGCAGGCGTCGGCGATGCCGATGCTTTCGGGCAGCACCCCCCAGCAGGAGAGGATGAAGGTCTCGTCGCCCAGCTCTTCCCGGGCAGCCATGAGATAGGCCCGCAACACCCCGTCGGGGGTGACACCGTGACGGCGGCACCAGTCGAGGTTGTTGTGCAGGTTATCATAAAGATAATGCCGCAGCTGGTCGATCTTGACATATTCGACCCCTGCATCATGCAGTCCCTTGAAAGTGGGACGTATCAGGGCTTTCTGCACCTCGGGACGGGTGGCGTCGAGGGCGTAGCTCACCCACGGCGCGGCATAGGGCTTGCCGGAAGCGTCCTGCACGAACCAATCCGGATGGGCTTTGACCACCGCCTCGTCGGAGAAGAAACTGCCCATCCACACCGCCGGGTCGAAGCCGGCCCGTTTCACTGCAGCGACATAACCGCTGAGCCCGGAGGGGAAAAGGTCCTTTTTCCAGTCGAGCCAGGTGGAAGGCCTTCCGCCGAGGTAGCCGTGGGCCTGAGGGCTGAAGCTCCTCCCCCGGTCGTATTCGCCCTGATAGCCGTCGTCGATCTGGATATACCGGTAGCCATAGTCGGCAAAGTGTTTTTCCTCCCACACCTGCAAGAGGGTCTGGAGGTCTTTTTCCGTAAAGCCGCGGAAGTAGGCCCACCACGACGACCAGCCTGTCACCGAGGCTTTTCGCACGCGGTAGTTCCAGGGCTGGAAATAAGGCAGGTTCTTGTGTTTCTGGTAATAGCGGGGGCGGAAGACCAGTGTGATCTGCTTACCGTGTGAAGTGAGCGTGAACCGGGTGGTGCCGTCGTCGTTGCGGCGGGGGTGGATGCGGCTGCCTTCGGGGGCTTCGAGCATCCAGTCGAGACGGCGGTCGTAGACGGCGTTGTTGCGGCGGTTGTCGCTGAGGCCGTGGGTGGTACGCACCAGCGGGAAGCGCTGCTGCGCCGTACCCCGCGTCTCGGCCGCCAGGGCCTCGTCACTGCCGAAGAGGGTGGCCTCGAGCGTGCCTTCCCCCGCAAAGGTGAGGACGATCCGCTGCTCAAGGGCCTCGCCGCCGCTCACCTGCCCGGTGACCTTCGCCGGCCGGTCGAAATGGCCTCTCAGGATCACCCGGCCGTCGTATTCCATGCTCAACCCCTTCCCGCCGGGGTCCACAACCACCTTGGCAGGCCGGTTCACCGGCGCACCCGCACCGTCGGCCACCGTCTGTGCCACACCGGAAACACCGAAAAGAACAAGTAAAAAGCAGGCGACTCCTAAAGTGTTTTTCATGACGATCCCATTACATTTCGGCAGGCAAAATATAAAAATGCCCCTGCATGCCCAAACATCCCCTTTGAAAAGCCGTGTTCTTTTGGGTTCCTTGATGGAAAGCGAATATCAACATATCTTCTTATCTTTGCCACTTGTTGAATCCAGAATTTCACGATCATGATCAAGATAACTTTTCCTGACGGCAGTGTGAAGGAGTTCCCCGAGGGGGTTACGGGGCTCGAGATCGCCCGCAGCATCCATCCGGCATTGGCCAAGCGTGCCCTGGCCATCGGCGTGAACGGGGAGACGTGGGATCTCACGCGTCCCATCATGCAGGATGCCGAGGTAAAGATCTACACCTGGGATGACGAGGAGGGCAAGCATGCTTTCTGGCACTCTTCGGCCCACCTGATGGCCGAAGCGCTGGAGGCCCTCTATCCCGGCATCAAGTTCGGCATCGGACCGGCCATCGACAATGGCTTTTATTACGATGTGGATCCCCCGGAGGGGGTGACGATCACCGAGGCCGACCTGCCCCGCATCGAGGAGAAGATGAAGGAGCTGGCCCGTCAGAAGAACGAATACCGTCGCAGGGTGGTGAGCAAGGAGGAGGCGCTCGACCATTTCCGCAAGAAAGGAGATGAATACAAGGTAGAGCTTATCAGCGAGCTGGAAGATCAGGAGATCACCTTCTACACCCAGGGCAATTTCACCGACCTGTGCCGCGGTCCGCATCTCCCTTCCACCGAGCCCATCAAGGCGATCAAATTGCTGAACGTGGCCGGTGCCTACTGGCGCGGCGACGAGAAGCGCAAGCAGCTCACGCGCATCTATGGCATCACCTTCCCCAAGCAGAGCATGCTGGAGGAGTACCTGCAATGGCTGGAGGAGGCGAAGAAACGCGACCACCGTCGCATCGGCAAGGAGCTGGAGCTCTTCACCTTCAGCCCGCGCGTGGGGCAGGGACTGCCCCTCTGGCTGCCCAAAGGAGCTCAGCTGCGCGAACGGCTGGAGAACTTCCTCAAGAAGATCCAAAAAGAGTACGGCTACGAGCCGGTGATCACCCCTCATATCGGTCAGAAAGAACTGTATGTGACCTCGGGACATTACGAGAAGTATGGCAAGGACTCTTTCCAGCCCATCCACACGCCGGTGGAAGGGGAAGAGTTTTTGCTGAAGCCGATGAACTGTCCCCATCACTGTGAGATCTACCGCTCCAAGCCCCGCACCTACAAGGATCTGCCCGTACGGCTGGCTGAGTTCGGCACGGTATACCGCTACGAGCAGAGTGGCGAGCTGCACGGTCTCACCCGCGTACGCGGCTTCACCCAGGACGATGCCCACATCTTCTGCCGTCCCGACCAGCTCAAGGAAGAGTTCCTCAAGGTGATCGACATCGTGTTCCTGATCTTCCGCAAGCTGCATTTCGACGATTTCACCGCCCAGATCTCCTTGCGTGATCCTGATGACAAGGAAAAATACATCGGCAGCGAAGAGAACTGGGAGAAGGCCGAACGGGCCATCATCGAAGCCTGCGAAGAAAAAGGCCTCAAGGCCACCATCGAAAAAGGCGAGGCAGCCTTCTACGGCCCGAAGCTCGACTTCATGGTGAAGGACGCCCTGGGGCGCTCATGGCAACTGGGTACCATCCAGGTCGATTACAACCTTCCCGAGCGGTTCGAGCTGGAATACATCGGCGCCGACGACAAGCGCTACCGTCCCGTGATGATCCACCGTGCCCCCTTCGGGTCGATGGAGCGGTTCATCGCCGTGCTCATCGAACATACCGGCGGTAAGTTCCCCCTGTGGCTGGCACCCGACCAGGCCGTGGTCCTGCCGATCAGCGAAAAATACCATGATTACGCAAAAAAAGTTTTAAAATTCCTGAATAATTCCGATATTCGCACCCTGATCGACGAACGCAACGAAAAGATCGGTAAGAAGATAAGGGACAACGAGTTAAAGAAGATCCCCTACCTGCTCATCGTAGGAGAGAAAGAGGAGAAGGAAGGGACAGTTGCCGTCCGCCGGCAGGGAAAAGGGGACATCGGCACGATGAAACTCGAAGAATTTGTGGGTTTCATCAAGGAAAAGATCGAAAAAGAAGAAGAGTAACCAAAGTTAGGAGGACACGACCATAGCTTACAACAGGAACAAAAACCGGAAGCAGGTACCGCGTTACAGGATCAACGAACAGATCCGGGCGCGGGAGGTGCGTCTTGTGGGCGACAATGTGGAGCCCGGCATCTATCCCATCGACGAGGCTTTGCGGCTGGCCGACGACATGGAGCTCGACCTCGTGGAGATCTCTCCCAACGCCGACCCGCCGGTTTGTAAGATCGTCGATTACCAGAAGTTTCTCTACCTGCAAAAGAAGAAGCAGAAAGAGATCAAGGCCAAGACCTCCAAGATCGTCGTCAAGGAGATCCGTTTCGGTCCCAACACCGACGAGCATGACTACAACTTCAAGCTGAAGCATGCGGAAAACTTCCTGAAAGACGGCGCGAAGGTAAAGGCTTATGTCTTCTTCAAAGGAAGGACGATCCTTTTCAAAGAGAAAGGGGAGATCCTGTTGCTGCGCCTGGCACAGGACCTGGAGGAGGTGGCGAAGGTGGAACAGTTGCCCAAGCTGGAAGGCAAACGGATGATCATGATCCTCGCCCCCAAGACCCAGAAAACGAAAGGCTGAGAACAAGATTTCAAGTGTGAGACATAAACTTTAAATTAAAGGAGAGAACCATGCCTAAGATGAAAACGAACCCGGGAGCCAAGAAGAGGTTCACGCTCACCGGGACCGGCAAGATCAGGAGGAAGCATGCTTACAAGAGCCACATCCTGACAAAGAAGTCGAAGAAAAGAAAGCGGAACCTCACCTACTTCACGTTGGTCCACAAGGCCGACCTTGACAATGTGAAGCGGCTGCTCGCCATGAAGTAGTAAATGTATGTTGAACCGGGTGGCACAGCCCCAAAGGGTCCCGCACGGCGGGAACGCTGACCATCCTAAAACGTTACGACCATGCCAAGATCAGTGAACAGTGTCGCGTCGCACAGGAGACGGAAGAAGATCCTCCGTCAGACGAAGGGTTACTGGGGACGGAGGAAGAATGTCTACACGGTAGCCAAGAATGCGCTGGAGAAGGCGCTCAGTTATGCGTATCGTGACCGGCGCAACAAGAAGCGCGAGTTCCGGGCTCTCTGGATCCAGCGCATCAACGCCGGCGTACGGCAGTATGATATGTCCTACTCGGAGTTCATGGGAAAGCTCGGCAAGAAGGGTATCGCCCTGAACCGCAAGGTGCTGGCCGACCTGGCCATGAACCACCCCGAAGCTTTCAAGGCCATCGTCGACGAGGTCAAGAAAGCCTGAGGCAAAAGAAACATTTGAAAGGGAAGCCCGCGGCTTCCCTTTTTTTTGTTCGTCCACCAAAGATCATGAACCATGAAGATCGTCCTGATCGGTTACGGCAAGATGGGCAAGGAGATCGAAAAGATCGCGCGGGAGCGGGGTCATGAGATCGTGCTCATCATCGACATCGACAACCGTCATGAGCTGACCCCTGAAGGGGTGGCGGGGGCGGATGTGGCCATTGAGTTCACCGGCCCGGCTGCCGCCTATGACAACATCATGCGCTGTTTCGACCTGCAGTTGCCGGTGGTGTCGGGCAGCACCGGCTGGCTCGACCGCTATGAGGAAGTGCGCAGACGCTGTGAAAAGGAAGGCCAAGCCTTTTTCTATGCCTCGAACTTCAGCATCGGGGTCAATATCCTCTTCCACATGAACCGCATACTGGCCCGCATCATGGGCCGCTATCCGGAATATGAGGTAACGATCGAAGAGACGCATCACATCCACAAAAAAGATGCACCGAGCGGCACGGCGATCACGCTGGCCGAAGGTATCCTAGAGCATCATCCCGGCAAACGACGGTGGGTCAACCACCGGGCGGAAACAGAGGAAGAGTTGCCCATCCTCTCCCGCCGCGAGGGAGAGGTGCCCGGCATCCACACGGTGCGGTACGAGTCGGCGATGGACCTGCTGGAGCTCACCCACTCGGCCAAGAGCCGCCGCGGCTTTGCCCTCGGAGCGGTCATGGCCGCCGAGTTCCTGGCCGGAAAAAAAGGGTGCTACGGAATGAACGACCTTCTCGGCCTCGAAGAGGGATGATTGTCCCCGGGATTTGTTACTTTTGCCCATCACGTAACCTGTTCCGTCATGAAGATCAAAGAGGTCCTGCACAACAAATATTTCAACTTCGGGCTGGTAGCCCTCCTGTACCTGCTCTGGGTCATTTGGCTCGACAACTATTGGTGGTTGCTGGGCGAGATCGTCATCTTCGACATGTACATCACCCGCAAGGTGAACTGGACCTTCTGGAAGCGTCGTGACGGACAGAACAGCAAGCTGGTCGAATGGCTCGACGCGCTCATCTTTGCCGTGATCGCCGTGTCGTTCATCAACATCTTTTTCTTTCAGAACTACAAGATCCCGACGGGGTCGATGGAGAAGACCCTGCTCATCGGCGATCATCTTTTTGTGAGCAAGCTGAGCTACGGACCGCGCCTGCCGATGACCCCCCTATCTTTTCCGTTCACACAGCACACCATGCCGCTGGTGGGAGGAAAATCCTATGTGGAATGGATCAAGCGTCCCTATCGCCGCCTGAAAGGCTTCGGAGAGGTTCAGCGCAACGATATTGTGGTGTTCAACTTCCCCGCCGGCGATACGGTGGTGCTGGAGAACCAGGCGACCAGCTATTATGCCATCGTTCGGAGTATCGCCATGGAGATGAAGCACAGGGATGCCGCCCACCACGACTCCCTGCCTTTTGAGCATTATTATGCCAAGGCCCGTGAGATCGTCTGGAAACGGTATCATGTAGTGGTGCGTCCCGTGGACAAGGAGGACAACTATGTCAAACGCTGTGTGGCCGTGGGGGGAGACACCGTCGAGGTCAGACACGGAGACCTTTACATCAATGGGGAGAAAGTGCCGGAATTCCCCGGACAGCAGTACCGTTATGTGATCCTCACCAACGGTACGCCGCTCAATCCCCGCACCCTGGAAAAAATGGGGATCTATCGCTCAGACATCTACCGGGAAGGGACCAACCGCTATCTCATTCCCCTCACACAGAAGAATGTGGAAAGGATCCGTTCCTTCGCCATTGTGAAAGGGGTATGGCGGTGGGAGGAAAGTGATTCCGGGAAGTACGACTACAATATCTTCCCTCATTCGCCGGATTATCCCTGGAACGTGGACAACCTGGGCCCGCTGTGGGTACCTGAAAAAGGAGCAACCGTCAAGCTCACTTTGCAAAACCTCCCGTTGTACCGTCGCATCATCGAAGCGTATGAGCACAATACGCTGAAGGTGCAGGACAGCACCATCTATATCAATGGCGAACCAGCCACCTCTTACACATTCCGGTACAATTACTACTGGATGATGGGCGACAACCGTCATGCCTCGGCCGATTCGCGTTACTGGGGATTCGTCCCTGAAACCCATATCGTGGGCAAGCCCAAATATATCTGGCTCTCCCTCAACAAGGAGAAACGCTTTCCGGCCAACATCCGTCTGCGCCGGATGTTCCGGAAGATCCAGTAGGGGGTTCCCCGGAAGGTGATTTGCAGGGAATTTTCTATCTTTAACCTGCATGTCCTCAAGAGAAAGCCTCTACATCAGCAATCTTTACCATCGCAGCACCATCCTGTTACTGCGCGATGTCCTGGAGCGGGACGGCTGGGAAGGGGTCGCAGCCGAACGGGGCCGCCTGGTCCTGCCCGCAGGGTATGATCCCGAAAAGAAAAAAGCGCTCCTCTCCTATCTGGAACGTTATGAGATGAGGCCTGCACTGGATCACGAGCAGGTGATCGTTGAGCAGGTGAAACTGGCCGTGCACGAGCTGGTACATGAGCTCAACTTTGTCAACTCGGTGGTCAACCGTTCCGACTATATCGTGGAAAAGACCGGTTACAGTTATTCCTACCTCTCCCGTCTCTTTTCCAGACACATGGGCATCACCCTTGAGAAATACATCATCCAGGAAAAGATCCGGCGAGTGGAGATCCTGCTTCAGCAGGGGGAGTTTTCCCTCAGCGAGATTGCCAACATGATGGGTTACAGCAGTGTGCAGTACCTCTCCAATCAGTTCAAGCAAGTCACGGGCATCAACGTATCGGAATATCGCAAAAAGCTGGCCGAACGCCAGGAAAACAGGATGATGTAACTTTTTTGCAAAAAATTACACCATCCCCGGGAAATAGAGCGGTCTTACGCATTGTCCAACGGTAGGGACAAAAGATGTTAATTCAAAAACGACCGCTATGAAAATGAAAAACAGATTGTTTACGATCCTTTCCCTGAGCGCCGTTTTGCTCTTCTCTTCTTGTGGCAACGGATTTTCCGACAATGATGAGCAGAACGATGACCTGGCCCTTTCGTCCGAACAGGTGGAGGAAGGCGACAAGACACTTCCCTGCATCGCCAATATTCCGGCCGAGCCGCTCAGTGATGCCGAAAAAGAAGGGATCCTCTTCATGCGTGAGGAGGAGAAGTTGGCCCGCGATGTGTACACTTATCTGTACGACAAGACCGAGATCCGCGCTTTCGGCAACATCCGCAAGGCCGAACAACGCCATATGGATGCCGTGAAAGCGCTCATCGACCGCTACGACCTGGAAGACCCCGCCGGAGGGGAAGAGGCCGGTGTCTTCACCCACGAAGAGTTGCAAGAACTCTATGACAAGCTGATAAAAGAGGGATCCGCCTCCGACATCGCCGCCCTGAAAGTGGGAGCGCTCATCGAAGAAAAAGACATTCTCGACCTGGAGAACGAGTTAAAAGAAAATGTCGACAACAAAGACATCACACAGGTCTGGACCCACCTCCGGAAGGGCTCCGAAGCGCACCTGCGGGCGTTCGTGTGGAACCTCAAGGTCAGAGGGATCACCTATGAACCGGTGCTGATGGACCGCGAAGCATTCGACCGTATTATCAACAGGAAATAGGTTTTCCTGGCTGGTCATGGGGAGTTGGACTCCCTGTTCCTGGCAACGATCCCCGGCCGTGGCCCCGCCCCGCCGGGGATCTTCGGATAAAGACATGCAGTGAAGAATTTCATAAGAAAAAGAAAAAATATCGTAAAACCTTGTTCCTCCTTTTTTCGTTCATTACGTTAGAAAATATAAACACTAAAGTTTTCGATCATGCGACTGAAAAAAAACATAGCCATCAGTGATTCGGGATTTCTTTTTGATCCTTCCACCGGGGAATCTTTCACCGTCAACGAGACGGCCCAGGAGATCCTGAAGCTTCTGAAAGAAGGGAAGGACTACGACGAGATCGCCGGCCACATCACCTCCCTGTATGATATCGACCGTGCCGGTTTCGAACGTTACTATCAGGATTTTCTGGAGATGTTGAACCACTATCATCTGATCGATCATGCAGGATAGGAAGAAGAAGTTCAGTTGGCGGGCGTTCGTGACGTTCGGTCTCTTTTTTTCGTTCATCATCATGACGGTGTCGGGGGTGATCCTGTACATTGCCCCTGCGGGCCGTATCGCACACTGGTCGGACTGGACGTTGTGGGGGCTCACGAAGGAAGGGTGGCAGTCGATGCACACCAACTTTTCGCTTTTCTTTTTGATCCTGGGGATCTTTCATCTCTTCAGCATCAACTGGAAAACCTTCCTGGGGCATATCCGCTCGCGGATCACGCGGCAGCTCAACCGCAAACGGGAGATGCTCCTCTCCACGCTCCTCTCCCTGTTCATTTTCGTGGGGGTCATTTACAATATTCCCCCTTTTAAGACGATCATGGACTGGGGGGAACAGTTCACCGAGAGCTGGGAAGATGAGGAAAGTGATCCGCCCCTTCCGCATGCCGAGCTTTATACGCTGACCCAGTTCGCGCAGGAGATCCTGGAAACTTCTCCCGACAGTGCGATGTCCCGTCTACAGGGAGCGGGCCTTACGGTCGACAGTCAGGGCCAGACGGTACGCGACATCGCCACCGCCAACGGGCTGTCGCCTTCGGAGGTGTACCGGATCTTCGGCAGCAGTGACGAAGAGGTCGAGACCCTGCGTCAAGAGAAGGTGATCATCCGCGGCGGAAACGGCATCGGCCGGAAGAGCTTTCGCCAGATCGCCGAAGAATACGGCATCCCTGTCGAAGAGCTCACCGGCGCACTCAAAAAGGAAGGCTTCGAAGCAACCCCCGACGATATTTTGAAAGACCTGGCGGATGAATACGGCATCTCGCCGGGTGAGATCCTGGAGATCCTAAACAACCGAGACCATGAATAAGACCCCATTGGTACTGGCAGCCACAGGCCTGAACAACACCGACAACCCCGGCCCCGGCATCCCCGTGATCCGGGCCATCCGCGAGTCGGCCGAGCTGGACGTGAAGGTCGTAGGACTGGTGTACGAGACCCTCGAACCGGGCATTTATATGCGCGACCTGGTCGATAAGGTGTACATGATGCCTTATCCCTCCGAAGGGTCGGAAGCAGTGCTCGAACGCCTCTCTTACATCCATCACCGCGAACATATCGACGTGCTCATCCCCAACTTCGATGCCGAATTATACACTTTCATCAAGAGTGAGAAGGTATTGCGCGAAATGGGGATCCGCACGTTCCTTCCCACGCTCGAGCAGTTGGAAGAAAGGCACAAGAACAACCTGCCCGCCTTTGGAGAGAAATACGGCCTGCTGGTGCCCAAGAGCAAGCCGATCGCTTATGAAAGCGACATCCGCACGTTGTCGGAAGATTTCGACTTCCCGGTGATGGTCAAGGGCAAGTTTTACGATGCCTATATCGCCTACAATGAGGAACAGGTACTGAGTCACTTCAACAAGATCAGCGCCAAGTGGGGGTTGCCGGTGATCATCCAGGAGTTTATCCGGGGTACCGAGGTGAACGTGGTGGCCCTGGGGGACGGTCGCGGCAACACCATCGGGGCGGTGCCCATGCGCAAGCAGTACATCACCGACAAGGGGAAGGCGTGGGGAGGCATCACCCTCGACAACCCCGACATGCTGGAGCTCACCCACCGCATCATCCGCGCCACACGCTGGCGCGGCGGCATGGAGCTGGAGCTCATCCGCACCGACGATGACCAATACTACATCCTCGAGATCAACCCCCGCATCCCCGCTTGGGTCTACCTGGCCGTAGGCGCCGGTCAGAACCTCCCCGAAGCCCTCGTCAAACTGGCCCTCGGACAAGAAGTGAAACCCTTCACCTCTTATGAGGTGGGAAAGATCTTCGTACGATACTCGTACGACATGATCATCGACATGAAAGACTTTGAGAAGATCTCCACCACCGGTGAGATCTGATCCTGATCATACAAGAACCAGCAAAAAGAAGGAAAACCATGGAAAAAAGAACCTTTGAACCACCTGTCATAAAACGTCTGAACGCCGGCATGCCTTCAAAGTTCGGCATGACACCGCGCATCGAGCCGATGCCCGAAGTGGAAGGACTGAAGGTAAGCGAGTTATTGAAAGAATTCGGCTCCCCTTTGTATGTACTGTCGGAGCGAACGCTCCGCAACACCTACCGTGACGCCTACCAGGCTTTCTCCACACGCTATCCGAAGGTGCAGCTGGCCTGGTCGTACAAGACCAACTACCTGGCGGCCGTCTGCAATGCCTTCCACCAGGAAGGGGCCTGGGCCGAGGTGGTGTCGGGATTCGAATATCATAAGGCCTTGAAGAACGGGGTTCCCCCGCAGTACATCATCTTCAACGGTCCCTCGAAAACGTATGAGGACCTGCTGTTGGCCACACGCAACGGCTCTCTCATCCACATCGACCATTTCGACGAGCTGTACATGCTGCTGGAGGTGTCCGACGAAGCCGGCACGAAACCCAAGGTGGCCATCCGTGTGAACATGGACACCGGGATCTATCCGCGGTGGGACCGTTTCGGTTTCAACTACGACAACGGGGAAGCATGGGAGGCGATCAACCGCATCATGCTCTCGGGCAAGATGGATCTTGCCGGTCTCCACACCCATATCGGCACCTACATCCTCACCCCCCAGGCCTACCGCATCGCCGCCTCCAAGCTGGCCGACCTGGCGGTGAACACCGAGCGCAAATACGGTCATGTGATCCGCTACATCGACATGGGCGGCGGCTTTGCCTCGAAGAACACCCTCAAAGGGGCTTACGTGCCGGGCACCGACTCGGCTCCCTCATTCGACGACTATGCCGATGCCATCACGGGTGCACTGGTCAACTCTGCGATCAAACCGGAACATCTGCCACTGCTCATCCTTGAGACGGGACGAGCCCTCATCGACGATGCCGGTTATCTGCTGGGAACGGTCATCGCCAACAAGCGCCTGGCCTCGGGACGACGCGCCCTGATCACCGACGTGGGGGTCAACCTCTTGTTCACCTCGTTCTGGTATGAACACCAGATCGTGCCGGCCGAGAACAGCTCGCAGCACACGGAGGACACCACCATCTACGGCCCCCTCTGTATGAACATCGACGTCCTGCGTGCCGCCATCGATTTCCCGCTGCTGAAAAAAGGTGACACGTTCGTCATCAAACGCATCGGCGCCTACAACATGACCCAGTGGCTGCAATTCATAGAATACCGTCCCAATGTGTTGATGATCGACACCGACGGCAAGCCGCACATCATCCGCAAACGGGAAGACCTCGACTACATGACCCGTCAAGAGGTGTTGCCCGAACACCTGAAGAATGCCGGATTGTGATCATTGTCAGGAACATCCTATGAAGACGATCACAGCCATACGGCAACTTGCCGAGAGTACCGGCAACAGTTACGCACAGGTTTTCTTCTCACGCAACATGCTGTTCGCCCTGTTGCTGCTGGGAGTCAGCTTCATCGACCTGTATGCGGGGCTGAGCGGACTGGTAGCGGTGCTGGTGACGACGGCAGCGGCATTCCTTTTCGGTTTCGACGAGGCCCGCATCACCAGCGGCACTTACGGTTTCAACAGTTTGCTGGTAGGCCTCGGCCTGGGCATCTATTACCAGCCTTCGCCGGAGTTCTACTTCGTGGTGGTGCTTGCCTCACTGCTCACCCTCTTCATCTCCGTAGCCATGGAAGGGGTCATCGGGAAATATTATCTCCCCTACCTGAGCATCCCCTTCATCCTCTCCATCTGGCTGGTGCTGCTGGCCACCAAACAATTCGAGCACCTGGGCATCAGCGAACGGGGGATCTATACCCTCAATGAGCTGTATGGCCTCGGCGGTCAGAGGCTTGTCAACTTCCATGAGCGGGTGAATGCGTTGATCCCCGTACCCCTGCGGCTCTATTTCCTCTCCCTGGCCGCCATCTTCTTCCAGAGCAAGATCATCGCCGGCATCCTCATCGCCTTCGGCCTGTTCCTCTACTCCCGCATCGCCTTTACCCTCTCCCTGCTGGGTTTCTGGACCGCCTACTTTTTCTATCTTCTGCTGGGGGTGAATCTGGCGGAGACCTCATACAGCTATATCGGCTTCAATTATATCCTCACGGCCATCGCCATCGGCGGGTTCTACCTGATCCCTTCGGTTTGGACTTACGGCTGGGCCGTGCTGCTCACCCCGTTGGTGGCCATCCTCACCCTCAGCCTCGACCCGGTGTTCGCTGTCTTCAAGGTCCCCATCTACGCCCTTCCTTTCAACATCATGGTGCTGCTGTTCCTCTATGTCCTGAAGTTCCGTACCAAAGAACGGAAATATCTCAAAGAGGTGGTGATCCAGCAGTACAGCCCGGAAAAGAACCTGTATTACGATTACAACAGTCGCCAGCGTTTCGATCCGGCCTGGATATTTTCCTTCCGTCTCCCTTTTCACGGGCGTTGGACGGTCTCGCAAGGCCATGACGGCAGCTATACCCATCAAGGGGAGTGGCGGCATGCATGGGATTTCGTCATTGAGGACAACCGCGGAAAGACCTTCAAGGACAGTGGGGATCTTCTGACCGATTATTATTGTTTCGGCAAGGATGTTCTCTCTCCCGGTTACGGCACGGTAGAGATCGTCGAAGACGGCATCGACGACAACATTGTCGGGGAGGTGAACCTGATCAAGAACTGGGGCAACACGGTGATCATCCGGCATGCCGACCATCTATATTCCAAGCTGAGCCATCTGCAGAAAGGCAGCATCCGGGTGAAGAAAGGCGACACGGTGAAGCCGGGTGACATCATCGGCAAGGCGGGCAACAGCGGGCGTTCGCCCTATCCCCACCTCCATTTCCAGTTCCAGGCCACTCCGTACATCGGCTCCCCCACCCTTTTCTATCCTTTTGGCAGTTACCTCCGCTATCACGAGAACAAGCCGGAGCTGATGACCTATGCCATCCCGCAAGAGGGAGAGGTGGTGGCAAACATCGAGGTGAACGAATTGCTGCAGAAAGCTTTCCAGTTCGTTCCCGGACAAAAGATCCGCTTCCAGACGAGCGGCACACCCCTGGCCCGTGGCACGGAATGGGAAGTGAGAACCAACGTCTACAACCAATCGTACCTCTATTGCACCGAGACGGGCAGCAAAGCCTGGTTCTGGACGGAAGACAACGTCTTCTATTTCACCGGTTTCGAAGGGAACAAAAGATCGCTGCTCTATTATTTCTTCCTGGCGGCCTATCGTATATACAAAGGCTTTTACCGGGAGATCACGGTCCGTGACAGCTATCCGCTCCATCTGGTGTACCCCCGTACCCGGCTGGTGTTCCAGGATCTGATCGCACCTTTCTGGATCTACCTGCAAGCCACCTATGAGCTGCATTACACCTGGATCGACAACCCGGTGATGCCTTCACGTCTGAAGATGGAATCGAAGATGAAAGAGCAACCGCTCCGTTTTCTCATCGAGATCGACACAAAGGGAATTGCTGCCTTTGTTATCACCCGGGACAACAAAATGCTGAAAGCCACATGTATCGAGTGATCGCAACACTGCTCCTGCTATGGGGAGGGATCTTCGTCATGCCTGCAAGGGCGGGAGACCCTCAGAAGAAAGGCTTTGCCTACTACGACAAGGTCACCTATGAAGCTTACCTGCGCGGCGACTGGAAGAGGGTGGTCCGGGCGGGGCGGGAGGCCTTGCGCAAAGAGATCGACTATTATTACCTGCGCATGCGTCTGGGCATCGCCTGGTATTCCCGGAAGAACTACGACCTTGCCATCCCTCACTTTCTCCGGGCCCTGGAACTCAGTCCCAACGACATCACCGCCCTGCAATACCTTTACTATTGTTATCTCTTCGGCGGCCGGGAAGACGATCGTCATGCCCTGATGCACCACATGCCGGTCCGTGTTCGTGACGAGGTGAAAGCCGGCAGGCTGACCGGCCTCACCGCTTTCAGTATGGAAACGGGCTATTTTCAGAACCCGGAGGATCTTTCCGGCTATGACAGCGGCGACCTGCCCCCGGAAGAAGGTGTGCAGACCCTCGTCCGGCGCGGTGGGGAGGGTGCGCTGCTCTTCACTTTCCAGGTAGGGGAAAACACTTCGATACGTGCCGGTTACCGTTATCTCACCAAAAACCGCCTTATCCACTACTACGATCTGAACGACGGCGCGGTCACCCTTACTGACAACACCTTTACGCAGCATCACTTGCACGGGGCCTTGCATTTCCGTCTGGCACGCGGGCTGGCACTCGATCTCTCGTTCAACTATCTGAACCTGCGCACGCCGTTGCCCGCTGCCGGTTACGGCAACCGTGTATTCCTTTACACCGTCAGCAGTCATGACGCCACTACCCATTTCACGCTCAGCAAGCGCTTTCCGTTCCTCTCCCTCTCGGCAGGGGCCGGATATGCGGGAATGAACGGCTTGCAGCAGTTGCAAGGGGACGGAGCGGTTTTCCTCTTTCCCCTCGGCAACCCGGGTCTCTACCTCGGCACGGGCATCACCTGGCTCAGCCAACAGGGCGAAAACAACCGCACCGACCTGATATGGAGCCCGGTGGCAGGCATCCGGCCTTTCGGGACCCTCTGGATAGAGCTCTTCTCCACCTTCGGTGACATGAGCAATTACCA
>JAMOUS010000229.1 GCA_027067975.1 Bacteroidales bacterium | reverse complement strand
TAGTGCCTGGAGTGCCTGGAGTACTTGGAGTACTTTTAGGAGTGACTAAAGTGATAAGTTACAAGTGACTAAAGTCAGTGAGTCCCGTCTTTCGCGAGGCGAAGCCGAAGCGGAAGACGTTGGACGAACTGATCCCGACACGAAGTCGTCGGGATTGAAAGTTACAAGTGACTAAAGTCAATGACACCCGGATTCTGCAAGGCGAAGCCGCAGCGGAATCTGCCGGTGGCCTGACTCCATACTCGATACTCGATACTCCATACTCCACTTTTGCCTTTTGCCTTAACCCTTTTGCCTTAACCCTTATGCCTTAACGGCATAGTTCCGGGTTCGGAGTTCCGAGTATCGAGTTGGCTTTTGACAATGCCTGAACACTTTTATCTTTTGTCCTGGCGAAGGCGGATCGCTTCATCGCTTTATCGCTTCATCGCTCAATCCCCTTTCCATTCAGTCCCTCCGGGACGTACGTTTGGTTTATTGTTCCATATCACAGCCACTACAGTGGCTGCCTATTGACATTAAGTCCCTAACGGGACTAGTACGTTCATCGTCATTTCTTTTCCTATTCCTCACTTTTGCCTTTTACCTTAACCCTTTTGCCTTCTTTTGTCTTTGTCCTTTTATCTTTTGTCTTGACCCCCTTCCCCTATCCTCCCAGCAGCATCAGAACATAGCCGACGAGAGCGCCGACGAGCATGTTGATGAGTTTGACGCGGATGAAGGCGCGGCGTGATTCGGCCAGGAGGGGCAGCATACCGTGACCGTCCTGGACGATCGAGTTGGCCAGCAGAACACTGAAGGGGATGTGTCCCTGCGCGAAGAGGGTGATGAACACCATATGGGGACCCGATTCGGGGATGATCCCCACGAGGATGGCCAACAGCATCATGTAGGCCGTGTTGTTGCGCACCCAGTCCTCCACATGGAAAAAGTGCTCCAGCAGGAGCAGCACGAGAAAAGTGCCCCAGGTCCAGAAGAAGATACGCCAGAGATGTTTCCGGATGACATGCCGCCAAAGGTGTTCCTGGATGAAATGTTCAGGGACGGTGGCGAGGATGAAGAGGGTAGCGCTCAGTAGGATGGTGAAGGTGACCTTGACCCAGTTCCAGCGCTCCGGGCCGATGTCGCCGGTGAGGAGGAAGAGGAAGAAGAGCGAGAAGCCGGTGAGGAGGATGGCACGCGCAAAGGAGATGCCACGAAGGTTCTCCCGCAGGGTCTCCATGCTGAGGCAGCGGCAAGGTTCATTCTCTTCCTCATGGATCACCAGATGTCCCCGGGGCCGGTATACCGGTATACCTTTCCGTTTCTCGAAAATGAGAATGATGAAGCCGACGGTCACGCCGATGATGAAGGTGACGGCGATGAGCAGGAGGCCGGTGCCGGGGAGCATGGCCAGCACGACAAAGGCTTCGTCGCCGAAGGTGGCGATCATCGTGGTCACCAGGGCCGCAAAGCCCGTGATCCCGTGGGTGTAGAGAGAGACCACCGTGAAGGCGCCGATGCAGCCGGGCGTGGCTCCCAGCAGTCCCGCAAAAAGGATCTGCACCCATCCGCGTTGTTGGAAGTAAGCCTCCCACGAGCCCCTCGTCTGGACGTGGATGTACTCCACAATGAGGAGGATCATCAGGACAAAGGAGGTGATCACCAACGCCTCCTTGAACGTGCCGAAGATCTGGGAGAAGTCCATGGTTGCAGGTTTCAGAGTTCTTCGCGGGTGAACCGCTCGCCGTCGTAATGGTAGAGGATAGGCTCTCCTGTCGGGATCTCGAGGTTCAACACTTCCTCTTCGGTGAGGTGGTCGAGGTGCATCACGATCGAGCGCAGGCTGTTGCCGTGGGCGGCGATGAAGACGTTCTGGTTGAGCTTGAGCCGCGGGATGATGTGGTCGCGGAAGAAGGGGATCGTCCGTTCGGCCGTGTCTTTGAGGCACTCCCCTCCCGGCGGCGGCACATCATAGCTGCGGCGCCACAAATGTACCTGCTCGGCACCGTACTGCTCGGCCGTGCGGGCCTTGTTCTTGCCCTGCAACTCCCCGTAATACCGCTCGTTGAGATGCCAGTCGCGGATCACCGGGATGATCCGTTTTTCCATCTCCTCGTCGTAGATCTTCGACCATTCTCCTTCTTTACCCTCCTCCTCGTGGATCACCACCGGCAGACGGTCGCTCTTGTTGTAGGCCATGGCGATCATGGCCGTCTCCATGGCCCGTACCAGCGTCGAAGTGAAAATGATGTCGAACTCCATGTCGGCCAGCTTGCGCCCGGCCGCGGCCGCCTCCTCAATGCCTTTCACCGTCAGGGGAACATCCACCCAGCCCGTGAAGACATTGAGCCTGTTCCACATCGACTCACCGTGACGTAACAATACCAGTTTTGCCATATCTGTCGTTTTTTCGGGTTAACATTACATCCCTGTCCATGCCTCCTGCTCCATCCGCAGGAAACGGGCCTTCTCCTCCTCGGTCATCAATACCATGTCGAATACCGCACGGGCTCCCAACGCCTCCAACGGCCCCGAGACCCGCCGGATCAAAGTGTCGACTATGGGTATGTTGGGGAAGGGAAACGCAAAAGTGATATAGACCGTATCCCCGTCGGTCGAGACGTTCTTGATGATCCCCAGGTCGAGCAACGTGTGATCGATGGCCGGATGACGTACCTCCCGGATCGCTTCGATCGCTTCTTCTTTCGTCATTTCCCAAAGATTTTTGACTTTTTTCCGGTTCGTTCGCAAAAATAATGAAAATTTTTTTTGATATTGAACGTAGGTTCAATAAATTTGCATCGAAGATCAAAAAAAGAAAAAAGGAGGACACGAAAATGCCAAGAGGAGACAGGACGGGTCCGAACGGTTTGGGCCCGATGACAGGCAGAAGGGCCGGTTATTGTGCCGGTTATGATGTGCCGGGGTATCTGAACGATGTTCCGGCAGGAAGAGGCTACGGTTTTGGATATGGGCGCGGTCGCGGCTGGGGTTACGGCCGTGGCTGGGGTTATGGACGCGGTTATGGATACCGCTGGGGAGCCCGTTACTGGGGGCCGTGGTATCCCGAGCCGCTGAGTGAGGAGGAAGAGCGCAGGCTGCTGGAGAACGAACTGAAGTGGCTGGAGCGCCAGCAGAGCGACCTGCGCAAACGCCTCGACAGCCTGGGAGGCGGAAAGGATAAAGAAGAATAGTCCCTTTTCCGGCTCCGGGGTGTTGATCGGTCTTCCCTGTTTGCGGGAAGAAGGTAATTTTGTAACCTTTCAGAAGCCCCTGCGGGGGCATTTTCTTATAGTTAAGCGGATGCGGGTAGCGATCGCGAGTGGAAAAGGAGGTACGGGCAAGACCACAGTGTCGGTCAACCTGGCGGCGTGGTGGCGTGCGGCCGGCAGGGAGGTGCTGCTGTCCGACCTGGACGTGGAAGAGCCGAACAGCGGACTTTTCCTGGGAGGGGAGCAGATGGCCGCACAGGTGGTGTACCGCAAGATCCCCCGTTGGGATCCCCACACCTGTGAGCGGAGCGGCAACTGTGCGGCCGTCTGCATGTACAATGCCATTGCCTTCACCGGCAAGGAGGTAATCGTCTTTCCCGAGCTGTGTCACGGCTGCTATGCCTGTTCCGACCTCTGTCCCTCCCATTCGCTGCCGATGGTCGACGACCGCATCGGGGAGATCCGCACCTATGCGGTGACGCTCGCCGGCGGCCGGCGCCTTACCCGGGTGGAGGGACGTCTCGACATCGGCCGGGAGATGGCCACACCCCTCATCGCCGAGACCATCCGTTATACGGCGACACTCGAGCGGGAAGGGGGGATCACCTTGCTGGATGCGCCTCCCGGCACCTCCTGTCCGATGATGGAGGCGGCCAAGCGCGCCGACCTGGTGCTGCTGGTGGCCGAACCCACCCGATTCGGCCTGCACGACCTCACCCTGGCCGTGGAGACCCTCCGGGTGCTGGAGAAACCTTTTGCGGTGATCGTCAACAAAGACCGTCAGGGGGTGACCCTCATCGACGACTACTGTCGGAAGGAGGGGATCGCCATCGCCGGGAAGATCCCCCACCTCACAGGGGCGGCCCGCCTCTACGCCGGCGGCTCGCTCCTCTGGGACAAGGTGCCCGAGGTGGCGGAGGCCCTGGCACAGATCGCCGCTTATCTGGACGAGAAAGAGAAAGAAGGGGAGGGACGATGAAACAGATCGTGATCATCTCGGGAAAGGGAGGCACGGGCAAGACCTCCCTGGCTGCCTCGCTGGCTTACCTGGCCCGCCATGAGGCGGTCGTGGCCGACTGTGATGTGGATGCGGCCGACATGCATCTGGTCACCGCACCCCAACGGCTGGAGAAAGAAGATTTTTTCAGCGGCTATGAAGCAGTGATCGATGCGGAAGGATGCACCGGCTGCGGCATGTGTGTGGAGGTATGTCATTTCGACGCCATCGTCCCCGACGGCGACGTCTACCGGGTCCTTCCCCTGGAATGCGAAGGGTGCGGCTATTGTCCCCGCATCTGTCCCGTCGAGGCCATTAAGATGCGCTCCCTCAAAGCGGGAGAGATCTATGTTTCCCGTACACGATGGGGCAACCTGCTCGTCCATGCTACCCTGGGGATCGGTTCCGACATGTCGGGCAAGCTGGTGACCGAGGTGAGAAAACGGGCCCGCCGGAAAGCGGAAGAGACCCGCACTCCCTACCTTATCATCGACGGATCCCCCGGCATAGGGTGTCCCGTTACCGCCTCCGTCACCGGCACCGACTTCGTCGTGCTGGTCACCGAGCCTACCCGTTCGGGACAACACGACCTGGAAAGGGTGTACGAGGTGGTCCGCCGCTTCGGCATCCCGGCAGGGTGCGTCATCAACAAAGCCGATCTCCATGCCGGCATCGCCGCAGAGATCCGCGCCTTCGCCGAAAAAGAGGGAATTCGTCTGCTGGGAGAGTTCCCCTATGACGATACCTTCGTCGAGGCGGTCAACGCAGGCATGAGCGTGGCCGAAATGGAAAATACCCCCGCCGCCGGAAAAATGAAAGAAGTGTGGGAAAAGATCCGTTCGATACTTTCACCCTGAAATCCAGTGACGATGGAAAAACAATATGACGTGAGAGAGCAACATACCCATACGCGTGCCCCATACACCTACATCCAGCCGATGCTCTGCACCGGCTGCGGCGTATGTCTGGAAGTGTGCCCTTTCCAAGCGATCCGGATGGAAGAAGGAAAGGCGGTGATCGATAAAGAACTGTGTAAGAACTGCAAGATCTGCGTGCGGGTGTGTCCCGAAGGGGCGATCATGTGAGGGAAGGGATGAAGGGCTTTTGGGAGTGACTAAAGTTAAAAGTTACAAGTGCCTAAAGTCAATGACACCCGGCTTTCGCGAAGCTTTGGCTGAAGCGAAAGACGTTGGTGGAATTGACCCTGACCGGAACGAAGTGGAGCGTCAGGGTTGCAATAAAGTGCCTGGAGTACTTCGAGTACTTGGAGTACTTTTAGGAGTGACTAAAGTGGTAAGTTACGAGTGCCTAAAGTCAATGACACCCGGCTTTCGCGAAGCTTTGGCTGAAGCGAAAGGCGTTGGTGGAATTGACCTTGACCGGAACGAAGTGGAGCGTCAGGGTTGCAATAAAGTGCCTGGAGTACTTCGAGTACTTGGAGTACTTTTAGGAGTGACTAAAGTGGTAAGTTACGAGTGACTAAAATCAATGACACGCGGCTTTCGCGAGCCGGAGGCGATGCGAAAGCCACTGGTGGAATTGACCCTGACCGGAGCCGCAGGCGGAGCATCAGGGTACTGAAAGGAGTGCCTGGAGTATTTGGAGTTTGGAGTTCGGAGTATGGAGTATGGAGTATCGAGTTAAGGAAAATGAAACGGGAATTATGAGGTAAAACCAAATAAAAAAAGTTTGACCATGAAAATCGCGATCCAGACCAATGACAAGAAGACTGTCGGGGAGAACTTCGGCAGGGCTTTGTATTATGCGGTATATGATACCGACAGTGGGGAGATGACCTTCCTCTCGAACGAGGAGAATGCTTCGGCCGCCCATGGGGTGGGCATCCAGGCGGCGGCGCTGATGTCGCGCGAGGGTGTCTCCGTTATCTTGAGCTACCATGTGGGCCCGAAGGCGGGTGAGATCCTCGAACGGAACGGCATCAGGGTATATACGCTCCCCAAGGATCAAAAACCCCTGACCCTGCAGGAGGCGGTCGACCTCTTCCTG
>JAMOUS010000228.1 GCA_027067975.1 Bacteroidales bacterium | reverse complement strand
AATGACATTCGACACCTTGAAGAAGGCCGACTGCATGATCGTGTTGGTCCGGTTGCCCAGCCCGATCTCCTTGGCGATCTTCGTGGCGTTGATGATGTAGAACTTGATATCGTTCTCGGCCATGAACTTCTTCATGTGGTCGGGGAGGTGTTTTTTGGTCTCTTCCTCATCCCAGATACTGTTGAGCAGGAAGGTTCCCCCTTTTTTCATCCCCTTGAGCATGTCATACTTATCGAGATAGCTCGGCACATGACACGCCACGAAGTCGGGAGTGTTCACCAGATAGGTGGAAAGGATGGGATGATCGCCGAAGCGCAGATGTGAGATGGTGATCCCTCCCGACTTTTTGGAATCGTAGGAGAAATAGGCCTGACAATATTTGTCGGTTGCCCCGCCGATGATCTTGATCGAGTTCTTGTTGGCGCCGACGGTACCGTCCGAGCCCAGGCCGTAGAACTTGGCCTCGAAAGTACCCGGAGGCGTCACGTTGATCTCTTCGCCCACAGGCAGGGAGGTGAAGGTCACATCATCGATGATGCCGACCGTAAACTGGTCTTTCGGCTGATCTTTCTTGAGGTTCTCGTATACAGCGATGATCTGGGCCGGGGTGGTATCTTTCGAACTGAGACCGTAGCGTCCGCCCACGATGAGCGGTCTTTTCTCCATGTTGTAATAGAGGTCTTTGACGTCCTTGTAAAGCGGCTCACCGCCGGCGCCGGGTTCTTTGGTACGGTCGAGCACGGCGATGCGTTTCACCGTCTCGGGCATGGCCTTCAGGAAATATTTGGCCGAGAAGGGGCGGTAGAGATGTACGGCAAGCAGGCCCACCTTCTCGCCTTTTTCGGTAAGATAGTCGATCACCTCGCGGATGGTGTCGGTCACCGACCCCATGGCCACGATCACATGTTCGGCGTCGGGAGCCCCGAAGTAGTTAAAGGGGTGATATTCTCTGCCGGTCAGTTTGGAGATCTCCTGCATGTACTCTTCGACCACGTCGTCGACATGCTCATAGAAGGGGTTGACGGCCTCCTTTGCCTGGAAGAAGATATCGGGGTTCTGGGCTGTCCCGCGGGTCACGGGATGTTCGGGGTTGAGGGCCCTGTCACGGAAGGCCTGCACCGCCTCCATGTCGACCAGCGGCTTGAGGTCGTCCTCATAGAGAGCTTCCACCTTCTGGATCTCGTGCGACGAGCGGAAACCGTCGAAGAAATGCAGGAAAGGCACACGTGTCTTGATGGCCGAGAGATGGGCCACTGCCGCCAGGTCCATGATCTCCTGGATGCCGCCGGAGGCAAGGAGGGCAAAACCGGTCTGGCGGGTCGCATAGATATCGCTGTGGTCGCCGAAAATGGAAAGGGCATGGGCGGCCACAGTACGGGCCGACACATGGAAGACGGCCGGCAACAACTCACCGGCGATCTTGTACATGTTGGGGATCATCAGCAGCAGTCCCTGCGAGGCGGTAAAGGTGCTGGTCAACGCACCGGCTTGCAACGCCCCGTGGACAGCCCCCGAAGCACCTCCCTCGGATTGCATCTCCACCACTTCCACTTCCTGTCCGAAAATGTTCTTCCTCCCGTGTGCGGCCCACTCATCCACATTCTCTGCCATGGGCGACGACGGGGTGATGGGATAAATGGCAGCCACCTCGCTGAACATGTAAGCGATATGGGAAGCTGCCGTGTTCCCGTCACACGTCATGAATTTCTTTTCCTTGGTCATTGTCTTATCATTTTGTTAGAATACACATTTTTCGCGACCCCTGGAGGTTGCGCCACAAAAATAGGCTTTTTCGGGCTGGAGACCATATGAATTTTGTCATCCTTTCCCGGAAAAGGATTTAAAGATAATAAAAATCAGTTGTTCATTGAAATCAAGAACTCTTCGTTCGAGCGGGTCTGCAGCATCCTGTCACGGAGGAACTCCATCGCCTCGATGGGAGTCATGTCGGCCAGGTAGTTCCGCAGCACCCACACCTTGTTGAGGGTGTTCTTGTCGAGCAGCAGGTCTTCCCGGCGTGTGCCGGAGGCGTTGATGTCGACAGCCGGGTAGATCCTGCGGTTGGCCAGCTTGCGGTCGAGCTGCAGTTCCATATTGCCGGTGCCCTTGAACTCCTCGAAGATGACGTCGTCCATCTTCGAGCCGGTCTCGGTAAGGGCGGTGGCCAGGATGGTGAGCGAACCTCCCCCTTCGATGTTGCGGGCGGCGCCGAAAAAGCGCTTGGGCTTCTGCAAGGCGTTGGAGTCGACCCCTCCCGAGAGGACACGGCCCGACGCCGGGGCAATGGTGTTGAACGCCCGCGCCAGCCGCGTGATCGAGTCGAGCAGGATCACCACATCGTGCCCGCATTCCACCAGCCGTTTGGCTTTCTCCAAGACGATATTGGCCACACGCACATGTCTTTCGGCCGGCTCGTCGAACGTCGAGGCGATCACCTCGGCCTTCACGTTCCGCGCCATATCGGTCACCTCTTCCGGCCGCTCGTCGATGAGCAGGACGATCAGATAGACATCCGGCTGGAAACGGGCGATGGCATTGGCCACATCCTTCAGCAATACCGTCTTCCCCGTCTTGGGCTGGGCCACGATCAGACCACGCTGTCCCTTGCCGATGGGAGCAAAAAGATCGAGTACCCGCACCGACAGGTTGCCGTATTTCTCGTCACAGATCTTGAACTTCTCATTGGGAAACAACGGTGTGAGATAATCGAAAGGCACACGGTCGCGGATGAAATCGGGATCGCGACCGTTGATCTCCATGATCTTCACCAGCGGAAAATATTTTTCCCCTTCGCGCGGAGGACGGATCGTACCGGTGATGGTGTCCCCCGTCTTCAGGCCGAACGATTTGATCTGCGCCTGCGAAACATACACATCATCGGGGGAGTTCAGGTAGTTATAGTCGGAAGAGCGGAGAAAGCCGTAACCGTCGGGCATGATCTCGAGCACGCCGGTGGTGGTGACAATGCCTTCGAAGTTGTAACGTTCTTCTTTTTTCTCTTTCTCCTCTCGCTGGGGGTCCTTTCCTTCGCGGGCGGACTCGCCCTTTTGGGGTTGCGGTGGTGGTTGTTGTTGTTGCTGTTGCTGTTGCTGCTGTTGGCCATTGCTTTGCACATCGTCGCGGTCGGTACGTTGCTTGCGACGGCGACCTCTTTTTTTCTGGCCGTTTTGCTGGTTGTTGTCGGCAACCGTGTTTTCCGGCTGCAAGGGGATCTCTCCCTGCACGGCTTCCTGCTTTTCAGCATGCTGTACAGCCTCTTCACGGGCAGCCAGCTCCTCATCGCGGCGACGGTCCTCCTCGTTGGGAGGTTTGCGGATGATGCGCGCCCGGCGCGAGGAAGTGCGTGTCTCCCCCTCCTGGGTATTGTTGCTACCGTTCCTCCGGTCCGTTCCGTGGCCCTCGGCCGCACCGGAGGGAGACGCCTGGGAACTCGCTTCCTGGCTGCCCTGCTCCTGCTGGCCATTGTTCTGATCTTTCGTCTTCCGGGTGCGACGATGCCGCGTCGTACGTACCGGCGGCTCCTCCTTGCGCTCGGCAGCCGCCTGCTCGGCCTGAAGGTCCAGGATCTCATAGATCAGCTCCCGCTTGGCCTTGGCATAAGCCTTCTTGATGCCCATCGCCTTGGCAATCTCCTTCAGTTCATCCAGCTTTTTCTTCTCCAGATTATTGATATCGTACATGAATGGTTAATGATTATGATGATTAAATGGATAAAAACACCATTGTGAAACAGCATGAAACTCCATTGAATGGAAGTGTTGTGGTCCAGGTAAAAGGGTATGGGGATGAAAGGCCCGAGGGTTACCTGCGAATTCCGCTGCAATAATACAGAAAAGAGGAGAAATCTCAAATTTATCCCGTATTTTTTTCAACACCTTTTTCTTCCTCAGTGGTAACTTTTTAGAGAAGGTTTCGTATTAAGATAGGAGTATAAGACGCGGCTATGAAGCAGCTGAAGATCATCAAGCAGGTCACCAACCGGGAAGAGCTTTCCCTGGACAAATACCTACATGATATCGGCAAGCTGGATCTTCTCACGGGAGATGAGGAGGTGGAACTCGCGCGCCGTATTCGCAAGGGCGACATGGATGCGCTGGAGAAGTTGGTGAAGGCCAATCTCCGTTTCGTGGTTTCGGTGGCCAAGCAGTACCAGGGACAGGGAATGAGCCTGTCCGATCTGATCAATGAGGGCAATGTGGGGTTGATCAAGGCTGCGCTGCGCTTTGACGAGACGCGGGGGTTCAAGTTCATCTCCTATGCGGTGTGGTGGATCCGCCAGTCGATTCTGCAGGCCCTGGCCGAGCAGGCCCGTATCGTGCGTCTTCCTCTCAATAAGCTGGGGTTCATCAACAAGATCAACAAGATGTTCTCCCGTTTCGAGCAGGAACACGAGCGCGAGCCCACCTTGGCCGAGTTGGCCCAGGCCCTCCAGATCGCACCCTCCGAAGTAAAGGAATCAATCCTCTCTGCCGGCCAGTCGGTCTCAATGGACGCTCCCGTCAACGCCGAAGAGGACATGAACATGTACGACTTTCTCTTCAGCGAGGAGTCGCTCAAACCCGACAAGGAGTTGCTGCACGAGTCGTTGCGCCGCGAGATCGAACGCGTCCTCAGCACCCTCTCCCCCCGCGAGGCCGAGACCGTCCGCCTCTATTTCGGCCTCAACAACAACCACCCCCATACCCTCGACGAGATCGGCGATATCATGGGACTCACCCGCGAACGGGTACGCCAGATCAAGGAAAAAGCCCTCCGGAAACTGAAACAGTCGACCCGCTGCCATCTCCTGCGGGCTTATCTGGGATAAGGTTTCGGGAATATTTCACTATTTTTGGGGTGCGAACCAAAACTGTCTGTCATGACGCTCCCGCTGGTGGCTCCCTCTTTATTGTCCGCCGATTTCAGCAATCTGCAACGCGACATCCAAATGATCAACGAGAGCCGGGCCGACTGGTTCCATCTCGACATCATGGACGGAGTGTTCGTGCCGAACATCTCTTTCGGTTTCCCGGTGATGAAATACATCCGGGAACATGCGCGCAAGCCGCTCGACGTCCACCTGATGATCGTCGACCCCGACCGCTACATTGAGGCTTTCGCCAAGGCCGGCGCCGACATCCTCACCGTACATTACGAAGCCTGCACCCACCTGCACCGCACGCTGCAGACCATCCGCGAGCACGGCATGAAGGCCGGCGTATCCCTCAACCCTCATACGCCCGTTCATCTTCTCAAAGACATCCTCTACGCTGCCGACCTGGTGTTGATCATGTCGGTCAACCCCGGCTTTGGCGGACAGAAGTTTATCGAACACTCCTATGAGAAGATCCGCGAGCTGGCCGCCATGATCCGCGAACAGGATACCGACACACTCATCGAGGTCGATGGCGGCGTCACCGTCGGGAACGCCCCCCGCCTTGTCAAAGCCGGCGTCAACGTCCTCGTGGCCGGAAACACCGTCTTCAGCTCCGACGACCCCATAAAGACCATCCAACAACTTAAAGAGAGTTCGTAGTTCGGAGTTCCCAGTATGGAGTTGTAAGTTCCAGGTTTCAGGTTGACAATGCCTGACCCCTTTTATCTTTTCCCTTTTGTCTTGCTCGCATTACCGCTTTATCACATTATCGCTTCATCGCTTTTCCTGATCCATTCAGTCCCGTCCCGGGACGTTGAGGTCGTGTTATCGCCTTATACACAGCCACTGAAGTGGCTGCCTAGTACTATCCTACCCCTCCGGGGCGTTCTCTCTCATTATCGCTTCATCGCTTCATCGCTTCATCGTGTCCGCCTACCCCTTCCCTTCCACATAATCCCGGAGGTAGCTGAAACGTTCCGTAAGATGGCCATCCTCGGCGATGACGGCGCGTTGGATGATGCCTTCGTCATCGTGGCCCAGGAGGGCGGGCATCACCTTTTCCATCAGCATCCTGCCAAAATCTTCCGAGGCGTCGCGGGGCAGTTCGCCCGGCAGGTTGTCGACGGCCATGACGGTGACAACATCCTCCCGGAAAGGCTCTGTCTCCTCGCCCGTGGCAGGATCATAGCCGTAGAACGGCTCGGCAATGGTAGAGGCTCGTAAGGTAGAAGGGATGGGCTTGCCGATGTCACAGCTCACGTCGGCGATCGTCCGGATCGAGAAGCGCGGGTCACGGTAATCTTCCGGGCGCAGGAAAACCGGCGAGCGGGGATCCCAGTAGTGACAGGCGATGAAGAGGTCGGTAACCGTGGCAAAAGGGAAAAAGACCGAGCGGTATTCCCCGGGATGACGGATAAAGTCCTGCAATTCGAAAGGCCGGAAATCCTTCCGCACGACATAGTGGTCGGGGTCGATGCGGCAGAGCACAGGTTCGTCCCAGGTGCCGGTGAGGAACTCTTCGGCGGCCACCTGCCGCAGTTGCAGGGGCTCGAGCGTTTCCAGGGCGCCGAAGGCCACGCGACCTCCGCCGGTGATCAGGATCTTCATCGCAGGCAACCGCACCTTTTTCAGCTCGTCCATCATCTCTTTCCGGTCGTGGCATTGCCATGCCGGTTTCAGGGCATAGGCGCGGGTGCGTTCGCCCCAGGCGCGCAGGGCGTTGTAGGCCCCCACGATACCGGCCCACCGGCCGAAGGCCACCACCCTCACCCCCTCAGGGGTGGTAAGGTACTCGTAATCGACCAAACGGATGCCGCGCCGTAGGATCTCCTGCAGCAGGCCGCGGTTGTAAGGCTGCTTCTTGGCCGTATGGGAGAAGAAAAAATAGGTCTTCCCCGGGATCAGCGTCCCGGTCTTCACCTCCTTGACCCCCATCAGCACGTCGCAGTCGCTCAGGTCTTCCTGCAG
>JAMOUS010000227.1 GCA_027067975.1 Bacteroidales bacterium | reverse complement strand
ATCCTGCAGTTGCAGCAGGTCCCGCCGGCCCAGCGGCATACGATCTTCCTGTCGAAAGTGCATCTCCGGTGGGATCCCGAGACACGTTCGTTCATTTCGGAAGGGAAGATCGGCCTTGGAAACATTAACGGGCGCCCCCTGAACGTGCTTGTGGACGGCTATCTGGAGATACGCCGACGCCGAAGTGGCTCGGCATTCGACCTGTACCTACAGCCCACCTCGCGGATTTTCTACTATTTTGCCTACACGCCGGGGGTGATGCAGGCCATCGCCCGCAACCGGGCCTTCATGGCTGCGATCATGCAGGAAAAAGAGAGCAAACGCATGGTACGTACCAACCGGACGGGACCCTCGTACATATACATGCCCGGCGTGAACCGCAAGATGACAATGTTCCTGCAACGCATGGAACTGTTCAAAGAGCCTGTCCGGGAAAATGAAGGGAACTGATCCGTTCCGCCGCTAACGGTTGCGCGGCCCCAACTCCACCACCTCCAGATCGCGGATCTCCTTTCCCTCGATCACGAAACGTACGACAGTGCGCCGGGTATGGATACCGGTAAACCCTGCCGCACCGGGATTGATGTGAAGCAGGTCAAGCTTCCTGTCATACATCACCTTCAAGATGTGCGAATGACCCGCGATGAACAAACGGGGCGGAGCTCGACGGATCCGTTGGCGCACCTCCGGTGCATAGCGACCGGGGTACCCGCCGATATGGATGATCCACACCTCCACCTCTTCACATCGAAACCGCATCTCCGCCGGGAAACGTGCCCGGATCCGCACCCCGTCAATATTGCCGTGTACCGCCCTCAGGGGAGCGATCGTCTCCAGGGCCTTCACCACCTCTTCACTGCCGATATCCCCTGCATGCCAGATCTCATCCACCCCACCGAACACTTCCGGCCAGCGAGGATCCACATGCCCGTGTGTATCCGATAACAGACCGACCCGCTTCATCTTTTTTTTTCTTTTACAAAGATAGTCAGACACTAATAAGCGAACCTATAAGAAGTTTTTTTATTTTTGATAACACAAGAACCACACTGCCTGTGAGAATCATTTCGAAAACATATATGCCGAGAATACTTTTCGAGGGACTCTTACTGATGTCCTTCCTCTCCGTCTCTGCCCAATCGCTTAACAAGCAAGTAAAAACGATCTTTAACCAGGCAGAAGGGATTCTTCTGTACAATGAGGACTATGAGGAAGCGCTTCCGCTATTCCGTATGCTCACCGACCTGGTTCCGGACAATCACAATTACCAGTACAAGGTAGGGATCTGTTATCTCAACATTCCCGGAAAAATACGGGAGGCTCTCCATTGGCTGAAACGTGCGAACGTCGATCCCGTGATCGATTACTCATACAGCTATAAAGAAAGCCATCCTCCTGTGGATGTACTCTTCTACATCGGTTCCGCACATCATATGCTGGGCGAGACCGATTCGGCCGTGGTCTATTACAACGAATTCCTGCGCGCCACCTCCCGGTATCGCAACACCGGCATGTTCTACAATGAGTTCGTCCGACAGCAAATCAAGAACTGCGAGCATGCCCGGCTGATGGAAAAAGAACCGGTACGGGTGCGAAAAGAGGTGCTGCCCAATAATATCAATGCTTACCATAAAAACCTCTATCCTGTAATGTCAGGCAACCGGCAGGTACTGGTATACACTGCCTATCCCGGCAGTAATCATCGCATCATGTATTCCCGCCGGAAAGGTGAAGGGTGGAGCGACCCTGTCGATATCACCGACGAGTTGGAGGCCGGGGAGGACTGTTACGCCACCTCGCTCTCGTTCACGGGCGACACACTCTTCATCTACAAAGAAGAGGCCGGACAGGCCGACCTATGGATGAGCCGCCATACCGGGGGCCACTGGACGGCCATGAAACGTCTCGGCCGTAACATCAACACCAAATACTGGGAATCGTCCTGTTCCATGACCGCCGATGGGAAATGGCTCTATTTCACCAGCAACCGCGACGGAGGATACGGCGGACTCGACATCTATGTTGCACCCCGTCTTCCCGACGGACGGTGGGGAGAGGCCCGCAACCTGGGGCCGGTGATCAACACACCCCTGATGGAAGACTCCCCCTATCTCTCATCCGACGGAAAAAAACTTTTCTTCACCTCCCAGGGACATTACAACATGGGAGGATTCGATATTTTTTACTCCGTCCGTAAAGGAAACCGTTGGACCAAGCCCGTCAACCTCGGCTATCCGGTGAACACGACCGATGTCAACCGTTACTATTATCCTTTGGGCAATGGGGACACGGCTCTTGTCTCCCTCTTCACCCCGGAAGGCAATGCCGGAAACTGGAACATCTACAAGGTGCACATCCTCTCGGAAGGAGAAACTTACCAGGTCAAGCTGGAAGGCACTCTTCTCTTTTCCGACGGAGCGACGACTCCCGACTCTTCTTTACGTGTGGACGTGATCGACACGACGGGTAAAAGGATCGCCTTGCTTCGTCCCGACAGCACTGGGCATTACGCTTGCACGGTCACTCCCGGCACTTATACCTTGCGTTTCTCCAGCCTTCGGTATCGCGATACCAGTGAGACCGTCACCATTCCTGTCAACTACCCCAAGCCATCCCTACTGGTAGAGACCCGTCTGATGCCTGCAGCAGCCGGAAAGGGTGATCTTTTCTTTGTCCGGTCGCTCTATTTCCCTCCCGGCAAGGATGAACTCACGCCGGAATTGCGGATCGCACTGACCGAGCTGGCGGTCATGCTGCAGGAGTACCCTTCCCTGAAGTTCGAGATCAGCGGCCTGGCCGACACCAGTGAAGCGACGGCACGTTCTCAACGCCTGCCGGTACGAAGGGCAATCACCGTGCTCAACTTCCTCGACTCTCTCGGGATCCCCCGCGACCGGGTCACCTTTATGAAGATCGGCGAGGTGAAGGTGGTTCCGCTCGGCAAAGGAAAGG
>JAMOUS010000226.1 GCA_027067975.1 Bacteroidales bacterium | reverse complement strand
TCGGCCATGGATGAGATGACTCGCAGAATCGACATCAAGCTGATCCGGCCCGATACCACCCTGAAACTCCGAAAGGAGTTCTTTGTACCTGAATATGTAACAGGTCGCGACAAGCTCACCTACTCCATTCTGGTGATCAAAACCAAGAAAAAACTTCCGGCTGATTATTTCTATCGCTATAACATCGAAGAACTCAGTTTCGTCAAGGTCGACGAGGTGAACGGTGAATATTACTACACCTTGGGCAGTTACAAGCAAAAGAACCGTGCCGTGGAGATGCTCAACCGGATCATCCAGGCCGGTTTCCGGTCTGCCCGTCTCATTGACGACCCGGCGCTTGATGAGCTGCTTGACCGCTCCCCGGCGGAAAGAGAGTTTATCGGGAGAAGCATGTACGTAAAGGATGAGATCCCATGGTATACCATCCAGATCTATGCCCTGTACCATTCCCCCCACAAGGGGGCTTTCCGTGGACTCACCGACGTGAAGGTGTGGGCATGCAAAGACCGTTTCGTGCGGTATACCACAGGAAACTACCACGGATATTCAAAAGCGCTCGCCGATCTCCCGAAGATCCGGAAAATGGGCTTTCATGATGCCTTCATCCGGCCGGTGAGCAGCCTGGAAGAGTTGTTGAAAAAGGAAGAATAGTCTTGGCCTCATGCATCACTTTTTTTCCCGCCATATCGAGGGAGAAAGGATCCAACTGGACGAAGGGGAGTCGACCCATGCAGTGCGGGTCTTACGGCTGAAAGAGGGGGAAAGGATCGTGGTCCATGACGGGAAGGGTCATCTCTATGAATCCATTCTCACAAAAGCGCACCCCCGCCACGCCGAAGCACGTATTGAACGTACGGAAAGGTACGGGCAGCGGGCTTCCTGGCATCTGCATCTGGCCATTGCTCCCACGAAAAGCTTCGACCGTTTTTCGATGTTTCTGGAAAAAGCCACCGAGGTGGGAGTAGATGTGATCACCCCTCTTCTTTGTGAGCGGTCGGAGCGGAAAAGTGTGCGGCACGACCGTATGGAGAAGGTGCTCATCGCAGCCATGAAACAATCCGGACAACCTTTCCTGCCCCGGCTGGAGGAGGCTTCCCCTTACGAGACGTTTGTCGGAACGCCCCGTGAAGGTGATCTGTTCATCGCCCATTGTTGCGAACACGAAGATCCCGACCGTCAGCATCTTTACGATGCCATCGCCACTTCCATGATCACGCTCATGATCGGTCCGGAAGGGGACTTTACGACGAAGGAGATCGCCCTCGCACGGAAAGCCGGGTACCGGAGCGTCAGCCTGGGTGAAAGCCGTCTCCGCACCGAGACAGCCGGCGTGACAGCCACGATCATCGCTGCCACCCGTTTCCGTCATCGCACTGCGTAAATTCCCCCGAGGAGATCAATTCCGTTTCGAAAGCACCGTCACCCCCACACACAACATCAAGCGCTTCATCAACGGTACAGGAACGGTGACCCTGTCGTGCTTCAGGATCTTCGCCAGTTCCCTGTCCAGGTCTTCTTCCATGGCTTCCTCCGAAAGAGTTGCATCTTTCTGTTCCGAGAATAACGGAGAGTGGGTAGATATCTTTTTCATAGGCCTTTCCCGTTTTGTTCGTTCATTTTTTGAGGAGAACGACAACGGGACAAGGAATAGTATATCTCGCAAAAAAAAAAGAGTGGGTTACTTAAGCGTAAGATTGAGATCGGTCTCACGGATCATCTTCCGCATATTGATAAGGGCATATCGCATACGGCCGAGGGCCGTATTGATGCTTACCCCTGTATGGGCAGCGATCTCTTTGAAACTAAGCCCCACATAATGCCGCAAGATCACCACCTCCCGCTGCTCGGGAGGGAGCCGGTCGACAAGACGACGTACATCCCGGTGGACCTGTTCCCTCACAAGATCATCCTCCACCGTAGGACCGGAAAACCGGGCATTATTGAAGAGATCCGATTCGTACTCATCGTTCGAGGAGAGACTCATCTGATTCTGTTTCCGGAAATGATCGATGATCAAGTTGTGAGCGATCCGGATCACCCATGACAGGAAGCGCCCATTCTCCTGATACCGCCCGCTGTCGAGCGAGCGGATCACCTTCATGAAGGTCTCCTGAAAAATATCCTCCGCAATGGCGGTATTTTTCACCGTCATCAGAATATAGGAATAGACCTTGTCCTTGTGTCTGAGGATGAGGGCTTCAATGCTTGCCTGACATCCTTTCCTGTAACGTTCGACCAACTCCTGGTCGGAGATCTTCTCCAGTTCCAAAACAACCTCCGTTCTTTGGTTCGTTCAGGGTAGATGTCGTTCGATAGGCAAATAAATTTTGGGATTAAAAGAGATTCGTCAATACAAAAGAACGAAAAATTGCGGAAACTTCAAAATTCCATCCTATTCCTTCAATGGTCTTCCGCATAAAAAGCATTAATTTTGCATTCTTTCAACTGTGGAGGGATGAGCAGGAACAGGCAGGTACGGACGATCGAGTTACGGGGTGTGCGGGTACACAACCTGCAAAACATCGACGTATCGATCCCGTTGGAACGCATGACGGTGATCACGGGTCTTTCGGGATCGGGAAAGTCATCCCTGGCTTTTGACACTCTATATGCCGAAGGACAACGCCGTTACGTAGAGAGTCTGAGCGCTTATGCCCGTCAGTTCCTGGGGCGGATGCAGAAACCCGATGTAGACCTCATCGCGGATATTCCCCCGGCCATTGCCATCGAACAGAAGGTGAACACCTCCAATCCCCGCTCGACGGTGGGAACGAGCACCGAGATCTACGATTATCTCAAGCTTCTGTATGCCCGTATCGGAAGGACTTTCTCGCCGGTAAGCGGCCGGGAGGTCCGGCGCGACACACCCCAGGATGTAGCGGAACATCTCATCCAACACGCCCCCGGCAAGCGGGTGGCACTGGTCGCTCCCTACCGCTGTGAAGAACGCGACCGTATCAAGGAACAACTGCAGTTCTTTCTGCAGGAGGGATACACGCGCCTGATGGTGGAGGGAACCACCTATTACATCCATGATATTCTGGCAGGCAATGCAGCGTTTCCGGAAGAGCAGGAGCTGCCCATCCTGATCGACCGTTTTGTTCCCCGTGACGATGAGGAGACCCGCAGCAGGATCACCGATTCGGCCGAGACCGCTTTCCGCCTGAGCGAAGGTTACTGCCGTGTTCTCATATTCGGCGAAGAAGGGATCCGGCAGGAAGAGTTCTCCTCCCGTTTTGAGGCGGATGGCATCACCTTTGAAGAGCCGACGGTAGCCATGTTCAGCTTCAACAGCCCTTTGGGGGCTTGTCCCGAGTGCGAAGGCTACGGAAAGATCATCGGCATTGACGAAGACCTTGTGATCCCCGACAAGAGCCTCTCGGTGTATGACGATGCGATCGCCTGCTGGCGGGGCGAGAAATTGCGCAAATGGAAGGAAGCGCTCATCCGGCATGCTTACAAGTTCGACTTTCCCATCCACCGGCCCTATTACCAGCTCACCGAAGAACAGAAGAGACTATTGTGGTCGGGGAATGAATACTTTGAAGGATTGAATCGGTTCTTCCGGTATTTGGAGGAGAAAAAATATAAGATCCAGTACCGGGTGATGCTGGCCCGTTACCGGGGAAAGACAACCTGTCCGGTATGTCATGGCACCCGCCTGAAAAAGGAAGCCTCGTGGGTAAAGGTTGGGGGACGTTCATTGCCCGAGCTGGTCGACCTGCCCATCACCACGTTAAAGGATTTTTTCGACCGTTTGCAGCTTACCGGACACGAAGAGGCGGTAGCCGGAAGGATCCTGCATGAGATCCGCAACCGCCTCGATTACATGCTGGAGGTGGGATTGGGTTATCTCACCCTCAAC
>JAMOUS010000225.1 GCA_027067975.1 Bacteroidales bacterium | reverse complement strand
ATGCTGGTGGAAGACGGTGAGGTGTGTATCGATATGGAAAAAGAGGGATGGAAGACCAAAAACTCAATCCGTACGCAGGCCGCCCGTCTGGACTTTACCGACATGCGGGGTCCGAAAATCGCTGCTGGCATAGATGCGGAAGGACGCTTGAGCGTGCTCACCGTGAACGGCCGGATCCGTGAATCGGTGGGTGCTACGCATTATGATATGGCCAATATCTTGCGTGAGCAGGGGATCGTGAAGGCGATGGGTTTTGATCCCGGAGGCAGCAGCACCTTGGTGGTAGGAGGAAGGGTGCTCAATATTTCTCCTTACAATCATCGTTACGAGGAAAATATCTATTCCTTGCCTCCCGAGCCCCGTGCTGTGGCCAATGCGGTGTTGGGTTATCTCGAGGAGAAAGCGGGAAAATGATGAGGGGGGCAGGGATCTATCTGCATATTCCCTTTTGCAGAAAGATTTGCCACTATTGCGACTTTTACAAGAGTCGCCGCCTGGAATGGAAGCCGGCATTTTTACTAACATTGGAGAGGGAGATCGCACACCGTGCCCCCGATTGGGAGGGGACCGAATTCACGACGGTCTATTTTGGCGGGGGAACCCCCTCGGTATTAAGTGCAAAGGAGGTGGCGGGGATACTCGTTGTGCTGCAACGGCATTTTTCCATCGTGCGGAATGCGGAAGTTACGTTCGAGGCCAATCCGGATGATCTTTCTTCCGGATTTTTGCGCGACTTGCGGCGCGCCGGTGTGAACAGGATAAGTATAGGGGTCCAGGCGTTGCGGAATCCGTTGTTGCGGATGATGAACCGGCGGCATGATGCGAAGGCCGCCGGGAGGGCCGTCAAAATGGCTGCTGAAGCAGGCTATACAAACATCTCTGTCGACCTGATCTATGGAATCCCGAATCTTACTGTGGAAGAATGGGAAGAAGAACTGGAAGAGGTGCTTGCCCTTCCGGTGCAACATCTCTCCGCATATTTGTTGACCTTTGAAAAAGGAACCGTGTTCGGGAGATGGGTGGAACGGGGCAAGATCGTTCCTCCCGCGGAGGAGATAGTGGTGGAACAGTTCCATCGATTGAGAAAGGTTACGAACGAGAAGGGTTTGCTCCATTACGAGATCTCAAACTTCGGAAAGGAAGGTTTCTTCTCGCGGCATAATCTGCTGTACTGGCGAGGTAACCCGTATGTGGGACTGGGGCCTTCGGCACATTCTTACAATGGAAAAGTGCGGCGGTGGAACCTTTCCGATGTGCAGGGATACGTGAAAAGCGGTCCGAGAGAGGTGCCCCATGAAGAGGAAATCCTTTCCATCGAAGACCGCTTCAACGATCGCATTTTGACCTCGTTGAGAACCATGTGGGGGATCGATCTCCAACAATTGGCCGGAGAATTTCCTTCTTCAATGATAAAAGGAGCAGAGAAGGCATTGGAAAAGTGGCTTCGCACCGGTCATGTGGAAAGAGAGGGAGAGCGTTATCGACTCACGGAAGAGGGTTACCTACTTTCCGACAGAGTCATTTCGGACTGTATGGTGCTTTCACGCCCGGAAGGTGGGTGACGATGTCGAGCAGTTGGGTGAGTTTTTCTTCGAGCACTTCATAAGAGAAGTATTTTTTCCCCAACTTAAAGTTGAACTCACCAATCTCGCGGTTGAGCTTTTCATTGTAAATGATCTCTTTCATTTGTTCAACCTTTTCGTCGGTGAGTTGGTTGTCCTCGAGCATCACCACTTTAAAGCCTTTGCTTCCGATGTCGGGCCAGAAAACGGGTTTGTAGTTGTTGACGAAGATGGGTCGTTTGGCCAGGACCGCCTCGACAAAGGCATTACCGAATCCTTCGTAAGTGCTGAAATAAGTACAGGCGGTAGCGTTGGCATAGGCATCGGAAAGAGAGTATTTGCCATCGCTCGATCCGGTGAATCCCTTGCTGTGGATCAGGTGAGAGGCGAAAAAGACCCGGTCGCTCACTTTCAGCTTATGGATAAGGTTGATTAACTCGTTGTAGTATTTACTGCCTTCGTCATCTTTGTAATCGCCGGTAATCACGAGCTTGACCTTTTTGTCATTGATGCGGTGGATCAGCTCGATGGCCACTTCGATTCCTTTCCGGCGGACGATACGGGTGACCTGGAAGAGCATTTTGCTGCCGGGTTCGATCCCCAGATCCCGTGGCAGGTTCTTATTGTGTTCGTCAGGTATACCGAACTTCATGTTGAAATCCATGACGTTGGGGACGACAATAGAATCCCTTCCGAATTTTTCTTTCAATGTTTTTTGGGCATGGGAGTTGATCACGGCATGGAAGGAGTTGGGCAATCGCAGTGGAAAGGTCTCTTCGACGATGCGATTGATCTCCTCGTGAGGGGAGACGTAGCGGTCGCCGCGTTCCCACGCGAAGTCGTGGTCGTGCGTGATCGTGGGGATGCCCAATTTTTCCACAGCAATGGCAATGCCCCGTCCCATTTCCAGATGAGCAGGCAAAGCCGACGCGTTCTCGGAGATCACTACATCCAGTTTTTTCTCGTGGACCCAGTCGATGATCTTGTCTGCGATGATATTGGAATAGAGATTGATGTGCTCCAACAGTTCGTCAACATTGGCATCGGGATGAAAGAAAGCCTTTTTCTGTCCCCAGTAGCTTTCGGGGGAGAAAAACGACATCTCGACCACGAGGGTGTTATGGACGGGATCGAAATCCCAGTTTTCGTATTGTCCTGCGATAATAAAGATCTCGTGACCCATTCGCCTGAGGACATCGATCCATTTTTCTGTTTCCAGGGCGACTCCGTCAACCCCTCCGATGCGGCCAATGATGATTCCAATACGCATGATGTTATCGTTTTGGTTCTATTTCAGTAGAAAGGTGGATTCGCCGATGAGGTTCCCTTCCAGATAGAGGAAGACGGTATATTTACCGGGGATTAGGGATCCGTCATTGTTCCAATAGATGCACATGTCAAGGTCTTTGTTCAGATATTCCACCTCCCGTTTGGCGGAGCAGACCATTTTTGTTTCGCCTACGGAGAAGACCTCTGCCTCGGGACCGGAGAGGATCAGGCTGTCCGGTCGCTGGATGCGCATGTACACCACCTTGTTTCCAGGGGTGGCAATGGGGTTTTCCCGTAACGTGAAGCAAACACGCAGTTTGGCGATCTTGCTTACCTTGTTCTTCTCTTTTCCTTTTTTGTTAAGAGGAGTCACGACAATGTTCTTAGCGGGGATCACCGAGGCGATCTCCACCTTGCTGGAGAGCTCTTCTTTTTCTTTTTCCAGCTTTTCTTTGGACTTTTTTACTTGATAAAGCTGGCTCTTCACCTGAATGTTTTCTTCGGTGAGTATTTTGTTTCGGGTGTTGAGCGAGTCGATCTGGCGGATATAGCTTTTCATGATCTCGCGCAGGGTCTTGATCTCCCGTTTATAGAGACGTATCTTTTGAGCGTTGGAAGCCTGCAGTTGCAGCAAGTATCGTATCCTTTTTTTCGAGAGAAGGATCTGCTGGTTGAGACTGTCATTGGAGGTTTTTAGTGTATCATAACGATACATGAGGTTCTCCAGCTCATGTGTGAGGGAGTCTTTCTCGGCGGTGAGCACTTCTTCCATCTCCGCCATTCGGCTGCGCTGGTCTTGGTATTCATATACCAGATAGGCGAGGGTAAAGGCCAAAAGAATGACCAGGACAAGGAGGGGTACGATCCCTTTCTTTCTGGGAGCCGGCGTTGTATTGGTGATCTCTTTTGTGTTTTTCATGGTAATCTCTTTGATTTACAAAGATAACAACCCCAACGTTAAATGCGGAACAACCGGAGAATTTTTCTGAGAATATCAAAAACCAGGATGAAATAGAGGAACACGATGAAAAGCAGGATGATAAATAAATCGAAAAGGTAAGTGTCGACGGGGTGATAGAGAAGCAGTTTCGTGGATGCATAGAGCTGGGCCCTACCCCAACGGTTCTCAGGTTCCATGTAGATGGGATCTTTTTTTCTGATCCATTTCCCTTTATATTCTATGATCATTTTCAAAGAGTTCCGGTTAAGAACCCAATCCGCCAGCCGGTTATTGTAGTATTGCTGCTTCATTTTCAGTACACCTTCATTCCCGTATATTCGGGCGAGACTGTCGAGGATCCGGTCCTTTCGGGCCATGGCTTCATTCATCTTTTGAAGGAAACGGTTATCGAGATAATCGATATAACCGACGAAGTCATCGTAAAACTCTTCGTTGAGGGAATCGAGGTACAGTTTATTGATGAATTCGAAGGGTGGGACGTGATGGTATTCGGCGAGCCGGCGAAACTGGTCGCGGATTAGACTCAGCCGGTAACACACCTCCTCCCGCAACGAGTCGATATCGAGGTTGCGTGCTATAAAGACGGCCGAGTTGCGGATCTCCGGGATCAGAAAGGAATGACGGTAGGAGTTATTGCTGATGATCTTTTCGGTTTCAAAAAGCTCTTTTTCAAAACGGTTGTCGCGGAACTGGGTGACGGCAAGGGCTTCATAAGCCCACCGGGTGGTCATGAGATCCCCGATCACCGGGGTGTACATCTTGTTCGTGAGGTGTTCGTTGAGATCATCATAAGGGATCATCGTACCACTGAAAAGGATCTCAGGGACCATGATCAGAGGGATGAGGATATAGATGGCGATGATCGAATCGAGCGATGCGGAAAGGATCAGTCCGGTCATGTTCCCGAAAGCTGAGACGGCAAAGAGGATGATCCAGTAGGAGAGGGTCATCCCCCGTATTTCCAGTATGGCATTCCCGATGAGGATGAAGATGAAGGTTTGAAATGCGGAGAGAAGGAAAAGGAAGACGATCTTGGAGTTCAGGTAAGCCGGGCGGCTCAGGAAAAGAAAAGATTCCCGTTCCAGGGTGTTCCGGTCGCGGAAGATCTCCTCGGCACTTACCGTAAGTCCGAGGAAGAGCGCTACGATCACCGAGATGAACTGGTAAACCGGCAGGTTTTTGTTTTCAATGAAAAGATATTGTCCGTTGTTAATGTATTTCAAGAAAAAAGCGAGAAACAGAGCGAGCAAAGGGGGTTCGAGAATATTGATGATCCAGTACTGGCGGTTGGATAATTTCCTGAGGAAATTCCGTGAGCTGAAGATGAGAAACTGTTTGAGATCGGAGGGAACGACGAGGGAACTGCGGGGCAGTTTTTCCTTTTTCTCCGGCGGTTGGATATGCGGTTTGATGCGGGTGAGATAGTGATGGTACCACTCTTCCGGGGTGATTTTACGTTGGACGGTGGGATGTCCCTCTTCGTCGACCATGCGGGCCTCCATGATCTCCAGGATCTGGTCGGGGTTGATATTGCCGCATACGGGACATTCGGTCTCCACCACATCAACTTGTGTGCTGATCCGTTTGAAATATTCGATCCCGTCGACGGGGTATCCCGAGAAGGCCGGATAACCGTTCTTGTCCAGTACCCAGATCCGGTCGAAACGTTTGAAGATGTCGGAAGAGGGTTGATGGATCGTGGCAATGACCAATTTTCCGTTGAGGCTCAGCTTTTTCAACAGGTCGATGATATTTCGCGTGTCGGCGGAGGAGAGGCCCGTGGTGGGTTCGTCCATCAGCAGGACGGAAGGTTCGCGGATCAGTTCCAGCGCGATGTTAAGACGTTTGCGTTGTCCTCCGCTGATGAAGTTGTTCAGCGCATTGCCGACACGATGGTCTTTAACATAGTAAAGGTCGAGTTCGCGGAGCACTTTTTCCACCCTTTTCCGGATCTTTTTCTCCGGAAGGTTGGCCAGGCTCAGGCGGGCATTGTACAGCAGGTTTTGGTAAACGGTCAGTTCTTCTATCAGCAGATCGTCCTGGGGTACATAGCCGATTAACCCCTTCAGGCGGTGTTGATTGCGGTGGATGTCATAGCCGTTGAGGAATACGTGTCCGTGGGTGGGCTTTCGTTTTCCGCTGAGGAGGGTCAGGAGGGTCGATTTCCCCGATCCGCTGCCCCCGAGGATCCCTACGAGTGTACCTCCTTTTTCGCTGAAGGTGAAAGGTTGGACCCCTAGCTCACTCTTTTGGTAACGGAATGCAACTTCTTCCCCATAAAAATAGATCTTTTCCCGGATCCGGGTGTGCTGGAAGGTATGCACCACATCCGAGCGGAAGACCTGGGTTTCACTCTCTTTTTCGCTCTTGATGACCGCTCCGTCGCGGAAGAGGTAGATATCTCCCTGAAGAAGCGGTTTCTTGTTGATGGAGAGTTTTCTTTTGTTTCCGGTATAGCGAACAAAAAGAACATCGGCGTCACGGAAATAAAAAAAAGAAAGATATTCGTCTGCGGGAGGGAATTCCTCGGGGTGCAGGAGTTTTTTCTTTTCGAAGTGGTAAAGAAGCACATACTCTGCCGGCAAGTGGTCCGGTCTCTCCTGGGTGACATAGTGCTCCACGGCGGAGATGTCCTGTTCGGAGATATAAAAGTGTTTGGCCACCACCTGAAGGAAGTAATGTTCTTCGGGGGTGATCAGTCGGTCTTCGAATACGAAGACATAAAGGCGGAGGAAAATAATCAGTCGTTCAGGGCGGTTGAGGTCGCGGTTGACCGAGTGGCATACCTTGCCGGCTTCTGAGGCGATAAAGTTGCGGATCCCCTGCGGGGACATCTGCCCCTGGAGGGTCTGCCGATAGTGGCGGTGGTAGCCTTTGAGAAGCTCCATGTATTTGCGGAGCTGATGTTGAATGACCCACCGCGAGAGGAATGTCCGGACGATCTGCAGCCCCTCCCGACTGAAACGCTCATCGTTCACCGCCGCCACAATGGCGAAGAGATGGATCAGCGCGTTCAGGACAGACTCTTTCATAGAGACCGGTTGAGAGGGT
>JAMOUS010000224.1 GCA_027067975.1 Bacteroidales bacterium | reverse complement strand
AAGGCAATGCTCACAACCAGCTCTATTGCTTCACCTGTGACCACAACGGTTACATCTGGGTGGGTACCGACCAGGGACCTATGGTCTATTACAACCCCTATTATGTCTTTGAACAGGCGATCCTCCCCGTACAACGGATCAAGATCCCCCGAAACGACGGTTCCGGTCTGGCCGACTACCTCCTGGGAACCGAGCTGGTCACCGCCATCGCCGTCGACGGAGCCGACCGGAAATGGATCGGCACCCGGCGCTCGGGAGCGTTCCTTGTCTCCCCCGACGGCCTCCACATCATCCGGCATTTTTCTGCCGCCGACTCTCCACTTCCTTCCAACAACATCCTTGGCATTGCCATCGACCCAGAAAGCGGAATCGTCCACTTCGGCACCGACAACGGAGTGGTCTCTTTCCACGGCAGTGCAACTGCCCCGAACGAAAATCTCTCCCACATAAAAGTCTATCCAAACCCTGTCAGGGAAAATTTCTCCGAAACCGTGGTCATCTCCGGTCTCACCGAGAACGCTTATGTGACCATCACAGACATTGCAGGGAACCTTGTCTTTTCGACCACCTCTCTCGGAGGACAGGCACTGTGGAATATCAAAAACCTTTCAGGCCAAAGGGTCTCTTCCGGAGTTTACCTCGTTTTCATCACTAACAGCATGGGGGAAAAGGTGAAGGTCGCAAAGATCCTCGTCATCCGGTAGCTTCAACCCTGTTTTTTTCCGGCATCTTCACTTTCTTGAGGCTCATCGTCGGTGATCAGCTTGGAGATCCGTTCGATCTGCTTCTGCTTGTTCACTTCCCGCAAACTCCGGGCTGTTTTCGTAAAATACTGATGCCCGGAAATGAACTTCACCTGCAGCTTGTTCCATTCGTTCAACGAGCCGATTTTCCCCTGCTCATGCAACTCCTTGTAAAGGGTGTTGGAAACAGGGATAAAGTCAGTGCGCCCCAAGTAATCCAGATCGGCATCACAGATGATCTTTTCCAGGAGGTTCTTGGGTTTGGGCGGCAACTTCGTTGCCATGATGATCTCACAGATCTTATCGATCTGTTCTTCGGTATAGCCGTATTTCGGGAGCATCTCCCTTGCGATCACCGTGCCGTAATATTCATGGTTGTCGTACTGGATGGTATGTCCCACATCATGGAACAAGGCGGCCGTTTTCAGTAACAACATTTCCTCGTCACTGATCCCTTCGGCCCAACCGATCAACTCCACCTCCGTCACCACGTCCACAGTATGCTTGACATTGTGGTAATAAAGATATTTCGGCAGCTCTTTTTCCAGCTTGTCAAGGATCACCTCCTGCAGATCGTTGAAGCGGATCAACCCGAACTTCACATAAAAATTCTTGTTGGGCGTGGTTCCGTCCTCTTCCGTGAACTCCGGTTTGAGCCCTTTTACCACATACATGTCGAGATCCCCTTTGTACTTCACCGGCATTTTGCCATAGTACTCGCACTGGAAGAACTCTTTCACCAACTCATAGGTCATCACGGAGATCACGATATTCCCCGGTTCGGCCGCCGACTCGATGCGCGAGGCCGTATTGACCGTATCACCCTTGATCTCATAAGACACTTTCCGTTTCCCGATGACATTGGCGATCACCGGCCCCGTATGGATCCCGATCTTCAGTTCCCAGAGCTTCCCTCCTTCGCTGTCGAAACTTTTCTGGACCTCCTCCAAATGACGCTTCATCTCCAGGGCTGCCATCACCACATCGATCGGGTTGGTGCTGTTCTTGATCGGCACCCCCCCGGCCAGCATATACGTATCCCCGATGGTCTTGATCTTTTCCAACTTGTACTTCTTGGCTATCGCATCAAATTCAAAAAAGATCTCATCCAGTTTATCGATGATGGCCTGTGAGTCTGCCTTGCCGGACAGTCTGGAGAAGCCGTGGATATCGGCAAAGAGGACCGTCGCCATATCGAAGCGCAATGTCTGCACTTTCTGCACCGTCTGCTTCCCCTGCCGCACCTGCTCGGGAGAAAGGCTTTCCAGCAAGGCTTTCTGTTTCTCATTCTCGAACTGGAGCTTCTCACACTTTTTTTGCAGCTCTTTAAGCTTCATCTCCAGCTCTGCATTGGCCTTGGCCAGTTGAGCGATCCGCTTTACGAAATCCTGTTCTTTGGATTTGTCCATTTGCTCAGCGATTTTGAATGCATCCGTACAGCTATTCCTAACAAAATTAAATTATTTCCCGTTCATTCGTTTCAAAATCCCTATTTTAGAAAAAGAAAATTCCCGTTCATGATCGAGAAAAGCCGTGGGATTGTTCTGCATCAGGTATGGTACAGTGATACCTCAAGGATCGTCCATCTATACACCGAGCATTTCGGCAGGCTGGCTTTCATGGTCAAGGGGATCGGACGGAAAGGACGGTTCCATCACGCTTTGTTCCAACCCCTGACGCTCCTGGAGGTGGAGATCGCTTACCGGTCAGGCCGCTCCCTTCAAACGCTGCGCAGCGCACACCACGAGACACCCCTGCCAGATCTGTTTTCGGACATCCGGAAAACGACCATCGCCCTCTTCCTCGGTGAGATCCTGTACAAAACCTTGGGGGAAGAGGAAACCAATCCGCCCCTTTTTCGCTTTCTCCACACTGCCGTCACACAACTTGAGAACGAAAAGCATCCGGCGCTTTTCCCTCTGATCTTCCTCGTACACCTCACCCATTACCTGGGGTTTCCTCCGGCAAACCGTTTTACGGACAGAACCGCCTTTTTCGATCTCCGCGAAGGATCTTTCGTCCCGCAGCCACCCCTGCACGACGACTTCCTCTCTACCTCCGAGGCCCGCTATCTTTCATGGCTCCTAGAAAAAGAAACAGAAGAAGAAGTGCCCCTCCCGCCCGATAAAAAAGGATTTTTTGAAAAGATCCTGCGTTATTATCAGATTCACCTCGAGGGGATGCGAAACATCAACTCCCTGGAAGTGCTCCATTCCGTGTTCCACTGATTGACCCTAAAAACCTTTTTTATGAAACTGCTCACTTCGCTGGTTCGGTGGATGAATATCAAAAGGCTCAAACAGATCGAACTGTTCATGGAATATCCTGTCGAGGTACAGGAAGAGACCTTGTCCCACCTGCTTGAACGGGCCGTCCGCACCTGGTGGGGGAAAAAACATCATTTTCATGAAATACGTTCGGTGGAACAGTTCCAGCAAAGGGTTCCCCTTCAAAGTTATGAAGAGATTGCTCCTTATGTGGAACGACTTCGTCATGGAGAAAAAGATCTGTTGTGGCCCGGGAAGATCCGCTGGTTCGCCAAGTCGTCCGGCACCACCGGCTCCAAAAGCAAGTTCATCCCCGTGACGCGGGAGGCGCTGGAAGAGTGCCATTTTCGCGGGGGCAGGGATGTGATGGCCCTGTACATGAAAAACTATCCCGACACGCGGATCTTCTCCGGAAAATCACTCACTCTGGGAGGCAGCCATCAGGTCAACCAGTTCTCTCCCGATTCCCTGTATGGCGACCTTTCCGCCATCCTCATTCGGAACATTCCTTTCTGGGCCCAGTTCTTACGCGTTCCCGAACTGGAGATCGCCCTACTCGACCAGTGGGACGTGAAATTGCAAGAGATCGCCCGAACCACCGTTAAGGAAAACGTAACCAACCTCGCCGGCGTCCCCTCCTGGAACCTGGTTCTGATCCGTTACATCCTTGAGTATACCGGCAAGCAAAACCTGCTGGATGTCTGGCCCAACCTCGAACTTTTCATCCATGGCGGCGTGAGTTTCGAGCCTTACCGGAAACAGTTCGAAGAACTGATCCCCTCTCCTGAGATGCATTATATGGAAACCTACAACGCTTCCGAAGGTTTTTTCGGGATCCAGGACGACCTTTCCCGGAATGATATGTTGCTGATGCTGGATTACGGAGTCTTCTATGAATTTATTCCCATGGAGCATTTCGACGAGGACGATCCGCCCGTCCTCACATTGGGCGAAGTGGAAAAAGGAAAGAATTATGCGCTGGGGATCTCCACCAACGGAGGGCTTTGGCGCTATATCATCGGTGATACGATCCGCTTCACCTCTCTCCGTCCTCCCCGTTTCGTCATCACGGGCCGCACGCGCCATTTTCTGAACGCGTTCGGAGAAGAGGTAATCATCGACAATACCGAAAGGGCCCTCCAAAAAGCCTGTGCCATGACCGGCGCCATAGTGTCCGAATATACCGTTGCGCCGGTATTCATGGAGGCCGGGAAAAAAGCCCGCCACGAATGGTGCATAGAGTTTGAAAAAACACCTGCCGACATGGACGAGTTCGTCCGTTATCTCGACCAAACCCTTATGGAAGTCAACTCCGACTACGAAGCCAAAAGGTTCAAAGACATCACCCTCGACAAACCTCTCCTCCATCCTGTCCGAAAAGGAACATTTCTGGAATGGTTCCGTCGCCATGAAAAGATGGGAGGACAGAATAAAATGCCTCGACTTTCCAACAAAAGAAATTTTGTCGAAGAGATCCTGAAAATTGACGGGGAGATGCAGGCACATTGAGGAATTTTCCTATTTTTATCTGTTGCTATCAAGCTCCATCACCATGCATATTGCCATCGCAGGAAACATCGGTTCGGGAAAGACCACCCTCACGGGCCTCCTCGCCAAACATTACAACTGGGAAGCACGCTACGAGGATGTCAATGACAACCCCTACCTCAACGATTTCTACGAAGATATGCAGCGGTGGTCGTTCAACCTGCAGATTTACTTCCTGAACAGCCGCTTTGCCCAGGTCATCGAGATCCGCAAACTGAAACACACCGTGATCCAGGACCGAACCATTTACGAAGACGCTTACATCTTCGCTCCCAACCTCCATTCCATGGGGCTGATGTCCACCCGCGACTTTGAAAACTACTTCACCCTCTTTCAATTGATGAGCTCCTTCATACAGCCCCCCGACCTGCTCCTTTACCTGCGGGCTTCGGTCCCTACCCTGGTAAGCCAGATCCAAAAAAGAGGAAGAAAGTATGAAAGCAACATCCGGCTGGATTACCTGCAACGACTCAACGAACGGTACGAAGCCTGGATCGACTCTTACAACCTCGGAAAAAAACTGATCATCGAAGCCGACGATTACGATTTCCCCAATAACCCAAACCACCTCAGGGAAGTGATCGACAAGATCGACGCCGAACTGTATGGATTATTCCGGGAAAAGAAAGAAAAATAGGAACGACCCCGGTATAACACCGAAAAAAGATTTGGTACTTTTTTTGCGCAATGATCTGAAAAATCGTTCCGGAAAAACATGAACAAAGAACTCCATATCGAAAAAACACGTTACACTCCCTCGATCGAACTGCGCGAAGGAGGGATCCGCCTCGAGGGACGTTCCGTGGTCAATGATCCCCAGCCCCTCTACCAGCCCGTTTATGAATGGGTGGACGATTATGTCAAAAAAGTCCCTGAAAAAACACACATCGACCTGAAATTCGAATACATCAACTCTTCCTCCACCAAGTGGATCTTCGAGATCCTGAAGATCTTCCAAAAAGATCCCCGCTTGTTGGACCGCACACGCGTAAACTGGTATTATGAAAAAGGCGATGACGACATGAAAGAGTTGGGGGAGATCCTCCGCTCTTCGTTGGGACCCTCACTGCAGCTTATCGAAGTGCCGGAGAACACATAAAAAAAGGACGTCCCGGGAAGGACGCCCTTTTACCATGCTGTCCCCCCAGGACTCGAACCTGGACAGGCAGAACCAAAATCTGCAGTGCTGCCATTACACCAGGGGACAGTGGCGGTGCAAATTTACAAATTTTTCAAGCGATGTACAATCTTTCTTCCTCATGATCGCTGTATGAAAGCCACCGGATATTTACGAAAGATGACCGCTGAGCGGGACGAAGGTTCCGGGATCGCCCTCTATTCCCTGGAACTTGACGGTTCGGTAATCCCGATGAATGAACTCGTCGGACACACGATCACCCTCACGTTCGAACATGAGATCCGGTGTATCCATTGCGGCAGAAAGATCCGCAAAACCTACGGCCAAGGCTATTGCTATCCCTGCTTCTCCACCTTGCCTGAAACCGACCGTTGTATTCTGCATCCTGAACTGTGCCAGGCCCATCTCGGAATCTCCCGCGACATGGAATGGTCGCGCCAACACTGTCTCCAAGACCATTTTGTTTATCTCGCCCTGACAAGCGAAGTGAAAGTGGGTGTCACCCGCCCCACCCAGATCCCCACTCGCTGGATCGACCAAGGCGCTGCCGCCGCCCTGTGCATTGCCCGGACACCAAACCGCCACCTTGCCGGCACGATCGAGGTCTTCCTGAAAAAACATCTCAGTGACAAAACGCCATGGCGAAAGATGCTCACCTCCGATCCCGCCTCACTCATTCCCCTCCTCGAGGAAAGAAAAAGAGTTCTCCCCCTCATTCAGGAGCCGTACGACAAATATCTCATCCCTGACGACGATCCCCTCGTACTGCATTACCCTGTCGACTTTTACCCGGAAAAGGTTCAGACCATGACGCTGGACAGGCAATCCGGTATCACAGGCCTCCTTGCAGGCATCAAAGGTCAGTATCTAATCTTTTCCGGCGGCGAAGTATTCAACATCCGTAAACACAGCGGATATCGTATCACGTTGTCTGCCTGATACATATATGGGGAACGAGCCCGACAATACGGTCGCCCGGAAAAGAGCACGGTACAGTCTGCTCTTCCCCGCCTTTTTTGTTCTGATCCTCTGGCTCATCTACCTTGTAGCCCGCATCGCCGGGTTCGATCTCTCTTCCTGGTGCCTTCTCCCCCGGCGTTTGAGCGGTTTGAAAGGAATCCTCCTCTCTCCGCTGGTACACGCCAATGCACGCCATCTTTTCAACAATTC
>JAMOUS010000223.1 GCA_027067975.1 Bacteroidales bacterium | reverse complement strand
GAATCCTTCACCCTGTCGAGCCATGCCAGGGCGGTGTCGGCCGTAATGTTGGTGGCATAGCCTTTCACCCGCACCTGTTCACCGTTATAGTTGTACACCGGATTCCAGTAAAAACCCTGCTGACCCGGGTTGTTGTGATACATGAAGAAGTCGAATCCTCGGGGCTGGGTGCCGAGATGCCATTTCCCCACCATGGCGGTCGTGTAGCCGTGACGGTGGAGCTCTTCCGGAAAGGTCCACTGGTCGGGGTTGAATTTACCCCCTCCCTCGTTCTTGTAGTAACCGTTCTTGTGACTGAATTTCCCCGTCAGGATGATCGCCCGGCTGGGGCCACAGATGGCATTGGCACAATAGACATTGTCAAAACGTATCCCCTCTTTGGCGATCCTGTCGATGTTGGGTGTGGGGAAATACTTCGCATAACGGTCGTTGTATGCGCTGATGGCCTGGGTGGTATGATCATCGGCCATGATGTAGATAATGTTGGGCCGCTGCGGGGGCTCTTCAGCGTTTTTTTTCTTGCCGGCCCCTCCGCTGCATGCCGAAAGCATGACCACCAGCACCAGCGGCACCACAAACAAACGGAAAATCAAAGACCTTTTCATTATTGAGTATTTTTACGATGAACGAGCAATTTACAAAAAAGTCGGTCTCACTGTCCCACTCTCACGGTCGCTTTCATCAGCACTTCATCGCGGGAAGAAGGTCCGGCCATAAAGGTAAACGTTCCCGGCTCGACAACGTAGCGGGTTTCGGCATTGTAATAGCCGAGCTGCTGCACGGGAATACGGAAAAGGATCTTCTTTTCTTCTCCTTTTTTCAGGCTCACGCGCCGGAAGCCGATAAGCTCCTTCACCGGCCGGGTTGCAGAAGAATAATCATCGCGGTAATAGAGCTGCACGATCTCATCCCCATCGCGATCTCCCGTGTTTTTCACCTTGAAAGTGATGGTCAGAGTATCTTGCATGCCTGCACGATCAGGAACAGCGAGGTCGGCATAACGGAAAGTGGTATAGCTCTCCCCTTCTCCGAAATGCCAGAGGGGTGTGGAAGGGATATCGATGTAATGGTGCAGGAAACAGGACGGCAGATGGTTATATACCATATGGATCTGTCCCACATCGTAGGGGATGGTAATGGGCAGTTTCCCGGAGGGGTTTACCACCCCTTTGATCACCTCGGCGATGGCCTGTCCGCCAAAGGCACCGGGTTCCCAGGCTTCAAGGATGGCAGGAATGTTTTCTTTGATCCAGGGTTCTGCCAAAGGCCGGCCATTGATGAACACCACAATGGTGTGGCGGTTTCTCTTAAAGATCTCTTGGATGAGTTTCAGCTGATTGCCCTGCAGGTTGATATGGGCTCTGTCGATGTTCTCACCGCAGTTTTTCTCTTTGTTGTCATATCGCAATGAGTTGGAACCCACCACCACCACCACGGCATCGTATGAGGCAGCCCGGGCGATGGGAAGGCGGAGCTTGCTGTCATCGGGATGGCGCAGGCTCTCGCCGCTGTTGATAAAATCGACGCGTGCATCTTGAAACACCTTCCGGAACCCTTCATACACAGTGATCACATGATCTTCCGGCTGCTGGAGGGACCAGTCGCCCAAAAGACGATGGTTGTTGGCATTGGGGCCGGTGACCAGGATACGCTTCACGCCTTTCAGGGGGAGGAGGCCTTCATTCTTCAGTAGGATCACCGACTTCCGTGCTGCTTCGAGGGCCAGCTGCTGATGGGCCGGGGTAAA
>JAMOUS010000222.1 GCA_027067975.1 Bacteroidales bacterium | reverse complement strand
TCGTACGTGAAGGACGGCATCCGCTGGGTCACCTGGTACGACAGTGCCGGCATCCGCGGGGCACATTATACTTCCTATTCGTTCGACCACGGCAACGCACATTTTGTCGTGATCGACCTCTATGCCGGGCAGGACTGGGAGCACCGGGAGGACGGACGCATCACGAAAGAGATGTATGCCTGGCTGGCGGAGGATCTTTCCTCCACCGACAAGGAACATATCTTCGTCTTTGCCCATGAGCCGGTGTGGACGGGCAACTCTCTCGGCAATGCACCCGTGAGCCGGCAGGATTTCTGGGACCTGCTCGGGAAATATCACGTGACTGCCTATTTCTGCGGCCACCGTCATCAATACACCATCGCCGATCATGAAGGGGTGTGGGAGGTACAGTCGTCCTGTGCTTTCGATACCACGTGTATTCATTACACCCAGGTCTTCGTGGAAGGCCCGGAAGTGGGGATCAAGGTGTATGGTTACCGGGACGGCCGGATGCGTTTGGTCGACGAGCGGATGTTACGGAATGTCCGCTGATGCCGTTTTTCGCAGTGCCTTCATGATGGCTGCGGGGTCGTTCACCAGCACGAAGTCGACGCCCAGGTCCCACAGTTTCCGCACCGTCGGGGCATCGTCGGCACGGTAGTAGTTGATGCGGATTCCCCTTTCTTTCAGTTGCCGGCACCAGGAGGCGAGGCTGTCGCCGGGCGGGGTGCGGAAAAACTGGATGAAGTCGCTGTGGGTTTGCAGGGTGAGTTCGACGTAGTCGCGGGTGGAGGTTTGGCGTTCCATGTTGCAGATCAGCATCTCCGGCGAGACCTCCCGTGCGGCATGGGCGGCGGCGGTGTCGCAGGCGATGAAGGCCTGGTGAAGGCGACCGCTGCGGGCGATGATGCGGGCCACACGCCGGCTCACCTCCGAACCCTCCTTGACATGCACGTTGATCCAGATGCCGGCAGGGATCACGGCCAGCGCCTCCTCAAGGGTGGGGATGCGGGTGCCGGCAAAGGCCGGATCTTTCCAGCTGCCGGCGTCGAGACGTTTGATCTCGGCCAGGGTGTGGGTGCGCAAGGGACCCGAGCCGTCGGTGGTACGGTCGAGGGTGGCGTCGTGGAGGATCACAATGACGCTGTCGCGGGTCATGCGGGCGTCCATCTCGATCATCGCCACGCCCAGACGCACCGCCGCACGGAAGGCCGGCAGCGTGTTCTCCGGGTAGAGAACCATGGCCCCGCGGTGCGCACAGAGACCCCGGGAGGGAAGTCTTTCATCATGAGTGCTCTCTTGGGCCCAAACCGGCGCCGTTCCCAAGATCATGAGCCCAAGGGAAAATTTCAACAGAAAGGGTAGAAAAGATCGCTCCATCCATGCAACATTTTTCCAAAATTACCGATTTTTGGGAAGAATCAGTGGACAGCCATCATGAGACATATTTGGATCGCTTTTGTATTTTGGACAGCGGCTTTGGTTGCGGAAGCGGGCGAGCGTCCCAACATCCTTTTCATCGAGGTGGATGACCTGGAATATGAGTATGTGGGTTTCAACGGGGCAGCGTATCCGCCCACACCGCATATCGACCGCTTGGCGGAGCAAGGGGTGTATTTTCGCAATGCCGTGGCGCAGGGGATGATGTGCGGACCCTCGCGCAATTCGCTCATCACCGGACTCTATCCCCACAACCTGGGCTTTTATTACAATGGGCAGTTGAAAGCGCTCCCGCAGGGGGTCTGGACCTTCCCGAAGGCATTGCAGCGGGCCGGCTATTACACGGCCTGGATCGGAAAATGTCATATCCGTCCTTATATTGCCAAAGGGAGTGACAAGACCGCTGCCATGCGCACGGAGATGGGGTTTGATCATGTGCAGCAGACCCTCGGACGTGCCATGCTCTGCAAGCAACTGGAAAAAGGAAAGAAATTGAAGAACGACTGGTATGTTTCCTTCCTCAGGCAGAAAGGATATGTGGATACTTTTGTGAATGAATGCAAAAAGATCAGCACCCTCCCCGAGGATGTCTACCTCGACGGTTTCTTTACAACGGCGGCGGTAGACTTTCTGGAGCGGTATGAGGGGGAGAAACCTTTTTTCCTTTGGCTCAACTATTCCCTTCCTCATGACCCGTACGATGTCCCGAAGCGGTATCATGTGTATGATCCGCAGGAGATGCCGGGGGGTACGCGTGTGAAGAACTTTTCCCCGCCGGAGGGGCTGGTGTGCAAGACCAGGCTGGCGCGTAGTGAAAAAGAGATCCGTGACCACCAGGCCGGCCTGTGTGCCAATGTCTCGTTGCTTGACAAATATGTGGGTCAGGTGCTGGAGACCCTGCAACGCAAGGGCGTGGCCGACAACACCGTAGTGGTTTTCTTCTCCGACCAGGGGGTGATGATCGGCGACCACTGGCGCTTCCATAAAGGTACCCTCTACCGCCAGATCACCAATCCGGCCCTGATCATCACCTGGCCCGCTCATTTCCGTAAGGGGACGGTCGTCGACGACCCCGTCGAGCTCACCGACCTGGTGCGTACCACACTCGAGCTGGCAGAGGCCGGAAGAGCCGACCTGAAAGCAAGAGCTTGGAGCGTCAGCCTGTTGCCCGCCCTCTATCACGGAAAGCGGGTGAAGAGAAAGACCGCCTTTGCCAAGACAGAAGGCTATGCCATGGCCACCGATGGCCGCTACCGACTGATCCGGGGAAAAGATGTTTTGCTGCTCTTCGATGATAAGAACGACCCCAAAAACCTACAAAACATTGCGGAGCAGCATGCCGCCGTCGTGAAGAGACTCTCCTCCGCGATCGAGAGGTGGTACCGGACCACGGGAGCGCCTTTGCCGCCCAAAACCTATTGAAAGCCCCCCCCCGGGCGTTTTTCCATTTATGAAAATAGATCGTATCTTTGATCTGTTGTGAACAATTCTTTCAGGCTATGAAAAAAATGCTGATCCTGTTCGTCTTGGTGGCGGGCTATGTTGGGTCTGTCTCTGCACAGACGGATATCTATCTCTCCGGAGAATGGGAATTCCTTTTCCAGGGTGCCTCGATCGAAGACCATGGGAACAAGATGAACAACAACATGCGTTTTACCGCTTTCTATCATAGTGCTTCTTACATCAATTTTGATCTTTGGGAGTGGGGAGGTGTCGCTACAGGCTTGGGTATCCGGAACATCGGGTACATTCAGGATGATGTCCCCGATCCGGATATTGACAAGATCAAAAGACGCTCGTACACACTGGGCGTTCCGTTGATCTTCAAGTTCGGTAAGATGGATGGTGTTTTTCTCTTTGCAGGAGGAGAGTATGAATGGGCTTTTCATTACAAGGAAAAAACCTTTCACGGGGATGTGAAGAGTGTGTACAAGGACTGGTTCACCAACCGGACAAAACATTTTCTTCCTTCCGTGGTGGCGGGGGTGCAGTTGCCCACCGGCACCGCCCTGAAGATGAAATATTATCTGTCCAATTACCTCAATGAGGATTATATCGATGGGAACGGGCAGCGTCCCTATCAGGGGATGGATGTCCGGATGTTCTATGTGTCGCTTTCGTTCGTTTTCAGGAATGACGTGCTCTTCCGGAAGATCACCCCGCATCAGCAGGGAGTCGTGGTGAGGCGCTGATCACTGGGGGACGAAGTAGAAGGTGACCGTTCCTTGCTGGGACTCCGGGGCATCGGGGTCGGGGTTGAAGCGGCTTCGCCGGACGGCATTGAGGGCGGTGGTGTGCATGCAAGGGCTGTCGGCCGAGCGGACGGGGTCGATCATGGCGTTTACCACCTTCCCTTCGCGGTCGACCGTCATTTTTACCACAACGGTCCCGGAACCTTCACATTTGTAGATCGGGATCACCAGATCGACGGCGTAGCGTCCCGGAAGGTTGTACTTTACCCGTGTGGGACCCTTATACTTGGCTGCCTCAAGAGCCGCCTGCAACAGCGAGTCTTCCTTTCCATTTCCCTCTCCCTTCAATGGCAAGGGAACCGTCAGCTCTTTCTCCGTTTCGGCACGCTGTCGCTTTTGCTCATCGATGAAGTTGTCGCGTCCCAGCTTCCCTTCCTTGATCATCTCCTCCTTGACCCTGTCGATATATTTGTCCCAGTCAAAAGTCTCCTGGGCGCGGGAGGCTTCATTAACGGGGATATTGTGCAACATCTGTTGCAGCTCCGGGTCAGGTGCCAACTTTTCCTGGTTTTCTTCCTGTGGCGGAGGAGGTGTTTCTTCGAAGGTGATGAGGATGGGCTGGTCGCGTTCCTCGGGCAGGGAATGCAATTTGATGAGCATGAAAAGGATCGCCAGCACCAGGTGGAAGATCACCGTGGCGAGGATCGCATAAATATGATCGTAGATCCAGTCTCTCATCCCGGATGCGAAATTATATGGAAATCCCGCAATCGCAAAACGTCGGATGCTTGTTAGTATCTTTTGGATAAATGAAAGCAAAGAGGAGAGGGGGAGAGGGGCAAATGTTTTATGTTTGAGCAACGGAAATCATAACAAACAAAACAAAAGGCAAAAAAGAGATGTATACCCTCATAGATGGTAAAAAGACGTCGGCGGAGATTCGGGAGGAGATCCGCCGCGAGGTGGCGGAGATCCGCCGTCAGGGAGGCAAGGCGCCCCATCTGGCAGCGATCCTGGTAGGTCATGACGGGGCCAGCGAGACCTATGTGGCTGCCAAGGAAAAAGCCTGCCGGGAGGTGGGGTTCGACTCCACCGTGATCCGCTTGGAGGAGGATGTCACGCAGGAGGAACTGCTCGACCATGTACGACACATCAACGAAGATCCTGCCGTCGACGGTTTGATCGTACAGTTGCCCCTGCCCGCTCACCTCGACGAGCAGCAGGTCATCGAGACCATCCGTCCCGAAAAGGATGTCGATGGCTTCCATCCCGTGAACGTGGGGCGTATGACCATCGGCCTGCCGGCTTTCATCTCGGCTACCCCGGCCGGGATCCTGGAACTGCTGCGACGTTACAAGGTGGAGACCGGCGGAAAGCATTGTGTCGTGATCGGACGCAGCAACATTGTCGGCAAACCGGTGAGCATCCTGCTCTCCCGCAAGGAAGAGCCGGGCAACTGCACCGTGACGCTCTGCCACAGCCGCACACACGACCTGACCGCCTTCACCCGGCAGGCCGACATCATCATCGCAGCCCTCGGGAAAGCACGTTTCCTTACGGGCGAGATGGTGAAGGAAGGGGTGACGGTGATCGACGTGGGGATCACACGCGTCCGTTCCGACAAGACACGCTCGGGGTGGAAGCTGTACGGCGACGTGGATTTTGAGACGGTTGCGCCGAAGAGCCGTTTCATCACCCCCGTGCCGGGCGGCGTGGGGCCCATGACCATTGTCTCCCTGTTGCGCAACACCTTGCTGTCCGCCCAAAAAGTGATCTATCCCTGAAAAGCGGGAGGGACGGGATGAACAACACTGCAAGAAATGTTGTAACTTTGTGCCGTTATTGCAAGGCTTATGAGAGAAGACCAGGAAGGGTTCCCGGACAGGGAAAGGGAAGAGCGGCTGCTGAAGCGGTTTGAGAGGATGCGCCGGGAAGGGACGTTTCGGTACATGGACGTATCGGAATATGAAGAGATCATCGAGGCGTACCTCGACAAGGGACAGTTCGACAAGGCCGAGCAGACGGTGCGCCTGGCACTGCGGCAGCATCCTTCGGCTTTTTCGCTCATC
>JAMOUS010000221.1 GCA_027067975.1 Bacteroidales bacterium | reverse complement strand
GGCCCGTGCCGAAGGGCAGGTCCTGGCGCTGCTCCTCTTCCGGGCGCTGGAACAGGCCGATACCGTGCCTTCCGGTGCGGGTATCGCACTGAGTGCCCACACCATCGAACTGCCGGTACAGAATCCTATGTTCCGGCTGGGGGCGATGCTGGGCGTGCTCGACTTTGGCATGAAGGGATGGTTCAAGAAACGCTCGGAGGTGGCGGCCTTTGCCGTGGGGCCTGTCAGCTTCCTGGCCGTGCCGGGAGAGATCTATCCCGAGATCGTCAACGGCGGGGTGGAGGCTCCCGAGGGGAGGGACTTCCCCGTCGCACCGGTAGAGACCCCCCCGCTGCGGGAGCTGATACCGGGGAAGTACAAGTTCGTCATCGGCCTGGCCAACGACGAGATCGGCTATATCATCCCCAAAAGCCAGTGGGATGTGAAAGCGCCCTATGCGTACGGGAGGGAGAAGCCGCAATACGGCGAGGAGAACTCGCTGGGGCCGGAGACCGCCCCCCTGCTCTATCGCGAACTGGTGCAGGCGATCGAGGGGATCAAACCGGAACAACAGGGAAAGACGGCAGCAAAATAAACGAAAAAGGCCATCAACCGATGGCCTTTTTCGTCGGGGTGGTGAGATTCGAACTCACGACCCCCTGCTCCCAAAGCAGGTGCGCTAACCGGGCTGCGCTACACCCCGAGTTCTGCAGTTTCTTCACAGAAACGGATGAGTTGTTCCCTTTTCTTGAAGCTTTTCAGTTTCCGCTCCAAAGATATTGCATCTTTTCGTGAATTCACACGAAAAAAGTATTTCAGTTTCCAAGGGCCACGGTTTTTGGTGGAGGGGACTCTGCCCTGGTTGTGCCGTTCGATCCTTTTGTGCAGGTCGTGTGTTTGGCCGATGTAGAACCGGCCTGTGGAAGAGGACTCTATGACATAGACGTAGAACATCGGAAAACAAAGCAGGTGCGCTAATCCCGAAAGATCGCAAGCCTTTGGCTTGCCTGATCTTTCGAGGATCCTCGTTTTTGCAGCCGGATTGAAAATCTTATTTTCTTTCCAGCACCACCACATTCTCCACGTGGTCGGTGTGGGGGAACATGTCGACGGGCCGGATGCGTACAGGTTGGTAACTTTCCAGGAGGTCGTGGAGGTCGCGCGCCTGTGTGGCGGGGTTGCAGCTCACATAGACGATCTTCCGCGGGGCGGTCTCTTTGAGCATTTTCACCGTATCGGGATGGATGCCGGCACGGGGTGGGTCGAGGATCACCACATCGGGCCTGCCGTGCTTGCGGAAGAGTTCTTTGTTGAAGAGTTCTTTTACTTCCCCTTCGAGGAAGGAGATGTTCTCGATGCCGTTGAGCCGGGCATTTTCCCGGGCATCCTGTACGGCCTCGGCCACGCTCTCGATGCAGGTGACCTGGCGGGCCGAACGCGCCAGGAAGAGGCCGATGGTGCCAGTGCCACTGTACAGGTCGTAGATGTTCTCTTCTTTGCCGATGCCGGCGAACTCCAGCACCGTCCGGTAGAGACGGGCCGCCTGCCGCGTGTTGGTCTGGAAGAAGCTCTTGGCACTCACCTTGAACCTCAGTCCGTCGAGCTCTTCGAGGATATGGTCGCGCCCATGATAAAGTTTCACCTCCAGGCCTTCCAGCGTGTCATTGCCTTTGGGGTTGACCACCCACTGCAGGGAGGTGATCTCCGGGAAGCGTCTCTTCACCGCTTCCAGGAGCGCTTCGATCTTCTCTTGATCCTCCTCATGGAATGCGATCACCACCATCACCTCGCCCGTTGTGGTGGTACGGATCAGCAGGTTGCGCATCAGTCCGTGCTGCCCGCGGATGTGATAATACGAATAACCGTGATCCAGGGTGTATTCCCGGATGAAGTTGCGGATGGCGTTCGAAGGTTCCGGTTGCAGGTGGCATTCGGTGATGTCAAGCACCTTGTCGAAGAGCCCGGCCACATGAAAGCCCAGTGCGGGTTCGTCGATCTGCCGGTCGCTGGCGATCTCTTCAGGGGTGAGCCAGCGGCGGGCCGAGAAGGTGAACTCCAGCTTGTTCCGGTAATGCCAGATCGCTTCGGACGGGAGGATGGGCTCGATGATCTTTTCGATGTCCTCTGAAAGCCCGGCCAGGCGGACCATCTGGTCGCGTACCTGTTTCTCCTTGAACAGCAGTTGGGCTTCATAGCGCATGTCCTGCCATTTGCAACCGCCGCATACCGGGAAATGGCGGCACATCGGCTCGGTACGGTATCCCGAACGCTGCCGGAAGGCCGCCACCCGTCCTTCGAAGTATTTTTTCTTCTTGCGGGTGGTCTGGATGTCCACCACATCGCCCGGCACCGCATGGTCGACAAGGATGACGAGCTCCTCCTTTCGGGCGATGGCCCGGCCTCCTTTGGCGATGTCGACCACCTCGGCCCCCTCGATCAGGGGCAGGTTCTTCTTGCGCTTTCTGCTCATGATGCTGCAAAGATAGGAAGAAGTGTCCTATCTTTGTCCCTCATGGTCTCACTCAGCGGCGTAGCGGTACATTTTGGAGCGAGGACACTTTTTTCGGGTGTCTCTTTCAACATACGTCCTGACGACCGCATCGGTCTTGTCGGCCGCAACGGTGCGGGCAAGTCGACCCTGCTGCGTATCCTTGCCGGCCATCTCACCCCTGACGAGGGGACGGTGGCGGTACCGCGGGGCCACCGTATCGGCTACCTGCCGCAGCAGCTACAGCTGGAGGATGTGCGGAGTGTCTTTGAGGAGGTGGCCTCGTCGCTCACAGAGATCAACGACCTGGAGCGGGAGATAGAGCGCATCACCGCCGAGCTGGAAAGGCGCGACGACCATGAGAGCGACGAATACCTTCGGCTGGCCGGACGTCTGGCCACCCTCACCGAACGGTACCATCTCCTCGACGGCGACCGCAAAGAGCTCCTTGTCACACGCACGCTCGAGGGGTTGGGCTTCCGCGCCGGCGATCTGGAGAAGCCCACCGCCACCTTCAGCGGGGGATGGCGCATGCGCATCGAACTGGCCAAGGTGCTGCTGGCCCGTCCCGACCTGCTGCTCCTCGACGAGCCGACCAACCACCTCGACATCGAAAGCATACAGTGGCTCGAAGACTATTTCCGTGCCTTCCGGGGTGCGCTGGTGCTGGTGTCGCACGACCGGGCCCTCCTCGACAATGTCACCCGCCGGACCCTCGAACTGGAGAACGGCAGCATCACCGACTATCCGGTCTCATACAGCCGGTATGTCACCATGAAAGAAGAACGCATGGCCCAGCAGGAGGCGGCATATCGCAACCAGCAGAGATGGATCGAACAGACCGAGCGCTTCATCGAGCGCTTCCGCTATAAGGCGACCAAGGCGGTGCAGGTGCAGTCGCGCATCAAACAGCTCGAGAAACTTGAGCGTGTCGCACCCGTCGAACGTGACGAACGCGAGGTGAACCTCTCCTTCCGGGAGGTGGAACGCTCCGGCGACCTGGTGGTGGAGCTGAAAGAGATCACCAAATCCTTTGAAGAAAAAAAAGTACTTGAGAATATCGACCTGACGGTGTTACGGGGGGAGAAGATCGCCTTCGTAGGCCGCAACGGCGAGGGCAAGACCACCCTCGCGCGGATCATCGTGGGCGACCTGGCCGGTTTCGGAGGATACCGCAAGATTGGCACGAAGGTGTCGATCGGTTATTACGCCCAGGATGAGGCCGACCGGCTTGATCCGTCGATGACCGTGCTGGAGGTGATCGACGAGGCGGCCACCGGACCGGTGCGCCCCCACATCCGCGACCTGCTGGGGGCATTCCTCTTCAGCGGGGAGGAGGTGGACAAGAAAGTCGCCGTCCTCTCCGGGGGGGAGCGCTCTCGCCTGGCCCTGTTGCGCATGCTCATCCGGCCTGTCAACTTCCTCGTCCTCGACGAGCCGACCAACCACCTCGACATGCGTACCAAAAGGATCCTCAAAGAGGCGCTCAAAAGTTTTACCGGCACGCTGCTGGTGATCTCCCACGACCGGGATTTTCTCGACGGACTGGTCGACACACTCTATGAGGTGCGGGGTCACCGCATCCTGCAGCACGGGGGAGATATATACCGTTTTCTGGAAAAAAGGAAGCTCGAACAGCTGAGCGACCTGGAGCGGAAGCTGTCCGCCGCCCCGGCCCGGACAACGGAGGGGAGGGAGAAAGAGACCGGCGGGAAGACCCTGGACTGGGAAGAGAGAAAGAGACTGAGAAACCGGAAGAAGAGCCTCGAAAAACAGATCGCCGCCCTCGAAAGAGAGATCCACGAGATGGAACAGCAGCGGGAGGAGATGGAACAGTTGTTGGCCAACCCGCAAAAACATGACGGCGATCTTGAAAAACTGACGAAAGAGTATGGCCGGCTCAGAAAAACGATCACCGAAAAGGAGGAGCGTTGGACCGGGCTGGTCGAGGAACTGGAAAAACTGACCGAAAAGGAGGAGAGATAAATGGAACAGGAAGCGTTCATGATCCGGGAGTATGAGGTGCACACTTACGATACGGATGTTTCAAGACATCTTTCGTTTGTGGCTTTGAGCAACTACCTGCAGGATGCGGCGGCCACCCACGCCATACGGTTGCAGCTGGGCTATACCCACCTGCAGGAGAAGCAACTGGCCTGGGTGTTGCGGCAGATGCGGGTGGAGACAAAGGGCAGGGCCGAATGGGGGGATACCGTCCGTATCGAGACCTGGCCCCGCCGTCCCGACAGGCTCTTCGCCCACCGCGACTTCCGGGTGTACAACGGCAAAGATGAGTTGATCGCTCTCGCCTCCACCGCCTGGCTGCTCATCGACACCGGCAAAAGGAAGCATATCATGATGGATCCGGCGATGTTCCGTCATTACCGTTTCCGTGATGAGACGGTCTTCCCGGAGGGAATGCCCTCGCTGCCCCGCCCGCACGACGGTGAAGAGGCGGCGAGGCGGGAGGTGGCCTTCTCCGACCTCGATATGAACGGTCATGTGAACAATGTATCATACATCCGCTGGATCATGGATGCGTGGGAAAAAAGCGATGGAAAAACTTATCCGGGGTCTTTCAATATTGTATACGGACATGAAGTGTTTGGCGGAGCCCGCGTCATTCTCAGGAAAGAGCAAGTGAAGGAAGGTGTGCTTTTTACGGTGGGTACGGAAGAGGCAAAGCGGGCCGTGACAGCTTTGCTGACATGAAAAAGGGATTTGCGCGAAAAAAACGTAATTTTACAAGACGAACCCGGAAAATATGAAAAAGAGGATCGCTGGCAGGATCACAGGAGGAGCGGTCGTACTGTTCCTCCTTCTGGCGATGGGGCGCTGTACCCTTGAACAGCCCCTGCCGGTGAAACGGCCGGGGAAGAACCTGTCGTATCTTTATATCCCGGGTCGTACGCCCCTGCAGCCGCAATACCGTGTCTATCACTCGACCGACTCGGTCTCTTTGCTGCGCCTCAAGATCGTCCCTTCACAGCTTTTGTTCAACCAGGCAGATGAAAAAGGCAATTATGTCTCTTATGTAGATGTGCGCTATCGTCTCTTCCTTACACGAAAGCGTCAGGCCTCCCTGGTGGATTCCGGGGTCGTCCATTATTCGATCGATCCGAAGATGCTTCGCAGCCGCTCGGTCGAAAAAAGCATTCTCCTCCGCTGCCGCCTGGGTGACAAATATATTCTGGAGGTGGTGATGATCGACCAGATACGCAAGATGGCTGTGCAGAACTTTATCTATGTGGACAAACGAACCCGGTATTCCTCACAGAACTACATGGTGGTGGATGTCAAGACACGTCACCAGGTCTTTTCGTATGCGCTGGATACCGGCGATGCGGTGAAGATCATATACCGGGATCAGCGTCCCCATGACTATTTCGTTCGCTATTTCAGGCCCGATACGACCCTCCCGGCTCCTCCGAACATTAAGGTAGGTTCCCCTTTCCTGCTGAAAAAACCCGACAGTACCTGGACGGTTCATTATAGCGATACGGAGTATGTCCGTTTGCCAAGGAGGGGGATCTATCAGTTCAGTGTCGATCCGGAGGTGGAAGATGGCATCACCTTGTGCAATTTCGGGCCCTATTTTCCCAAAATCCTTTCTCCAAGGCAAATGGCAGAGCCGCTGGCTTATCTTCTCAACAAACGGGAGATGCGGGCCTTGATGCGGCGGCCCAACCTTAAGCTGGCTGTCGATGAGTTTTGGCTGGGTACCACCGATGATGTGGAAAAAGCCCGGCAGCTGGTGCGTATCTATTACAACCGAGTCTATTATGCCAACATCTACTTCACCACCTGGAAGGAAGGGTGGCGTACCGACAGGGGGATGATCTACATCATCTACGGTCCGCCCGATGATCTCTCCAAGACCGTCAAAAAGGAGGTTTGGACCTATGGCGACGGTCGCAACACCGAGAAGATCTCTTTCACCTTCGTCAAGGTGGACAATCCCTTTTCCAACAATGTCTACAACCTGGCCCGGGGGGATGCAGTGACCCGCTGGGTGGAAGCCGTGCGTACCTGGCGCCAGGGGAATATCTTTTCAGTGAATTATTGAGAATGGCGAAGAACAAGATATACGGGGTTCGACCGGTGACGGAGGCGTTGGAGTCGGGACGGCCGTTGGAGAAGGTGTTTTTACGGAAAAGCCTGCAGAGTGAAGCGTTCCGCCAGCTTTTCGCCCTGGTGCGGGAGCGGGGGGTGCCTTACCAGTTTGTCCCCCAGGAGAAGCTCGACCGTTTGGTCTCCGGCAACCACCAGGGTGCCGTGGCATTGGTGTCGCTGTTGGAGTACCAACGTATCGAAAACATCATCCCCGGATTGTATGAAAGGGGGGAAGTCCCTTTCGTGGTGGTGCTCGACCGCATCACCGATGTGAGAAATATTGGCGCGATCGCCCGCACGGCCGAAGCGGCCGGCTGTCACGCCCTCGTTATCCCTATGCATCATACCGCACC
>JAMOUS010000220.1 GCA_027067975.1 Bacteroidales bacterium | reverse complement strand
CAGTCCCTCCGGGACGTATGTTTTGTTTGTTGTCCCATTATTACAGCCACTGAAGTGGCTGCCTATTGTTTTTCAGTCCCTAACGGGACGAATTTTATCAACGGCATATCACGTCCCCAGAGGGGTAGGATTGTAATCCCGCCCTACCGGGATTTCCCTTCGGCCCCTCCGGGGCGTACGTTTTGTTATTGTTCCCTATTACTGCCAGTGGGCCTGGCTCGATACTCGATACTCGATACTCCATACTCCACTTTTGCCTTTTGCCTTGACCCTTTTGCCTTTTGCCTTTCTTTTGTCTTTGTCCTTTTATCTTTTGTCTTATATGCCTGTTGCCGGGATAGAAAAATTCGGCATCTGAAGCGCGGTTTTGTTATATTTGTAGGGAAAGGGGTAACAAAAAATGGCGATCTCTGTCCTGCATATCAAGAACATGGTCTGCGACCGCTGCATCCGGACGGTCCGCTCCGAGTTGGAGAGATTGCAATGGAAGGTGGAAGAGGTTGAGCTGGGCAGAGCGGTGATCGAAGGGGTCCCCACTGAGGAGGAACTGGAAAAGATCGCAGCCACCCTGCTAGCGAACGGCTTTGAGCTGGTGACCGACCGCGAGGAACAGATCGTCAAGGACATCAAAGCCACCGTCGTACGGCTCATCCACCATTCCGAAGAACCCCTCGAAGAGGTGGTGCTCTCCCGCTATCTTGCCGACACCCTCCACCATGATTACAAGTACCTCTCCTCCCTCTTCTCTTCACGCGAAGAGCTTACCATCGAAAAATACTATATCCTCCAACGCATCGAACGGGTTAAGGAGCTGCTCTCTTACGGCGAGCTCACCCTCAGCGAGATCGCCTGGAAGACCGGCTTCAGCAGTGTCCATCACCTCTCGGCCCAGTTCAAGAAGATCACCGGCCTCACACCTACCCAGTACAAGAAGAAAGGGGATTTCGACCGGAAAACCCTCGATAACATCCAAAAAGAATGACCATACTCCCTCCCTAACATTCCGGCCGGGGTAGGTTTCACCTGCGTCTTTCGCGTCAGCCAAAGCTTTGCGAAAGCCGGGACTCACTGACTACGAGCTCCTTAGGGTGATCCTTCGGGCTAACTTTCCATTTTTTTTCTTTTCATCCTTCCCCAGACGGCCGTGGAGGGGATGACGAAGATGGCGGTGGGGAGGGTGGATTTGGCCGGCAGGGGAGTGCCTTTCAGGTTATGCACGCCGTAAGTGAGGGTGAGGGAGACCATCGAGGGGATGACACAGGCGAGGATGAGGGCGAGGGTACGGCGGCGGATCTCCGTGGCCAGCCGCTCGCTCATCTTCATGATCACCCCGCCGAAGAAGAAGGTGTACGTGCCCTGCTTGAGGGCGGCGGTGGTCGACCATAGGGCCGCCTGGGCCAAGCCCAGCTCGTCTTTCTTGCCTAAAAAGTTGATGAAGAAGACGATGGTAGCCATGACAATGGCCCCGTAGCAGCCCATCCGGTAATCCACATACCGGCTGCCCCGGTCGGTGAGCCGCCGCCAGCGGCCCGGCCTCCCCAGTTCTTCCGATCTTCTCATCGAGCCGGCTAAAATAAAAAAATACTATTCTTCATAAACCAGTTCCCCTGGATCGTGACGGATTAGAACTGTCCGGCACGAAAAAATACTTTGTAAGTGCTGTTGGAGTATTTGCTGCGAATTGTAGTAACTTATGGTACGTCAGCGCAAAAAGAAGCAATAGCTACGTAGTGAGCTACGTAGGCAACTACGTAGTCATGATTGTTTTTCCGTTATATATTGCAGTTTGTCAATGGGTTAGTATAAGAAAAAAATAAAAGGGCCTGCAGGCCCTTTTATTGTGTTTTAGAGGGTTCCGGCGATCAGTTTTCGGCATCTTTCCAAGCCATCTGGGATTTCATGAGGTTCCATACCGGCGGGTTGAGGTAAGCCTCGAAGCAGGAGATCACCACCGGATAACCGGCATCGCCGTCATACTCATGCAATCCGTTGTCATCCTTGTATTGCAGGATATAATGGTCGCCCGACTTCATGGCCTGGATGTAGGCATCCTTGCCGTGGGAGAGGATGATGTAATCGTCGTCGTTTTCCATCTCCCCGAGGGCAGCGGTGATGGCATCAGGCTCGGGATTTTCGATCTTGCTGCCGTCGACCTTTTCAAGGATGAAGATCACCGTGCCGTCGTCCGCTTCCTGGGCCTCTTTCATCGCTTCCAAGGCTTCTTCCCCGCCCGCTTCGCGGACGATGTTCTCGAAGATCTTGTCGCTGTTGTCACTGAGCTTTTTCACGGCTGCATTCGTCACGAGACCTATGATCGCACCCAAGAGCAGCAGGGCGGCCAGGATCCAGGCGATGATCTTCGTCGTCTCGGCTTTTCCTTTGAGTGCGCCGGTGACGGCATGGTACATCATCAACAATGCATAGAGTTTGATCAGGAGTTTGACCAGTACACCCAGGAAAGGTATGAACGAGACCGGTGTGAAAAGGACCAGCAACACATAGATCACCAACAGGTCGGATGCGATCCGTACGCACGTCTCGAAGTCGGTCTCACCGCCTGCGATGGCCGAGATCACAAGGATGATTACTGCCAGTACGAAAAGGGCGACCACCATGATAAAGATGGTCACGATAAAAGCCACGAAGCCGACAGCCCCGCCGGCGATGGCTCCCAGGCCGACATTCGCGGCCGACAGCCCGATCAAGCTGTAGATGAATACGAGGAGTCCGGCGATCACTCCGTATACCAAGGCCTTGATGATGGGTTCACTAAGCCCGCCCTCTGCTTTAAGGCCGGCAAAGTGTTCCTTCGGATTGAGGAGCGCCCCCTTGGCATCGTTGATCATCTTCCCGATCGAAAAGGAAGTCTGGTTTTGGGGTTGTTCGTTCTGTTCTGTCATGGGTTAGAAGTTTTGGTTGGACAATGATATAAATATCCGAAAAAAAATGTACAGAAAAAAGATGTTTATAAATATTTCCGGAAAACAATAAAAAAACCGACACAAGTGTGTCGGTTTTTTCTTCGAGTTTCGTTATGCAGCGACGGCGCTCTCGGTTGCATGATGGATCTTAAAGGTACGGTATCCGAAGAGGGCGATCACCACAAAGCTGATAAAAGGCAGGATGAACGAAGCGTTCACGCCGGGCAGGGGGCCTACCTGTCCGAGATCGATGATCTTTCCTTGCAGCGGCGGCATCAGTGCCCCGCCGACGATAGCCATCACCAGGCCAGCAGCTCCCAGCTTCGCATCGTCGTTGTTCATTCCTTTCAGGGAGATCCCGTAGATGGTGGGAAACATGATCGACATGAAGAGGGAGGTGGCCATCAGCGAGTAGAGTCCCAGCATGCCCTGGATGAGGATGGCCCCTGCAGTGGTGATCATACCCCCTATGGCAAAGAAGAAGAGTAACTTCCCCGGTTCGATATATTTCATCAGATAGGTCCCGATGAAACGGCCGCTGACGAAGATGATCATCGCGATGATGTTGAATTCTTCTCCCTGTGCTTTGGTGAAGCCCAGGTGTTCGGCATACTGTATGATGAAGGTCCAGCACATGATCTGGGCGCCCACATAAAAGACCTGGGCAATGACTCCCTCACGGTATTTGCGGTACTCCGGCAGGGTGAAGAGGCGCCGGAAGATCTCCTTTGTGGGGGTGTGTACTTCGCTCTTGTTCTTGGGCATGTTGTATACTGCGATCAAGACGAAAACAATGAGCACGACTACCCCAAGGATCACGTAGGGGTCGCGGATGATCACCAGGTCGTGGGCGCGGATGACCGCCTTTTGGGCGGCGTCGAGGGTGGGATAGATGAGGTTGCCGGCGGCGTCCCGTTCGTCGGAGTGCAGCAGGGCCAGGATAAAGTGGGTGGCGACGATCATCCCCAGCAACGACCCCAGCGGGTTGAAGGCCTGGGCAAAGTTGAGCCGCCGCGTGGCGGTTTTTTCGCTCCCCATCGAGAGAATATACGGATTGGCTGTCGTCTCCAGGAAGGCCAGCCCGAAGGTCAGGATGTAATAGGCCACCAGAAAGAAGCCGAACATCTCGAATCTGGCAGCGGGCCAGAAAAGAAAAGCCCCTGTCGCATATAGACCCAGGCCGATGAGGATCCCTGTCTTATAGGAATATTTTTTTACGACCAGGGCGGCGGGGATGGCCATGGTGGCATAGCCACCGTAGAAGGCGAACTGCACCAGCGCCGCTTTGGCCGCCGGGATCTCCATCACCGTCTGGAAGGCGGCCACCAGCGGGTTGGTGATGTCGTTGGCAAAACCCCACAGCGGAAACAGGATTGTGATCAGAATGAAGGGTACCAAATACTCTCTCGGGACGATACGGTCGTCGCTACTACGGTAAACGGTTGGATCTTTCGTCATGATGTCAGGTTTTTCAGGGCATCAAAAATAAAAAATTTGTGGAATGAAGCACCTTCACCGAACGATCAACTTCTGCAAAAACTTTCTCCCCCTTGGTCAGGGTACACAAATAGGTTCCCTGTGCGAGTCCCTCGGGGAAGGTTCCAGGGTGGATCGCCGTCCGGCAGGGGTCACCGTCCCGGAAAAGATTTCCTTTCCCTGCATATCGCAAAAACTCCATGTTCAGCAATCTTGCGGGGAGAGATCTCTCATATCGATACAACGGATCTCACCCCGCTGGCCGGGGAATGGTACACCTTGGAAGGGTAGGAGAGGGTTATGACGGTGTCGTTGAGATCGTCCAACCTGTTCAATGGTCATCCCGTAAGGCTCATTGATGATCTCAAACATGCGGCGTTTGAGTCCCCAGTCGACCGCCTCTTCCACCCCCTTCGAGCCAGGAGGGAGGGGTTTAGGCACCGGTATATTTGTCCCACCGCACGGGGATGCGTACCGTCTGGAAGCCGGCCTCCTGCTAGGCGTCGAAATATTTCTCTTCGGCAGGTGGGTTGTTCCAGTCGCCCTCGTATGGTGGTTCGAGCATGTTGCCCAGGTTGATGCCCCGCCCCGGGGCCTGCTGTGTCTGTTAAGGGGTGAGCCGGGCGTAGAGAGGTGGAAAAGAAAAGTCCAGACGGTAATCAATTGGGGGAGAAAAAGCTTCTTCGTGCGATATCGGCCTTTTAACAAATGAAGTCTCTTAAAAGTGATATAAATCGTCTTGTCGGAGGACTTTTCCCAAAGGCACCTTGCCAGGATGATATGTGGAAGAAAATGGAAGACCTTTTTTGAAAAAAATATTCCTTTTCGTACTTTTGTGCTGCCTGAAAAAAGGGCAAAGCAGCTTCCCGGAGAGGTGGGAGAGTGGCTTAATCCACCAGTTTGCTAAACTGGCGTACGGGTTTACCGTACCGGGGGTTCGAATCCCCCCCTCTCCGCAACGAAAGAACCAACCCCGCTTTTGCGGGGTTTTTTATTAGTTCCGGGTTCGGAGTATCGAGTATCGAGTTGGCTTTTGACAATGCCTGAACCCTTTTATCTTTTGTCTTGGCGAAGGCGGATCGCTTCATCACTTTATCGCTCCATCCCCCGGTCCATTCAGTCCCTCTGGGACGTATGTTTTGTTTGTTGTCCCATTATTACAGCCACTGAAGTGGCTGCCTATTGTTTTTCAGTCCCTAACGGGACGAATTTTATCAACGGCATATCACGTCCCCAGAGGGGTAGGATTGTAATCCCGGCCTGCCGGGATTTCCCTTCGGCCCCTCCGGGGCGTACGTTTTATTATTGTTCCCTATTACTGCCAGTGGGCCTGACTCGATACTCCGAACTCGATACTCCAAACTCAATACTAAAAACGGTTGCCTTTTGCCTTACCGGCAAAGTTCCGAGTTCATAGTATCGAGTATCGAGTTGGCTTTTGACAATGACAATGCCAGAACCCTTTTATCTTTTATCTTTTGTCTTGTTTTGGCCTTCCTCGTCCGCCGTAGCTTTAGCATAGGCGGATCGCATTATCGCATTATCGCTTCATCGCATTATCGCTTCATCGCTTTATCGCTTCATCGCTTTATCGCTTCATCTTCTCCTCCCTCGTCCTTTCCTTGGTTTTCATCTTTTCACAATATTCTTATTTTTGCTTTCCGTAACTGGTCGTTCCGACCCTAAACCGACGGCATGCAAGAGGTAAAGGAGTTTCTGGAGTATCTCAATCAGTACCTTGGGGGAAGTCAATGGTTTGTGTTCCTGTTGTTGGGCACGGGCCTTTTTTTCACCTTTTACCTGAAGTTCCCGCAGTTCCGCTATTTCCGTTTTGCGGTGCGGGTGGTGAAGGGCAAGTATGACAAGGACACCGACATCGGTGATGCGAGTCATTTCCAGGCTCTTTCGACCGCTCTCTCGGGGACGGTGGGTACGGGCAACATTGCCGGCGTGGCTTTGGCTATCCACATCGGAGGGCCGGCGGCCCTCTTCTGGATGCTGGCCACCGCGCTGGTGGGGATGACCACCAAGTTCGTCGAGGTGACCATCTCGCACAAGTACCGCGACATTCTCCCTGACGGCACGATCTCCGGCGGGCCGATGTATTACATGAAGAAGCGCCTCAACATCCACCTCAAGAATGGCAAGGTTATCCGCACGGGCACCTGGCTGGGCATCTTCTTCGCCTTGGCCACCATCCTCTCGTCGTTTGGCACGGGCAGCCTGCCGCAGATCAACAGTATTGCCAACGCCCTCTATTCCACCTTCAACGTCAAGCAGATCATTTCGGGGGCGGTGCTGACGGTGCTGTTGGCGCTGGTGATCCTGGGCGGCATCAAGCGCATTGCCAAGGTCACCTCCACTCTCGTGCCGGTGATGGCGATCTTCTATTTCCTCGGCGCGTTGGCGGTGATCTTCACCCATTACGACAACATCATCCCTTCGTTCGTCTCCATCTTCCGGGATGTCTTCACAGGCACTTCGGCGGTGGGAGGCTTTCTGGGAGCCAGTTTTGCCTTTGCCTTCAACAAGGGGGTCAACC
>JAMOUS010000219.1 GCA_027067975.1 Bacteroidales bacterium | reverse complement strand
TCACGGGCCATCGCCACTTGAAAGGCCGCAATCGCCGCCGCATCCTCAGGACGGGCAGCACGCACCTCAACACCCTCGCTATGATCAGCTTTTGTACTCATCCCACGAGGCAATGGAAAGATCTTCAAGACCGTATTTGCAGAAAGCTAGGATGAAAGCACTGGCCAGCCGTGCATTGGTGATCAGCGGGATGTTGTAATCGACCGCGCTGCGCCGGATGAGATAGTCGTTGTCGAGCTCGTCCTTGGAGAGGTTCTTGGGGATGTTGATCACCAGGTCGACCTCATGGTTGCGGATCAGCTCGAGGGTGTTGGGACTCTGCTCCTCGTCGGGCCAATAGGCGAGGGTGGTCTCGACACCATACTGGTCGTAGAACTGTTTGGTGCCGCGGGTGGCGTAGAGTTTGTAGCCTTTTTCGAGGAGTGTGCGGGCACTGTTGATGAGCTCGACCTTTGAGCGGGCCGGTCCTGTGGAGAGCAGGATGGCCTTTTGCGGGATGTGGTAGCCCACCGAGAGCATCGCCTTGAGCACCGCCTCGTAGAAGTCCTTGCCCAGACACCCCACCTCGCCGGTGGAGGACATGTCCACCCCCAACACCGGGTCGGCACGCTGCAGGCGGGAGAAGGAGAACTGCGGCGCCTTCACCCCCACATAGTCGAGCTCGAAGCTCGACTTGGCCGGGGGGGTGACCTCCTCGCCGAGCATCACCCGCGTGGCCAGGTCGATAAGATTGACCTTCAGCACTTTCGAGACAAAAGGCATCGACCGCGAGGCACGCAGGTTGCATTCGATCACCTTGATCTGGTTGTCCTTGGCCAAGAACTGCATGTTGAACGGCCCGGTGATCTTCAGCTCACGCGCCACCGCCTGGGAGATGTGCTTGATGCGCCGGACGGTCTCAAGGTAGATCTTCTGCGGCGGGAAGACCATCGTGGCATCGCCCGAGTGAACGCCGGCAAACTCCACATGCTCGGAGATGGCATAGGCCAGGATCTTGCCTTCCCGGGCCACGGCGTCGATCTCGATCTCCTTCGCCTCCTGGATGAACTCGGTCACCACCACCGGATACTGTTTCGACACCTCGGCGGCCAGTTTCAGGAAATGATCGAGCTCCTGCTCGTTGGAGACCACGTTCATCGCCGCCCCCGACAACACATAAGAGGGACGGATCAGGACGGGAAAGCCGATCTCCTGCACGAAATGATGGATATCCTCCAGGCTGGTGAGCTCTTTCCAGCGGGGCTGGTCGACCCCCAGCTCATCCAGCATGGAAGAGAACTTGTGCCGGTTCTCGGCCCGGTCGATGGAGAGCGGCGAAGTGCCCAGCACCGACACCTTCCGGCGGTAGAGCCGCATGGCCAGGTTGTTGGGGATCTGGCCGCCGGTGGAGACGATCACCCCATAGGGGTTCTCCAGGTCGACAATGTCGAGCACCCGCTCGAACGACAACTCATCGAAATATAGACGGTCGGAGATATCGTAGTCGGTACTCACCGTCTCGGGGTTGTAGTTGATGATCACCGACCGGTACCCTTTCTCCTGGACGGTATGGAGGGCGCTCACCCCGCACCAGTCGAACTCGACACTGCTGCCAATGCGGTAGGCTCCCGACCCCAGCACGATCACCGAACGCTTCCCGTCGTCAAAGGCGATGTCGTGCTCGGTGGCACTGTAAGTTAAATAAAGGTAATTGGTCAATGCAGGATACTCGGCCGCCAGGGTATCGATCTGTTTGACATAGGGGACGATATTCCGGGCCATGCGGTGC
>JAMOUS010000218.1 GCA_027067975.1 Bacteroidales bacterium | reverse complement strand
ATGCCTGGGAGAAACTGCAAGAGGTCATCCGGAAAATGGAAAAGGGCGAAAAACAAAAGATCGTCATCGGAACGGGACACTCCATGGCCACCTGCCAGGGAGCAGCCTTCGAATATACGCTCAATGTTGCCTGGGAGATCCGGAAAAGAGGTCTCCAGAACATGGCCGACATCACCTGGATCACCAACGAATATGAGTTGGGCGACTTCGGCATGGGGGGCGCCTTTATCAAAAAAGGGGGATATGTGACCCCCACCAAGGTGTTTGCCGAATCGATCCTGGCCGAGCATGAGATCCGCTGGATCAAGAGGGCAGGGGTGAAAAAAGTGGACGACCATCGCATCTATTACGAAAATCTTGACGGAGAGGAAAACTCCCTCGAATATGACTTTGCCATGCTCATCCCGGCTTTTGCCGGAGCAGGGATGAAAGCCTACGATAAGAACGGTGCGGAGATCACCGATAGGCTCTTCGCTCCTAATGGACTGATGTATGTCGATGCCGATTATACCAAGAAACCTTTCGAGGAATGGAGCGGGAACGACTGGCCCAGTATCTACCAATCGCCGGCCTATGAGAACATTTTTGCTCCGGGCATCGCTTTTGCCCCTCCCCATTCCATCTCCAAACCGATGACCAGCCCAAAGGGAACCCCTATCTTCCCTTCCCCTCCCCGCACCGGCATGCCCTCAGGGGTCATGGGAAAAGTGGTGGCCCTCAATATCGTCGACCTGGTCAAGGGGAAAAAGAAAAAGTTCAAGCACCGCGCCTCTATGGCCCGGATGGGAGCTGCCTGCATCGTCTCGGCCGGATTCGGCCTGCTGAAAGGAATGGCCGCTACCATGACCGTTTTCCCGATCGTGCCCGACTGGGAAAAATATCCGGAATTCGGCCGCGATATCAGCTATACCATCGGGGAAGTGGGGCTCGCGGGACACTGGCTCAAACTCTTCCTGCATTACATGTTCCTGCACAAAGCCAAAGGATATCCTTTCTGGTGGCTGTTGCCTGAATAGTTTGTGATGTAAATAACAAAAAATCAGTCATATGGGTTACAACAAGATCAAGGTCTATTTCGATGAAGCGTATCCTCCTTTGCCTACGCGCTTTACACAGTTCAAAAGAAGATGTATCCTCTTGCAGATCTTCCGGTTCTTTGTGCTGAACCTCAAGATCATGCGGATCATCGTTGGGGGACACTCTTGATGCTCACGATTCTTTTTTTGATGTATTGACAGACAAAACGCCGGCATCCATACCGGCGTTTTGTTCATGGTACGTGAAAAGAGTTTGCATGAACGGAAAACAAAATGCCCCCGTCATACGGGGGCATTTTCTCCACTAACCCTAATACACTGTCAAACCCGCGGTCAGCCGTTTTTGAGAAACCATACAACCAAAGGGCGGCCTTCCGCAGCAATGGTAACATCAAGAGTAAATGGACGGTTACCAAGTGTCAAACCTCAACTTTATGATGAAAGTTTGACAAGAAGGGTTGCGTCCGGGATGAAAAAATGTTATTTTTTTACTTTTTCCTGGAGATACTTGTGGATGCCGGCAGCGGCCCGGCGGCCGTCACCCATGGCCAGGATCACGGTGGCACCGCCGCGGACGATGTCTCCACCGGCAAAAATATCAGGGATCGACGACTGCATCGTCTCCTTGTCCACGATGATGGTACCCCAGCGGCTGACTTCCAGTCCCGGAACAGCATGCGGGATCAGCGGGTTGGGGGAGACGCCGATGGCAACGACCACCACGTCCACATCCACCTCAAACTCAGAACCCTCAATGGGAACCGGACGACGACGGCCCGAAGCATCCGGCTCACCCAACTCCATCTTCTGCAAAACCATCTTCTTTACACGGCCCTGCTCATCGGCAATATACCTGACCGGGTTATGGAGGGTGAGGAATTCCACTCCTTCTTCTTTGGCGTGCTTTACCTCCTCCAGCCGGGCAGGCATCTCAGCCTCCGAACGACGGTAGACCAGAATGGCCCGCTTGGCTCCCATGCGGCGTGCCGTCCGGACCGAGTCCATGGCGGTGTTCCCACCTCCGATGATCGCTACTACCTCGCCCTCATGGACAGGGGTGTCATAATCCGGATTCGTCGCATGCATCAGGTTGATGCGCGTGAGGTATTCGTTCGACGAATAGATGCCGACACTGTTCTCTCCCGGAATGTTCATGAAGCGCGGCAGACCGGCTCCGCTGCCTACAAAGAAGGCTTCGAAACCTTCGTCACGCAACATCTCCAGGGTGGCCGTTTTTCCTACGATGAAATTGGTGCGGAACTTGACTCCCATCTTCCGCAGGTTCTCGATCTCTACATCCACGATTTCATTGGGGAGCCTGTATTCGGGGATCCCGTACTTCAACACCCCGCCCACGTCGTGCAGAGCCTCGAACACCGTGACATCGTATCCCAACTTGATCAGGTCGCCCGCCGCAGCAAGTCCTGCCGGGCCGCTGCCGATCACCGCCACCTTGATGCCGTTATGCTCCGCGATCTCGGGTACCGAGATGTTGCCGCTGTTCCGCTCGTAGTCGGCCGCAAAACGCTCCAGGTTGCCGATGGCGACCGGCGGCTTCTTCAGCTTCACAGTGTAAAAACAACTGTTCTCACACTGAACCTCCTGCGGACATACACGACCACACACTGCCGGCAAGGCGTTGGTCTCCTTCAAGACCTTCGCCGCACCCATGAAATCCCCTGCTTCGATCTTCTTGATGAACTTGGGTATGTTGATCCCCACCGGACATCCGGATATACATGTCGGATCGGGACAGTCCAGACAACGACGTGCCTCCGTGACCGCCATCTCCTCGGTCAGCCCCAGGTTCACCTCCAGATAGTTGTGCTGACGCTCCTTAGGGTCCTGCTCAGGCATCTTGACCCGCTCGATGGAGGTGCGTTCTTTGGCCTTCATCGATTTGCGCAGCTCCTCCCGCCACGGTTGGCTCCGTTCCTGTTTCAGATATTCAGCGATGTTTTCCATTTCAACTAACGGTTTTTAAATAGCGCTCATATGCTTCCTTTTCCTGTTCTTTGAATGCCCCCAGACGCTGGATCATCTCATCAAAGTCCACTTCATGGGCATCAAACTCCGGCCCGTCGATACATACGAAACGGGTCTTGCCTCCCACCGTTACACGACAGGCTCCGCACATCCCCGTACCGTCGACCATGATCGTGTTGAGACTGGCATAAGTCTTTACATTGTATTTTTGGGTGGTCAGCGCAGCAAACTTCATCATGATTGCAGGACCGATCACGACCGACAGATCAACCGGCTCTCTCTGCAAAACCTCTTCCATCCCTTCTGTGACAAGGCCCTTTTTCCCGTACGAACCGTCATCGGTCATGATGATCACCTCGTCGGAACAGGCCCGCATCTCCTCTTCAAGGATGATAAGATCCTTCGAGCGGGCAGCCAGCACCGAGATCACCTTGTTGCCCGCCTCCTTGAAGCCTTGTGCGATCGGCAAAAGGGGTGCGATCCCCACACCTCCCCCTGCACACAAGACCGTCCCCACTTTCTCAATGTGGGTGGGTTTGCCCAGAGGCCCTGCAACATCCAGGATCATCTCACCCGGCTCCATGCGCATCATCTTGGCCGTCGTGAGACCCACCCGCTGTACCACCAGCGTGATCGTGCCACGTACCGGATCCGCCCCGGCGATCGTCAACGGGATACGCTCCCCTTTCTCATCCAGCCTGACAATGACAAAATTGCCCGGCTTGCGCGAGATCGCGATCTCCGGCGCCTCTATGACCATCTTGAATACGTTCTCAGAAAAGAACTCTTTTTCTACGATCTTGTTCATTCCCAATGATCTATTTTGTAAATAAAAAATTACAGGTGGCAAAAATAGAAAATATATCTCCTGAAAAAACCCGGAATCCTGACCTGGGTTCATAACTCGTTTTGCGCCGGAATGCGTAACGGTCGAAATATCAATAAGAAAGTTATGGGATGAGATTTTTCTGATATGTTGATAAACATATCAGAAGGTGTATCCCAGTTGAAAATATCCGACCACACCCCTACGCTCGGGAGACCATGAGAGATGTCCCCTTAACGGTCCGATGCGGGTGAGAAGCGTCGAAGATACCCCGATCCCACTGACAATGTCGAAATCGCGGATGATATCGCTCATGTTGTCCGACCGGATGCCTAGGTTGCCATTGAGCGAGACATACAGGTCTTTTAAGATGTTGTACTGGATGTCGATATGATAGAAAGTCAAAGCTTCGGCACCAGTCTCCAGGAACTTGTACCCCGTATAGGGGACATTGTTGAACGGTGTACTGTGGGTCTGCCCTCCTAACCAAAATGTATACTGATAAGGGATGGTGTCGCCTGCTACAACGCCCCCAAAGAAACGATGCACCAGCGAGACAGACTCTCCGATGGAATGGGCGTGCTGGTACTCCAATGCGGCGTAACCTACCGGATGGTAATGAGGATTGGTCAGATAACGGATTGTTCCCCGGAAATAGGATCCGTGCGTGGCCAAAACAAGCCGGTCCCTGGAGTCAAAGCACAATTGTAAATAAGCCCCGTAAAAATTGTCACGAATATTCCCGAAAGTGATCTCTGACACTTTCGACGAAAGAGAAGTATGGTTCATTTCGCCACCGATCCGGAACAACCACTGGTTCGAAAAGCGGGATTGCAGAAAAAGATCGATGTTGTTCATGAAATATTTGTAACTCTCGGTCCGGTGACGGGCTGCGTCATAATTGTAAGCCTCCAATACGTGGGAACGCAGTTGAACGCCGGGAGCGAAAATACGCCCTTTGTCCAGGATGTAATAGAGATTGGCTCCGGGGTTCTTTCCGATATTGACCGTTGCCGAAAGTTTTGTACCCTTGATCCCCAGGTTCAGGAAAGTGGCATTGAGTGAGATCACGGTCTTGTAGTCCGTGTCGTAATAGAGCCCCACGTTCATGAGCCCTTCGTTCTTTTCACGGAAACGGTAATTGACCCTTACGCCCTCCCCGTCCGGTTCCAGATCAAAAACCACTTTCTCAAAATAGTTCGTCGCATAGAAGTTCTCGGCCGATTGCCGGATCTCTTCAGGGGTTACCCAGCTAAGCACATCATAGGGGATGAGTCCGTCGATGAGTTTTACGGGGATCCGGTGAAGCCCTGTGAGTCGAATGCTTTTCACGAAAAGGGAATCATGCTTCGGTGCCTTTACAGGGGTCGGATAACGTCCTATACGGTGGAGGGAGTCGGCCAACCTGCGTATCTGTGGGAGCATCTCCCGTGCCGCCACCTCCCCGTAGTGGATCAACGAATCTGCCTCGGTAAAGCTCGATACCCCCAGTCCGTGGAGATCGGGGTTAATGTAGATATCCACCAACTTCAGGTTCTGCTCCCGGACAATGCTGGAATAAAAGAACACCGCATCTTCCATCACCGAGATCATGTCCCGTTTCTTGTTCTCATTGTTCTTGGAATGTCCCACATCCACGCCGATGATAATGTCGGCACCCATATTCTTTACATGCTGAACGGGAAAATTGTCCACCAGTCCGCCGTCGACATACCGGATGCCGTCGATTACCATCGGCTCGAAAGCTGTCGGGATCGACATACTGGCCCGCATCGCATCGGAAAGATCCCCCGAACGGAACACCTTCTCACGGTTGTTGTCTATATCCAGTGCCACACAAAGGTATGGGATCGGCAGCTTGCTGAAATCATTGATGTCATATACCGGCGCATTGAGTGCATGGAACAGGTTCTCAATATGTTGCCCCCGGATGATCCCTTCGGGTAGTTGGATGCCCTTCTTGGTGAGCGGAAGGGAAAGGATGAAACGGTCGCGGTCCATCTTCTCCAAAAGAGACAGATCCTGCCGGCGGATGGCATCGGAAAGCAGATACTCCCAGTCCTGCCGCTCCACGATGGCGATGATCGAATCGACGGTCAAACCACCGGCCAACAAACCGCCCACGATCGAACCCATGCTGGTGCCCCCGATGTAATCGATGGGAATGCCTTCCTCTTCCAGCACCTTGATCACCCCCAGGTGAGCAAAACCCTTTGCTCCGCCACCGCTCAAAACCAGACCGACCCGCGGAAGACGGGAAACAGTGTCCGGCTGCGCGGAAAGAAGGAAGGGGACAAAGACAAAGATCCGGAAAAAAAAGAAAATCCTGCGGAACATCTTCGATTTTTCAACGTCTTACGGGAAGTAAAAATAAGAAAATTCGAGGACAAGCCCTTCTCCGTTCAAAATTGCCCGAAAAGTGCATGCTCGGAGGTGTTGCAATAGAGCGAGGAGTAAAAACAGTAGCCCACCCGGTTGGTGTCGATCTTTCGCTCCAGATGAAGCACCGGCTCTCCCGGCTCCATCCCCAGAAAACGGGCGATCTCTTCACGGGCCGGGATGGCCCATAAACGCTGTTCCCCGCCGGTCACTTCGATCTGGTAATAACGGCGGAGGGTGTCGAAAAGCGAACGGTTCTCGAACGACCGGCTGGTGAAGCGCGGCAGGTTGATGTTCGGCAAATAGGTGATGTCATAAAAAAGCGGCTTCCCGTCCACAAGCCGCAGTCGCTCCATGTGAATGTACCCGGATTCACGGATATGTTCCGGAAGATTGAAGAAAAAATCCTCTTCCCACCGCCGGATCTCCGGGCCCGCTATGATCCGTGTCTCCAGGTTCTGGTCCCCCAGCGCCGAAGTGGTTCCCGCTACCGACAGGATCCCGATCCCTTTCGGCATGGGATGGACGATGCTCCCTTTCCCTTTTTGCTTCTTGATCAGTCCCTCCTTCACCAGCTCGTCCAGAGCATGACGCACCGTCGGCCGCGTCATCCCGTATGCCGCACACAACTCGTTCTCCGATGGCAAAAGATCCCCTTCCCGATATACCCCCGTCAGAATATGCTTGCGCAAAATCTCATACAACCGGCGGTATTGCGGTATACCCGGTTCTTCGTCC
>JAMOUS010000217.1 GCA_027067975.1 Bacteroidales bacterium | reverse complement strand
GACAAAAATATAAAATCGTGGGTTCCGGGGGATGGTTCACGGGCTGTTAGGAGCTATGTGTGGGATGATGATTAAATGTGGTAGGATTTTGAGGGAGAGCTACCTGTGTGTGATCTGGTGAATGTTTAAAACATTCGTCATGTTACGAACGGAACAATAATGTTCCGTTTCTCAGCTTCGTTTTGACCGGAATGGTCCCCGATGAACGCTTGATCATTTAAACTGACAAACAACCAGCTGATAACGGATTACTTCATTGTCTTTGAGGGAGAAATGACTATTTTTGCCGGGTCAAGAAGCGAATGGATCTTTTTGGATATACTCCCGCTGAACTGGCTTCTCTCTTGAAAGAGGAGGGATTGGATCCGGCCTGTGCGCCTCGGCTGGCGTACTGGATCTACCGGAGGGGCAGCCGTTCGTTCGCGGAAATGCACTCGTTACCGCGTGAAGTGAAACGCCGGCTGGGGGGGAAACATACGTTGGAAGGGACAAAGGTGTTGTATGGGTCACTCTCTGCCGACGGGACCAAAAAATATCTTTTTACCGGGAAAAGCGGAACGGTGGAGGCCGTGTATATCCCTGACGGCCGGCGTCATACCTTGTGTGTGAGCACACAGGTGGGATGCCGCCTCGGATGCCGCTTCTGTGCCACGGGACAGATGGGGTACCGGGGCAACCTTACAGCCGGTGAGATCATCGGTCAACTCCATGCGCTCCCTGAGAAGGAACAGGTCGACCATATCGTGTTCATGGGCATGGGGGAGCCGCTGGAAAATGTCGAAGAGGTGATGCGGGCCATCGAGATCCTGACCGATCCTCGTGCATACGCCATTGCGGTGCGTTATATCACCCTCTCCACCGTCGGTATGTTGCCTGCCTTGGAGAAGGTGCTGCGGGAAACCCGTGTCAATATCACCATCAGTCTCCATTCTCCTTTCCCGGAAGAACGGTCCCGCCTGATACCTGTGGAACGCCGGTATCCCTTCCGGAAAGTGCTGGCTTTGTTGGACCGGTATCCTCCTGAGAAAAAACGACGCTATACCATTGCTTATACCCTTTTTGACGACCTCAACGACAGCGATGAGCATCTCCGTGAGCTGGTGCGTGTGGTGGCTCCCGTGAAGGCAGGGGTCAACTTGCTGCCTTACCATCCGGTGGAAGGACTCCCCTTCCGTCCGGCATCGCCGGACCGGCTCCATACTTTCTGTGACATGATCAGAGACGCCGGCATCCGTTGTACCATCCGCCGCTCACGCGGTGAGGAGATCGCCGCCGCCTGCGGCCTCCTGGCAGGGAAGAGGTGAGAGTCCGGAGGATCGAGGCTTAGTGTTTTGTGCTTCAAACTTCCACATATACCTCCAACGCCCGGCATTTTCCGGAGGGCACCAGGCGGATGTCTTTCAATACGGCCGGCACCAGCAAGGTCTCTCCCTTGCGGAGCGTTTCTTCACCGTTTTCATGTTCGATCACCGTTTCTCCTTCCAGTCCGATGTAAACGACAAACGAATCCAGCTCATAGTGGTCGCGTTCCAGCGGCCGGTCAAAATGGAGCAGTTGGGTGGTGAAGTGGGGGGAGTTCACCAACGGTACTGGCTCGTTGAGGCGGTCGGTATAAGGGGTTTTGTATTCGGGATAAGCTTTGTAGTCGATGGCATCGAGTGCCAGGTCGGTGTGCAGTTCACGGCCTTTTCCGTGCTCGTCGACACGGTCCCAGTCGTAGATGCGGTAGGTGATGTCGGAGGTCTGGGAGATCTCGGCCACCAGGATACCGGCGCCAATGGCATGGACACGCCCCGGCGGGAGATAGTAGACATCGCCGGGAGCGACCTTCTCACTGTTGAGAATCTCCCGCAATGTCTTGTTCTCCAGATGCCGGACATACTCTTCACGCGTGACATCGCGGTTGAAGCCGACAATGATCTCTGCACCTGGCTCCGCCTGCATCACATACCACATCTCCGCCTTACCGTAGGCGTTGTGACGTTTTTTGGCCAGGGCATCATCCGGGTGCACCTGCACGGAAAGAATGTCGTCGGCATCGATGAACTTGACCAGGATGGGAAACTCGATGCCGTATTTTTCATATACTTTGTCGCCCACCAGGTCGCCCATATACACTTCGATAAGTTCCTGGAGGTCGTTGCCGGCGAGGAAGCCGTTGCGCACCACCGAGATCTCTTCCTGTACGCCAGAGATCTCCCAGCTCTCGCCGGTCTTTTTCAGGTTGCCGGTATCTTTTCCGAGGACCTTGCGGAAACGTTCGTTGCCCCAGATCTTGGTCTTGTAAATAGGATGGAATGAAAGCGGATAAAGTTTGGTCATGGCCGGTTGTTTTTTGTTGGTTGGCAAGTCGTGATGATGCCTCCGGCGTTTGTTGAATTACGCCGGGGTTCGTATCTTTGAACGAACGAAAATACGAAAAAATGTTGATCGTTGGAATAGCGGGGGGTACGGGATCGGGGAAAACCACGGTGGTGCGGAAGATCATCGAGCGGCTGCCGCCCGAGGAGGTGGCTGTGTTGCCTCAGGATGCCTATTACCGCGATAACAGCCATCTGCCGCTGGAAGAGCGGCAGGAGATCAACTTTGACCATCCCGCTTCGATCGAATTTCCCCTTTTGGTCGACCATCTTCGCCAGTTGAAGGCCGGCCGCCCCATCCAGCGACCCGTCTATTCTTACCTCACCTGTACCCGTGCCGAGGAGACGGTGCCCATCGAGCCGAAACATGTGATCCTGGTGGAAGGAATCCTCATTCTTACCGATGAGGAGCTGCGCAACGAGATGGACATCAAAGTGTATGTCGATGCCGATGCCGACGACCGCCTCAGCCGGGTGATCCGGCGAGATATACGGGAGCGGGGACGTTCGGTGGAGAAGGTGCTCGAACGGTACGACAAGACCGTCAAGCCGATGCACTTGCAGTTCATCGAACCCACCAAACGCTATGCCGACATCATCGTCCCGCAGGGCGGGAACAATGAGGTGGCCATCAATATCCTTACTTCGATCATCGAAAAGAACCTCCGGACACACTGAACCCTTACCGTCATGGATGAAAGGATCCCCCTTGAAAGTATTTTGTTCCTCGATATTGAGACCGTTCCCATGAGCGGAACGATGGAAGATCTTCCCGAACCTTTCCGTCATCTTTGGGAGAAAAAGGCGGAGACCATCCTGCGGCAGGAGGAGAAGGGCGCCGATGAGAAATTTGAGCGGGCGGGGATCTATGCCGAGTTCGGCAAGGTGATCTGCATCTCGAACGGCTTTTTTAATGGGGAGGGTGAAGCCCGCCAGTTCCGTCTGAAGTCGTTCTATGGTGATGATGAACGGCAACTGCTGGAGGCATTCAGTAAGATGCTGACAGAGATGGAGAGCTTCCAGCAAAGGAAGGGGCGGAAGCTCTATTTGTGTGCCCATAATGGCAAGGAGTTCGACTTTCCTTTTCTGGCACGCAGGATGCTCATCAACGGTCTGCCGCTTCCCGCCATTCTCGACATGGCGGGAAAGAAGCCCTGGGAGGTGCCTTTCCTCGATACCATGGAGATGTGGAAATTCGGCGACCGGAAGAGCTTTACCTCACTGGAGCTGCTGGCGGCGGTATTCGGTATCCCCACGCCCAAAGATGATATCGACGGAAGTCAGGTGGCCGAGGTCTATTATAAGGAGAAAGACCTGGAACGCATCGCCCGCTATTGCGAGAAGGATGTGGTGACCACGGCCCGTATCTACCAGCGTTTTCTGGGAGACGAACCCGTGGCTGACGAGCAGGTCAGATGGAGTGTTCCGCCTCCTGCAGAAAATCCGTGATCTTTTCCAGGAATGCTTCCGGTCGTTCGGCATGCAGCCAGTGGCCGGCGTCCTCGAGGGTGACAAGCTGTGCCTTCGGGAAGAACCGGCGGATGAGGGGGATATCCTCGTCGGAGACATAGGGGGAGCGTCCGCCGCGGAGAAAGAGGACAGGTCCTTCGTAACGGGCTCCCGCAAGGGTGGGGTCGTCGGCTGGGCCGGCCATGATCGCGGGGAGGTTGCGGCGCAGTACCTCCACATTGAGCCGCCAGAAGAAGCGACCCTCTTTGTTACGGGCGAGGTTTTTCAAGAGAAAGAGCCGTATCCGTTCTTCCGGTATCGCGCCGGCGAGGGCGGCGGCAACTTCATTGCGGCTACGATAGTGCGAAAGCTCTATTTTGCTCATTGCGGCAAGGATCGCCTCATGCCGGGCATACGAGCGACTCTCTTCCCTGGAGTAGGTGCGGGGGGCGATGTCGGCCACGATCAGGGCTTTCACCTGCTGGGGATGTTGCAGGGCAAACCACATGGCCGCTTTCCCGCCCATGGAATGTCCCAAAAGGACTGTCTGATGCAGTTTCCGCCGGTCCAGCATCTCTTCCACGTCGGCCGCCAGCGCAGGATAGTCGTGCCGGGGATGGTGCGGTGAACGTCCGTGGTTGCGCTGGTCGGGCAGCAACACGTGGTACCGCTCCGCCAGCTGCCGCCCCGGTGTGAGCCAGTTGTCTGACATGCCGTAAAGGCCATGGAGGATCACGAGGGGGCTGCCTGCTCCCAGCTCACGTACAAAAAGCTCCATCATTGCAACTGTTGGAGGTACATCTGGATGGTGTTCTGCAGGCCGTAGTAAAGTGCATCGGAAATGAGGGCATGGCCGATGGAAACCTCTTCCAGATAGGGGACGTTCATGT
>JAMOUS010000216.1 GCA_027067975.1 Bacteroidales bacterium | reverse complement strand
CGACGGTCCTGGTGCAAACGGTCTATCCGGGCAACTCCCCCGCCGACATAGAGAACCTGATCACCCGGCCGCTCGAAAAAGAGATCGACGGGATCCGCGGCATCAAAAAGCTTACTTCCCAGTCGTTCCAGGACCTATCGTTCATCACCGTCGAGTTCAACACGGGGGTCGACATCAACAAGGCCCTGCAGGATGTGAAAGATGCCGTCGACAGGGCCAAGAGCGACCTGCCCGACGACCTGCTCAACGACCCTACCGTCAAAGACATCGACTTCACCGAGTTTCCCATCCTCACCATCAACCTCTCGGGTGACTACAGCACCGTAGAGCTCCGAAAATATGCCGAATACCTTCAGGAAGAGATCGAGACGGTCAAAGAGATCTCCCGCGTCGACATCAAGGGGGTCAACGACCGCGAGATCAAGATCATTGTCGACCCTTACAAGCTTCAGGCGATGAATCTCAGTTTCCGCGACATCGAGAACGCCATCCGCAGCGAGAATGTCTCGATGTCGGGGGGGGAGGTGAAAGTGAACGGCACCACCCGCTCGATCCGCATCCTCGGCGAGTTCACCTCGGTCGACCAGATCGAGAACATCATTGTCAAGCAGGTCGAGGGAAACGTTAAATACCTGAAGGACGTGGCCAAAGTGATCGACGGCTTCGAGGATCCCACCAACTATGCCCGTCTCAACCGCAAACCGGTGGTGTCTTTGCAGGTGGTAAAAAAGGGGGGGGAGAACCTCCTGGCCGCCACCGACCAGATTTTTGCCATCGTCGACAAGGCCCGGGAAGAGGGGGTATTGCCTACCAACCTGAAGATCGATTACACCAACGACCAGTCGGAGCTGGTACGTAAACAGCTGAGCAACCTCGAGAACAACATCATCATGGGGGTGATCCTCGTAGTGCTGGTGCTCTATTATTTCATGGGTGTCCGCAACGCCCTGCTGGTGGGTTTGGCCATTCCGATGTCGATGTTCATCAGTTTCACGGTGATGGGCCTCACCGGCATCCGCATCAACATGATCACCCTCTTCAGTCTGATCCTCTCGCTGGGAATGCTTGTGGACAATGCGATCGTGGTGGTGGAGAACATTTACCGCTTCATCGACCGGGGTTATCCGCCGTGGGAGGCGGCCAAGCAGGCCACCGGTGAGATCGCCGTGCCGATCATCGCCTCGACGGCCACCACCCTTGCCGCCTTCTTCCCGATGGTGTTCTGGTCGGGACGCATCGGCGAGTTCATGAAGATGCTTCCCATCATGCTCATCATCGTGCTGACCTCTTCCCTCTTCGTGGCACTGGTGATCATTCCCGTCTTTTCGGCCACCTTCATCCGCAAACGGGAAGAGAAAGACTTCACCCCCAACCGCCGTAAAACCCTGCGCATCCTGGGGATCATGGCCCTCATCTCGGCCGTCGGCTATCTTACCCACCATTACATCATTGCCAACCTATTGGCTTTCGCGGTGGTGATCGTCTTCCTACATACTTTTTTCTTCTATCGTTCCGAGCGCTGGTTTCAGGTCAAGTTCCTGGGCTGGCTCGAGGATATCTACGCCCGTTCGCTGCGTTTTGCCCTGCGAAAGAAGAACCCTTTGCTGTTTTTGGGAGGCACTTTCCTGCTGCTGGTCCTTACGATCCTGTTCTACAAGGCTCGCAACCCGAAAGTGGATTTCTTCCCGGAGAACGAACCCAGCTACATCAACATCGAAGCCGATTTGCCATTGGGTACCGACATCACCCGCACCGATTCGGTGATGAAGGTGCTGGAAGCGCGACTGGATGAACTCCTGCGTCCCGACAGCATCGTTGTCAAGAACGTTCTGACCACCGTGGGCCGGGGCATCCCCGACAAGTTCACCGGAGGCAAGGACGAACCCAACAAGGGTCTGATCACGATCAACTTCGTCGATTACAAAGACCGACAGGGAATCAGCACTTCGGCCATCATGAAACGAATCTCGCAGGCCCTCATCCACCACTACCCGGGTGTACGCATCTCGGTGGAAAAGAACAAAATGGGGCCTCCCACCGGCAAGCCGGTGAGCATCGAGATTTCTGGTGATGACTTCAAGACCCTGGTACATCTGGCCGACAGCATCAAGAGTTTCATCTCCCATACCGGCATCGATGGCATCGAAGGACTGAAGCTCGACCTGGATGTAGGCAAGCCGGAACTGATCGTCCGCATCAACCGTGAGAAAGCCCGACGTTACGGTCTTTCGACCCAGCTCATCGCCGGCACGATCCGCACGGCCCTTTACGGCCGGAAGATCTCCGACTACAAGGTAGGGGAAGATGAATATCCCATCACCCTGCGGCTGGCCGATCGCTACCGCAATGACATCACCACCCTTCTCAACCAGACCGTCGCACTCAATGAAAAAGGCAAGATCACGAACATCCCCATCTCGGCCGTGACAACCCTCTCATACAGCAACACCTATGGCACGATCAATCGCAAGGACCGCAAACGGGTGGTGACGCTCTACTCAAACGTCCTGCCCGGATACAACAGCAACCGCATCAACGACCAATTGAAGATGGCCATGGCCGGATTCTCCCTGCCGCCGGGATATACCTATTCTTTTACCGGCGAACAGGAAGACCAGCAGGAATCGATGGCCTTTCTCATGCGAGCCATGCTCATTGCCCTGTCGCTGATCCTGATCATCCTGGTGACCCAGTTCAACTCGGTGATCCGACCGGTGATCATCATGGCCAGCGTGGTGTTCAGCACCATTGGGGTCTTTGGCGGCCTGGCGACGTTCGACATGGACTTCGTGGTGATCATGACCGGCATCGGGATCATCTCGCTGGCAGGGATTGTGGTGAACAATGCCATTGTCCTGCTGGACTACATCGAATTACTGAAGGCCCGTCGACGCAAGGAGCTGGGCCTGCCCGAAGGGGCTTTCCTCCCCGTGGAGGAGGCCACCGAATGTATCATCCGGGCCGGCCGCACCCGACTGCGTCCCGTGCTCCTCACCGCCATCACCACCGTACTGGGCTTGATCTCCCTGGCAATCGGCCTGAACATGAACTTCGGCACCCTCCTGAGCAAAATGGACCCCCAGCTCTACTTCGGCGGTGACAACGTCCTCTTCTGGGGCCCCATGTCGTGGACGGTCATCTTCGGACTCTCTTTCTCCACCTTCCTGACCCTGATCATCGTTCCGGTCATGTACCGCATCACCATCCTCATCCAAAAACGCCTGCTCGACCTGTTCGGAAAAAAGAACAGCTGAAGGATTCGGAAAAACAGAAAAGGTGTTTGCGGGACATTTGCGTCGTTTTGTCAAAAACCTGCCGGCTTTCCCTCCCTGTCGGGACGATTTTGTCCTGACATGGAAAAATTTTATTAAATTTACTTGGAATTAGCTGTTGGGTGCCTGCATGATTACAAACCACGACTCCCATACCAAAGCCATATACCCGGTTTATAACCTTTTCATGGATCACCAGATCGAACTGGTTTACCATGGGAGCATCGATTCAGACATTGCAGACGCCCTGATCAACATCTTCGAACACTTTCTCTACAACAAAGACGCTCCTGTCAAGATCCAGAAACGGGCTTTTTACATTCTGGTGGAAGCCCTGCAGAACGTGGTGCGTCACCAGGCAATGCCGAACCCCCCCCCTTCGGGAGGATCTCCCGCCTCTCTTCTTTTCCAGTACCTGAACGGCCATTTTGTCTTCACCCTGAAAAACTTGGTGAACGACGAGCGGATCCCCGAAATCACAAAAAAGATCGACAGCCTCAACGCATTGGACAAGAACGAACTGAACAAGCACTACAAAAAAATCCTGAAAAACGAAGTGCTTTCGGACAAAGGGGGAGCAGGACTGGGCCTGATCGAGATCGCACGTAAATCTGAGAACATCATCTCCTACGAATTCTTGAAGGCCGAAAAAGGACTTTCCTGGTTCTTTTTCAGCATTCTGGTAGCAGACAAGGAAAAAGAGGATTCCGTAGAGCCGGCACAAGGGCTGGAGGTGGCCCGTGAGCTGCATCGTCTGCTCGATGGCAACCGGATATGGTTCGTATTGCGGGAAGAATACCCCGCCATCTTTCCGCAAGGTCTTTCCCATCATGTCACGACCGTGCTCCAGTGCTCCTCGTCAGGGGACCATGCGGAACGGTTCCGTACCCTCCTGGAACCCTTTTCCGGCCTATGCCAAGCCGTTTCTCACATCCAATTACAGGAAGACAAACGCCCCTGTCTCGTCTTTTTTGTGCGTGATGAAAATTCCCTGTCCATGTATACCGGCATGCCGGTGACGGAAAAAAGTTCTGGAAAGGTGGTAGACTTTTTCAACAAGCTTTTCCTCCCCACACCGGAAGGAGAAGAGAACAATGTGACCGGCGAGAAGGAGTGGAAAAACCTGAAACGTCTGACGACCCTTCTTCCACGGCCCCCGCGCATTATTCTGCAACAGGCCTCCCCGTCGCAGAAGTTCGTGATCCTCAAGTTCACTTTCTGAGTCCTTCTTGCAGATCTTAATGATCACAATAGTTCCCGAGGCTCTCAAGATCTCCGGCCAGGAGATCGTCCACCAACTTATCTGCCGGCTTCACGGGGGCTCCGTCGAAAACGTTGATCCCTTCTTTGAGGAGAACATCGATGGCCTTCCGGCCTATGCCTCCGCTGATGACATCGGTGACCCCCAGTTCCCCGAGCCAGCGGGGAAAAACCTCGGGACCATGCGGCGGCGGAACCACCTCCTGACGACCCTCCACCTTTCCGTTCCGAACATCATACAGCACGAACGAGGGACTCTGTCCGAAATGGATACACAGTTTCCCCTCTTTCACCGGAACGGCAATCCTTCCCGTTCTTTTCTTTTTCTCCATCCTTTCCTCTCTTTACTCTCGCACCATGGGAGCGCCACACGAAGGACAGACATACGTATTGCAGGGACGCCCCGGCTCATGCTGCACCCTGGTGCCGCAGGCGGGACAGACACAATGACCCGGATCGAGATGCCGCCAGCGCCCATGCCCCCTCTTCCGCTGCCAGTTCCTGACCGACTCGTTCAGATGTAACAACTCTTTCGAACCGCATTTCGGACATTTCCGCTCTTCTCCCTCCTCCAGTGAAAAGACCGCATGACAACGCATGCAACGGTACCATTCCGCCCGGAACCCCACAAAACCTCCTTCAATACGGATCTCCCTCCCTTCAACCAATGCACATGCCAGCTTCTTCCGCGCCTCATTGTAAATACGTGTCAGTGTCGGCCGGGAAACCCCCATCTCCAACGCAGCCTCCTGATGAGACAGACCCTCATGGTCTACCAACCGGAACGCTTCCCACTCTTCATACAATATGTTCACAGGTTCACTCTCCTGCCCCTCTGTCCTGCCCACGGGAATGAACCCCTGGACCCTCGGAGGATCTCCCATCCTTCTGCTCTTTCTCGGCCTCGGTGACATCTTTATTTCCTTTTTGCAAATATAATGAACGTTGGTTCAAAATGAGTCTTGTACGGTAAAAAAATTCATCGTAAATTAACAAAATCCTGATAAAAGGAATGAAAAGGTTCTTTTCCGAGGTTGCGGCGAGCGTGATCGATCTTTTCTTCCCGCGTGTCTGTCCGCTGTGCGGACGGGTACTGAAAAGGGAAGAGTCCGGGATTTGTTTTTCCTGTCTGCACGATCTCCCTTACATCCGTTTTCGTACGCGGGATGACAACCCACTGGCCCGGGTCTTTTGGGGGCGTGTACCTTTCGTAGGGGTTTATGCCTATTTATTGTATGAAAAAGGCAACAAGGCCGCCCGTCTGATCCGGGAGATCAAATATCACGGGCATAAGGAACTCGGTTTCTTGATGGGAACCCATTTCGGTGAATATCTCCGCACTTTTCCTGCCTTTCAGGAGGTTGACGTTGTGGTGCCGGTACCCCTGCATCGCCGGAAGCTGCGCAAGCGAGGTTTCAATCAGAGTGAATGGATCGCCCGCGGCATGGCCGAACGCCTGGAAAGACCTCTCCTCACCGGCACCCTCCTCCGGAAGGTTTACAATCCCACCCAGACGAAAAGATCCCGTTACCAGCGGTGGGAAAACGTACAAGGCATTTTTACCCTGCGGGATTCTTCGCCCTTGGCGGGAAAACATATTCTGCTGGTGGATGATGTGATCACCACGGGAGCCACCCTCGAAGCCTGTGCCATCCCTCTCCTGTCCCTTGCCGGTGTACGCATCAGCCTGGCCGCCCTGGCCATGGCTAAGGGATGAGGAGTTCTTTCAACTTTGCCACCCCCACAGAGGCTTTCTCGCGAATATGCACGAACTCCCGGTTCGCCGGCACCTTCACATCCGCCGGGTCGATCAGAAAGATCCGGCATTCGGGACGAGTGTACATCACCAATCCTGCTGCAGGGTAAACATTCAGCGAGGTACCGATGATCACGAAGATATCCGCCTGCTGAACGATCCCTATCGCCTCGTTCATCGCCGGCACCGGCTCGCCGAACCACACCACATGGGGACGCAGTTGCGATCCTTTCTCACAAAGATCCCCGAGGTTGAGTTCTGCCCCCTCGATCTCATACACCAGCGAAGGATCGACCGTGCTGCGGGCCTTGCGGAGCTCCCCGTGCAAATGCAACACCTTGCTGCTGCCGGCACGCTCATGCAGATCATCAATGTTCTGGGTGATGATCTGCACATCATAATGTTTTTCCAGATCCACCAAGCCGTAGTGACCAGCATTGGGGGAGGCCTGTAACAACTGTCGTCGCCGCTCATTGTAGAAACGCAGCACCAACGCCGGATCCCGCTCCCATCCTTCGGGTGACGCCACCTCCGTCACCTTATACTGCTCCCACAACCCCCCCATGTCCCGGAAGGTCTTCAACCCGCTTTCCGCACTCATCCCCGCCCCGGACAATACAACCAGTTTCTTCATGTTTCCCTTTTTTCGATCCCGGCTTTTACAAATATACAACATTCGATTCCCTTTCTCCGGACGGTTGATAACTCCCC
>JAMOUS010000215.1 GCA_027067975.1 Bacteroidales bacterium | reverse complement strand
CGGTGGCACGGGCGAGCGTTTCGACCAGCCGGCAACGGTGGGGGTGATCTACATGCTCAAGTTGGGCCATCTGGTCGACGACAAGATGCATGCCCGCTCGATCGGTCCTTACTCGCTGATCACGCAGCAGCCGCTGGGCGGGAAAGCCCAGTTCGGCGGCCAGCGTTTCGGGGAGATGGAGGTGTGGGCCCTCGAAGCCTTCGGCGCCGCCAACATCCTCCAGGAGGTGATGACGGTCAAGTCGGACGACGTCCAGGGACGCGCCCGCACCTACGAGGCCATTGTCAAGGGCGAAAACATGCCGAAGCCCGGCATCCCCGAGTCGCTCAACGTGCTGCTCCACGAGCTCAAAGGCCTCGCCCTCAGCGTACGGCTCGAGTAAGCTGCCGGCTTGCTATAGTTTTTGAACTTGTTCCATGAAAATTAACCATTCCACATATGTCGTTCAGAAAAGATAACAAAGTAAATTCCGACTTCACGAAGGTGACCATCGGTCTGGCGTCGCCCGAAGAGATCCTGGAACAGTCGCACGGTGAGGTCCTCAAACCCGAGACCATCAACTACCGGACCTACAAGCCCGAACGGGACGGTCTGTTCTGCGAGAGGATCTTTGGCCCCGTGCGTGACTACGAATGCCATTGCGGCAAATACAAGGGGATTCGCTACAAGGGGATCGTCTGCGACCGCTGTGGTGTGGAGGTGACCGAGAAAAAGGTGCGCCGCGAACGGATGGGCCACATCAACCTGGTGGTGCCCGTGGCGCATATCTGGTACTTCCGCTCCATGCCCAACAAGATCGGCTATCTGCTGGGGCTGCCGAGCAAAAAGCTCGACTCGATCATCTATTACGAACGCTACGTGGTGATCAACCCCGGCGTGATGGAGAAGGAGGGGATCAAGTACATGGATTTCCTCACCGAGGAGGAGTACCTCGACATCCTCCAGCGTCTGCCCAAGGACAATCAGTACCTGGAGGATGACCACCCCGACAAGTTCATCGCCGACATGGGCGGGGTGGCGCTGTACAAGCTGTTGTCGCGCCTGGATCTGGATGAGCTCTCCTATACGCTGCGCGACAAGGCCAGCCACGAGACCTCGCAGCAGCGCAAGAACGAGGCGCTGAAACGTCTGCAGGTGGTGGAGGCCTTCCGCGCTTCGAAACATATCAACCGACCCGAATGGATGATCATCAAGGTGGTGCCGGTGATCCCGCCCGACCTGCGGCCCCTGGTGCCGCTCGACGGCGGACGCTTCGCCACCTCCGACCTGAACGACCTCTACCGTCGCGTGATCATCCGCAACAACCGTCTCAAGCGCCTCATCGAGATCAAGGCGCCGGAGGTGATCCTCCGCAACGAGAAGAGAATGCTGCAGGAAGCGGTCGACTCGCTTTTCGACAACTCACGCAAGTCGAACGTGGTCAAGACCGAGAACAATCGCCCGCTGAAGTCGCTCAGCGACAGCCTCAAGGGAAAGCAGGGGCGTTTCCGTCAGAACCTGTTGGGGAAACGTGTCGACTATTCGGCCCGTTCGGTGATCGTTGTGGGGCCGGAGCTGCAGATGCACGAGTGCGGCTTGCCGAAAGACATGGCCGCCGAGCTGTACAAGCCTTTCATCATCCGTAAGCTCATCGAGCGCGGCATCGTCAAGACGGTGAAGTCGGCCAAGAAGATCGTCGACCGCAAGGACCCGGTGGTGTGGGATATCCTGGAAAACGTGCTGAAGGGTCATCCCGTCCTGCTCAACCGTGCTCCTACACTGCACCGTCTGGGGATCCAGGCCTTCCAGCCTAAGCTCATTGAGGGCAAGGCCATCCAGTTGCATCCGCTGGCCTGTACGGGGTTCAACGCCGACTTCGACGGCGACCAGATGGCCGTGCACCTGCCCCTGGGCAATGCTGCCATCCTCGAGGCCCAGCTGCTGATGCTCGCCTCGCACAACATCCTCAACCCCGCCAACGGCGCCCCCATCACCGTTCCCTCGCAGGATATGGTGCTCGGCCTCTATTACATCACCAAGGCCAAGCGCAGCACCCCCGAGGAGAAGGTCAAAGGCGAAGGAATGACCTTTTATTCGCCTGAAGAGGTGATCATCGCCTACAACGAGAAGAAGGTCGACCTGCATGCCGTCATCAAGGTGCGGGTGGATGACATCGAGAACGACCAGCCGGTGAAGAAGATCGTCGAGACCACCGTCGGGCGTGTGCTCTTCAACGAGCTGGTGCCGAAGGAGATGGGTTTCATCAACACACTGCTCACCAAAAAGGCGCTGCGTGACATCATCGGCACGGTGCTCAAGAAAACCGGCACGGCCAAGACGGCCAAGTTCCTCGACGACATCAAGGCGATGGGTTACGAGATGGCCTTCCGCGGCGGTCTCTCCTTCAACCTGGGCGACGTGATCGTTCCCGAGGAGAAAGAGAAGTTCATCGAAGAAGGTTACAGGCAGGTCGAAGAGGTGATGAACAACTACAACATGGGATTCATCACCAACAACGAACGGTACAACCAGATCATCGACATCTGGACACATACCAACGCCAAGCTGACGCAGGCGTTGATGAAACGCCTCTCGACCGACAAGAACGGTTTCAACCCGGTGTTCATGATGCTCGACTCGGGGGCCCGGGGTTCGAAAGAACAGATCCGTCAGCTCTCGGGCATGCGAGGTCTGATGGCCAAGCCGCAGAAGTCGGGCGCCACGGGGTCGGAGATCATCGAGAACCCGATCCTCTCGAACTTCAAAGAGGGACTGTCGGTGTTGGAATACTTCATCTCGACCCACGGTGCCCGTAAGGGGCTTGCCGACACAGCCCTGAAGACGGCTGACGCCGGTTACCTAACGCGTCGTCTGGTGGATGTCTCGCAGGATGTGGTGATCACCGAGGAGGACTGCGGCACGCTGCGGGGACTGGTGGCTACGGCCATCAAAAAGAACGAGGAGATCGTCGAGACCCTCTACGACCGTATCCTGGGCCGTACGACCGTCCACGATATCTACCATCCCCATACCGGCGAGCTGATCATCGCTGCCGGCGAAGAGATCACCGAAGAGGTGGCCAAGAAGATCGAAGAATCGCCCATCGAACAGGTGGAAATCCGTTCGGTGCTGACATGCGAGTCGAAGAAAGGGGTATGTGCCAAGTGCTACGGCCGGAACCTGGCCACCGGCAAGATGGTGCAGATCGGCGAGGCCGTGGGGGTCATCGCCGCCCAGAGCATCGGCGAGCCGGGTACCCAGTTGACACTGCGTACCTTCCACGTCGGGGGTACCGCCTCGAACATCACGACCGAGTCGAACATCATCGCCAAGTATGACGGGCGTCTCGAGATCGAAGACCTGCGCGTGGTGGAGAAGACCGATGAGACCGGCCGCAAGGTGTCGGTGGTCATCGGCCGCCTCGGCGAACTGAAGATCGTCGACATCAACACCGGCATCGCCCTCACCACCCACGCCATCCCCTATGGATCGACCCTCTACTTCAAGCCGGGCGATGTGGTGAAGAAAGGAGACCTCATCTGTGAATGGGATCCTTACAATGCTGTGATCATCTCCGAGATCGACGGGGTGATCCACTTCGAGAACCTCGTGGAGGGTCAGACCTACCATGCCGAGATCGACGAACAGACCGGTTTCCGCGAAAAGGTGATCATCGAGTCGCGTGACAAGACACGCAGTCCGATGGTGAAGATCATCGACAAAAAGACCGGCGAGGAGAAATCGTACAACCTGCCGGTGGGTGCCCACATCATGCAGGAGGAGGGCGACGAGGTGCATGCCGGCGACATCCTGGTGAAGATCCCGCGTGCCGTGGGCAAGTCGGGCGACATCACGGGTGGTCTGCCGCGTGTGACCGAGCTCTTTGAGGCCCGCAACCCCTCCAACCCGGCCGTGGTGTCGGAGATCGACGGCGAGGTGTCGTTCGGCAAGATCAAGCGGGGCAACCGCGAGATCATCGTCAAGTCGCGTACGGGCGAGGTGAAGAAGTACCTCGTGCCGCTGTCGAAGCAGATCCTCGTCCAGGAGAACGACTATGTGCGTGCCGGCACCCCGCTGTCCGACGGAGCCATCACGCCCGAAGACATCCTGGCCATCAAAGGCCCCACCGAGGTGCAGGAATACATCGTCAACGAGGTGCAGGAGGTGTACCGTCTGCAGGGGGTGAAGATCAACGACAAGCACTTTGAGATCATCGTGCGGCAGATGATGCGCAAGGTGATCATCGAAGATCCCGGCGACACCAAGTTCCTGGAGAAACAGATCGTCGACAAGAATGAATTCCGCGATGAGAACGACTGGATCTACGACAAGAAGGTGGTGGTCGATCCGGGTGATTCCGAGCGTTTCAAGGCGGGTCAGATCATCACGGCGCGCGAGCTGCGGGATGAGAACTCGATGCTGAAGCGGCGCGACCTGAAGCTGGTGGAGGCGCGCGACGCCGTGCCGGCCACGTCGAGCCAGGTGCTGCAGGGGATCACCCGTGCCGCCCTGCAGACCAAGAGCTTCATCTCGGCCGCCTCGTTCCAGGAGACCACCAAGGTGCTCAACGAAGCCGCCATCAGCGGGAAGGTCGACCACCTCGAAGGCCTCAAGGAGAACGTCATCGTCGGCCACCTCATCCCGGCCGGTACCGGCATGCGGCGCTATGAGAAGCTCATCGTCGGCTCCAAAGAGGAGTATGAGGCCCTGAAAGCGGCCAAAGAGGAGAAGGAAAAAGAGGACAAAAAGGAGCCGGAAAAAGAAGCGAAATAGTACGTAACACCTGACAACCATGGACGACAAGAAGAAACAGAACCAGATCAACATCGAGTTGAGTGAGGACGTAGCCCAGGGGATCTATTCCAACCTGGCGATCATCACCCACTCGAGCAGCGAGTTTGTGCTCGATTTTGTCCGGATGATGCCGGGCGTGCCGAAAGCCAAGGTGCAGTCGCGCATCATCCTCACCCCCGAGCATGCCAAGCGGCTGCTCATGGCGTTGCAGGACAACATCGGCAAGTATGAGGCCGTCCATGGAAAGATCAAGGATGTGCAGGGGGGAGGGCCCGTGATGCCGATGAACTTCGGCGGTCCCACCGCCCAGGCATGACGAACAGGAAAGAGCCTTCCGGATACGGGAGGCTCTTTTTTTTGCCCGGATGGAGAGGTTGCCGGGGGGCGTTTTTATTTGACCGAACGTTCGGTCAAAAATGTGATCCCGGATGGTTTTCGATGGAGGCGAGGGGTAAGCTGTTTGTGGATCTCTCCCAGGATGGGCTGATACTTCGAACTAATTCTTACCTTTGGTATCCCAAAGGATGAGCCTATGAAGATCGTCGTGTTACTCTCGGCCGTGCCCGACACCACCGTCCGGGTACAGTTGTCGCCGGAAGGGGTGCCGCAGTTGAGCGAGGTGCCGCTGGTGATCAATCCCTGGGACGAGCTGGCCCTGACAAGGGCCCTCGAGCTGAAGGAGGAGGCAGCCGGCGTTGTGGAACGTGTGGAAGTGCTCCATGCCGGTCCGGCCGCCCATGAGAATGTGTTGCGCCGGGCGCTGGCCATGGGGGCTGACGAGGCGATACGTCTCGACACCTCCCCGCAGGATGCGACGTCGGCAGCGGCGGCTTTAGCGGAGTGGCTGAAAGACCACCCCGCGGAGATCATCCTGGCAGGGATCGAGTCGAGCGACTACAACGGTGGGGCCACCGGCATGCGGGTGGCTCGCCGCTTGGGCATACGACCTGTAGGAGGGGTCACGGCCCTGCAGGTGGAGGGGGAAACCGTCCTGCTCACCCGGGAACTGGAAGGGATGCGAGAGGTACTCCAGGTAACGGTTCCCCTGCTTGCCGTGGTACAAAAGGGGATTGCCCGGGAACCCCGGGTGCCCTCGATGCGCGGCATCATGATGGCACGCCGCAAAACCATCACGGTCGTGCCGGTGCCCGCAGCGGAACCTTGGGTCCGCACCTCCCGTTATGCAATGCCTCCCGGGAAGCCTCCGGTGAAGATGATCCCCGCCGAACGGGCGGAAGAGATCCTCGAGCTGCTGGAGAAAGAGGCAAAAGTGATCCGCTTTTCATAAAACGACCCATCATGGCAGTGATCATCTATGTCGACGGACAGGGGCGTACACTTCCCCGCCATGCACGTATGTTGGTCTCCTACGGACGGCGGCTGGCTGAAGCGCTTGGAGTGAAGGCGATAGCCGTGGCCCCATACCTGGAAGGGGACGGTCTTGCGGAAACCTTGGGAAGTGCCGGGGCTCATCGCCTGGTGCGGCCGGGAGGGGCTGCCGCCCTCTTCGACGTGGAACAGTGTGCCTCCTATCTTCTGACGGTAGGGGAAGGGCGTGGCGCCACGGTCTATCTTTTTCCCTTCAGCAATACCGGCAGGGCGGTGGCTCCTTACCTGGCCGCTGCAGCTGAGGCTGCTTACGTGGCGGGAGTGGTGGGGCTGCCGGAATCGTACGAGCCGTTCACGGTGAAAAAGATGCTTTTCTCGGGGAAGGTGTATGCCTGGCAGGAGATGTTGACTGCCGTGAGGGTGCTCACCCTCGCACCCAACGGCTGGGAAGAAGAGGTCTTTGAAGGGAAAGCCGACGAGGAGATTCTCCCCTGGCCTGACGGGGCAGAACCCCGGGGAATGCAGCTTAAGGAGCGGCAGGAACAGGGGGCGGGCCGCTCGCTCACCGACGCGGCGGTGGTGGTCTCCGGCGGCCGCGGCATGCAGTCGCCCGAGAACTTCCGCCTGCTGGAAGAGCTGGCTGCCCTCCTCGACGGGACGGTGGCCTGCACACGTCCCGTCTCCGACGAAGGCTGGCGCCCCCCGGAAGAACATGCGGGACAGACCGGGAAGATCATCGCACCCGACCTCTATTTCGCCTTTGGTATCTCCGGTGCCATCCAGCACATTGCCGGTGTCAGCGGCAGCAAGGTGATCGCTGCCGTCAACAAGGATCCCGAGGCTCCCATCTTCGAAGTGGCCGATTACGGGATCGTCGGCGATGTGTTTGAGGTATTGCCGCGACTCATTGAGGCGGCCAAAAAGAAAAAACATTTTTCCTGATCCCGGCCGGAACGGAGTGGAGCGTCAGGGTTACAATATAGTGCCTGGAGTACTTCTGGGAGTGACTAAAATTGAAAGTTACAAGTGCCTAAAGTCAGTGACACCCGCCTCGTGCGAGGCGTAGACGAAGCGGAATCCGCCGGTGGGCCTGACTCGATACTCCATACTCCACTTTTGCCTTTTGCCTTAACCCTTTTGCCTTACCGGCATAGTTCCGGGTTCGGAGTTCCGAGTATCGAGTTTGGAGTTTTTGGAAAATTCCTGCCGTAGGCTCCCTATTGGAAAATTCCAAATTCCAAATCCCAAATTCCTGCCGAAGGCATCCCTCCGGGAAAATAAATTCCAAATCTCCAATATTCAAACATTTTTCTGATAAGAGATCGATAAAAAAGTGCATTTGGGGCAATCCAGATGAGTGGCGTAAGGGAAGTACAGGCCTATTTGGATCCCGCAGGAAAACAACCGGTGGGGAGCTACGAAAACTCGATACTCCATACCCGGAACTCGATACTAAAAACGGTTGCTTTTTGCCTTGACCTTTTTGCCTTTCCTCGTCCGCCGTAGCCTCGGCGAAGGCAGTTAACGAAGGTGCTCAAAGAGATTTTTTGGTATTTTTAGGCATGTCATTCTCCCGTGCCATATTTCTGTTGCTATTCCTGCTCACGCTGGCGGGACTGACGTGGACATTTGTCCGTTACTGCCGGTATTTCCGTCTGTTGCGCCCGGCATTCACGGTGCGGAAGATACTGTGGCGGCTGGGTCATATGCTGAAGGTGGCGGTCGGACAGACAAAGATCCTGCAGCGGCCGGCGGTGGGACTGCTCCATGCCCTTCTTTTCTGGGGATTTCTGGTGATCCTCGCCGGGACGCTCGAGATGGTCGCCGACGGATTGACGGGAGCGGAGAAGAGTTTTTCTTCTTGCGGATGTTACGACTTGTTAACCGCTGTGATCGACGTGATGGTGCCGGCGATTGCCCTCATCACACTGATCTTCCTCGTGCGGCGCAATGTCGTGCATGTATCCCGTTTTGAGGGTCCTGAGATGACTGCCCGCTCGCACCGCGACGCCAACCTCACGCTCCTGCTTATCCTCCTCCTCATGGTCACGCTCATGGCGATGGACCTCTTCTATGTGGCCGGGGGCGGAGAAAAGGGTGATTATCCTTTTGCCCGGTGGTTGGCCGGCATCCTTTCCTTGCCGGAACGGAACGAGGGATTTCCCTCAGCCTACCGGGCCAGTTGGTGGATCCACATTGTCACGGTCTTCGTTTTTGCCAATTATCTTCCTTACTCGAAGCATTTTCATGTATATCTCTCCTTGCCGAATGTTTTCCTCGAGCGGCCCTGGCCGTGGGGGCATATGCCGGCGATGCCGGAGGTGACGCGCGAGGTGCGGGCCATGCTGGCCGGAGAGGCGCCGGAAAGCGAGGCACCCGGCCGCTTTGGGATCCTTGACGTGGAGGATGTCAACCGCAAGGAATACCTCGAGGCGCTCACCTGTACCCAGTGCGGCCGCTGTACCGAGGTCTGTCCGGTGCATCTCACGGGAGGCCCCCTCTCTCCGCGCAAGGTGATGATGAGCGTCCGGCAGCGTATGGACGAGCGGGGACCTGCCCTTGTGCGGGGGGATGCCCCTGACGATGGCCGTCCCCTCAACGGCTTCCATATCCCGGACGAGGAACTGTGGGCTTGTACGATGTGCTATGCTTGCGTGCGGGAGTGTCCCCTCTCCATCCGACAGCCCGAGGTCATCCTCGGCCTGCGGCGCTACCGCGTGCTCGAGGAGGGCGGCGCCCCGCCGGAATGGAACAACGTTTACACGAACATTGAAAACAACGGTGCCCTCTGGAAAATGCCGGCGGCAGAGCGACTGGCCTGGACACGGGGACTCGTCCTCCGCCGTGACGGCGAGGAGATCCCCCTTCAGGTGCCCGTGATGGCAGAAAAAGCTGCCCGGGGCGAAAAGCCGCAATATCTCCTCTGGACAGGAAGCGCTGCCTACGACAGCCGCTACCGCAAAGTGCTGCAGGCCTTTGTGAAGATCCTCGCCTACCTGGAGGTCGACTATGCCGTGCTCGGCGAGGAGGAGATCTCCTCAGGCGACCTCGCCCGCCGTACCGGCAACGAAATGCTCTTTGTGATGCAGACGCTTCAAAACCTCGAGCTCTTCCGGCAATATGGCATCACGCGGATCCTTACCTGCGACCCCCATGTGTACAACACCTTCCGCAATGAATACCCCGACTTCGGCGAAATGCCGGAAGTGATCCACCACACCCGGTTCCTGGAGGAGATGATGGAGGCCGGAAGGATTGTCTTGCCGGAGGGCGCGACCGGCACTTCGCCGGTGACATACCACGATCCCTGTTATCTCGCACGCATCAACGGGGAATATGCGGCACCGCGACGCGTGTTGAAAGGGATGGGGTTCACGGTCAGGGAGATGCCCCGCCACGGCGCCAAGGCCCTCTGCTGCGGCGGCGGGGGCGGACAGATGTTCCGCGAGAAGAAGGATGGAGGGGAGATCTTTGTCGAACGGGCACGCGAAGCCCTCTCCACCGGCGCCGAGACCCTTGTCACCGCCTGCCCCTACTGTATGACCATGCTCGGCGACGGAATCAAGTACGAACATGCCGAAGAAAAACACGTCGTGCGCGATATTGCCGAGATGGTGGCGGAGACTTTGGGAATATGAGTTTTTTCTTCGGATTATCCCGTGAGATCTCCTGATCTTTCGTATTTTTGAAACGTATAACTAGTAACAGCATTATGCGGATGAAAAAACTCCAGGCGTTCTTCCTCGTCACCGTCCTGACGTTCGTCTTTACCTCCGGAGGATGCAGCAAGGAGAAGAAATGCGGATGCGACGGGGTGATCAAGTTCTCACTCCACGAGGTGCCGGGAACGATCTATTACGAAGATACCAAGTTCACCTATTTCATCTCCGACGGGATCTATTCCTACTTTACGATGTGCGAGCCCGATTCGGCGTGGGAGATGGTGAAAAAGTTCAAGTCGGGTGAGCATGTGCTGGTATCGGGCGATGCGGCCGATGACTGCATGAAGCAGGTGTCGGCGTATGCCTATGCCAACTATGTGTTGCATCTGAAAGAGATCAAGTTACCTCCTTTCAAGAAAAAATGAGTGTTCCTCCGGCTCCGGCGGGAGAGCGGGTGGTGCTGGTGGGGGCGGGTCGTGTAGCCGCACACCTTGCCAGGGCGTTCCGCGATGCCGGCCATGCAGTGGTGCTGGTCGTCAGCCGGCGGCGTGAGCATGCCCGGGTCCTCGCAGCGGAGACAGGTGCCGCCTATGCTGCCCTGGAGGAGCGTCCTGCCCTGCCCCCCTCGGAGGTGGTGGTCTATGCCGTTAGCGACGATGCCTTGGCGACCGTGGTGCGCCGGTTTCCGCCGGACGACCGCCTTGCCCTGCATACGGCCGGCAGCGTCGACATGGGAGTGTTCGAAGGCCGCGCCCGTCATTACGGCGTGCTCTATCCGCTCCAGACCTTTTCCCATGAGCGAAGGGTCGACATGCGGGAAGTGCCCCTATGTATCGAGGCAACCACACCGGAGGATGAAGAACATCTTCAGCGTCTTGCCGGAAGCCTCAGCCGCCGCGTGTACAGGATCGACTCTTCCCGCCGTCTGCACCTCCATGTGGCGGCTGTGCTGGTGAGCAACTTCGTCAATCACCTTTATGCCGAAGCTGAAACATGGCTCGAAAAAGAGAAGATCCCCTTCGACCTCCTCGACCCTCTCATCCGGGAGACCACCGCCAAAGCCCTTGAGGTAGGACCCCACCGGGCACAGACGGGCCCTGCCGTAAGAAATGACGAAAATGTTATTAAAAAGCATCTGGAATTGTTATCTTGCTCACCCGGACTGCAGGAACTGTACCGTCTGTTGACCGACCGCATCCGGAAACATCATCGTAACACCTGAAGTATGACTGGCCTATGCAACTGAGCAATTTCAAGGAAGAACTGCGGAATGTGAAGGCCTTTGTCTTCGATGTCGACGGCGTGCTGTCCCATACCGTGATGCCGCTGCATCCTACCGGCGAACCGATGCGTACCGTCAATATCAAGGACGGCTATGCCTTGCAGCTGGCCGTACGCAAAGGGTATCCGGTAGGGGTGATCACCGGCGGCAAGACCGAGGCCGTGCGAAAACGTCTTGGGAACCTCGGCGTCACCGACCTTTACATGGGCGTCTCCTACAAAAAGGATGCGTTCCTGCAGTTCCTAGAAAAACATGCACTCGATCCTGCCCATGTGCTTTACATGGGTGACGACCTGCCCGACTATGAAATCATGGAGATGGTAGGCTTTCCCACGGCCCCTGCCGATGCGGTGACCGAGATCAAGCAGGTGGCCCGTTATATTTCGTATCTTGATGGCGGCATGGGCTGTGTGCGCGACGTCATCGAACAGGTGCTGCGCCTCCACAACAAGTGGATGGACGGCGACGCCTTTCACTGGTAAATTACATGATCATGATCAAAGCTTTCTTTCGTCTCATCCGCTGGCCCAATCTGTTGATCATCATCCTGACGCAGTGCCTGATGCGGTATGCCTTGCTGGCACCTTTGCTGCAGCATATGCCCGGCGAGTGGCAGGGAACACCTGTCGTGGTCCCCGGACTGCATCTGGCCATGTCGGATTTTCATTTTTTCCTGTTGGTCTTTGCCACGGTCATGCTCACCGCTGCCGGCTACGTGATCAACGACTATTTCGACACCCGCACCGACCGCATCAACCGGCCGGAGCGGATGGTCGTGGAACGGACAATCACACGTCGCCAGGCGTTGGTGATTCATGTGGTGCTCAACCTATTGGGCGTTGGAGCCGGTGTCTATCTGAGTTACGCTGTCGGCTTTCCATTTCTGGCGGTGATTTTCGTCCTCGTTGCCGGTCTGCTGTGGTTCTATTCCACCACCTACAAAAGGCAGTTCCTCATCGGCAACCTGCTGGTGGCCTTTCTGACGGCGCTGGTGCCCTTCACGGTCACGCTCTTTGAGATTCCCTTGCTCAACCGGCAGTTTTCCACCCAGATGATCGTCTACCATGCCACCTGGCGTCCGCTGGTGTTGTGGTCGGCCGGAGTGTCGCTCTTCGCTTTTCTTCTTACCCTCATCCGGGAGATCATCAAGGACATGGAAGATTATGAAGGGGATCTCTCTTTCGGACGGCGGTCGATGCCGGTGGTGGCGGGCCTCGACGCCACGCGCTATACGGTGGTGGGGCTCGTCCTCGTCACCGTGGGGTTGCTGGTGTGGGTGGTGCTCAGCCAGCTGCGCGACCTCCTCACGATGATTTATGCCGGGGTGTTCCTCATTCTGCCGCTGCTGTGGTTGGCCTGGCGCATATGGCGTGCCCGGTCTCCTGAGGAGTACCACCGATGCTCCAACCTCACCAAGGGCATCATGCTCGCCGGACTTCTCTATCTGTTGCTGGCCTGGTACCTTTTCTCCACCCTCCTTGCCTGAACGATGCGACCCCTTTCCCCGCCATACGAACGTGTCGTCCTCGCCTCCGCCTCGCCGCGGCGCAGGATGCTCATGGAAGGCCTCGACATCCCCCTGGAGGTGGTCAGCGGCATCGACGCCGACGAGCACTATCCCTCTGCCATGCCCCCCGACGAGATCCCCGTCTATCTTGCCGGAAAGAAAGCAGACGCAGCCCGTCATCTGCTGAAGGAGGGAGTCATCCTCCTCACCGCCGACACCATCGTCGTCCTCGGGAATGAGGTGATCGGCAAACCGGCCGACACGGTCGAAGCAAAAGGGATGCTGGCCCGCCTCGCCGGCCGCGAACACCGTGTCATTACCGGCGTATGCCTGCGCTCCCTGCACAAGGAAAAATGCTTCAGCGCTGTTTCCCGTGTCCGCTTCGGAACCCTCACCCCTGAGGAGATCGACTATTATGTCGGAAAATACCGGCCCCTCGACAAGGCGGGATCATACGGGATACAGGAGTGGATCGGCTATGTGAGCGTGGAAAGGATCGAAGGATCCTTCTATAACGTCATGGGGCTGCCTGTGCATCAGGTATACCGCTATCTGAAAGAATTTTGAATGTAGAATCTTGATGGAATTGTGGATCTATAAAAGCAAGATCATGAAAAAGCTGTTCTCCTCATTGCTTCTTTCATTCCTCATTGCCCTCACCTTTGTGCGGGCCGATGAGGGGATGTGGATCCCGATGCTGCTCGACCGCTTCAACATCGACATCATGCAACGGGAAGGTTTCAAGCTGACAGCCGAAGACATCTACAGCATCAACAAGGCGAGCATGAAGGATGCGGTGATGATCTTCGGCGGGGGATGTACGGCCGAGCTGATCTCGCCCGAAGGCTTGATCATCACCAACCACCATTGTGGTTACCGCAGCATCCAGCGGCATTCCACGGTCGAACACGACTATCTTACCAACGGCTTCTGGGCCATGTCGCGCGACGAGGAGCTGCCCAACCCCGGCCTTACCGTCACCTTCCTGGTGCGCATGGAGGATGTTTCCGACCGCATCCTCAGCAAGGTGAACGATGCGATGAGCGAAGAAGAGCGGGAGAAGGTGGTCCGAGAGGAGAGCCGGAAGATCGTCGAAGAGGCCACGAAAAGGACGATATTCAAGGCACAGGTGAAACCTTTCTATCTGGGCAACCAGTATTTCCTCATCATCCAGAAGGTGTACCGCGACGTGCGCCTGGTGGGGGCGCCGCCCTCGGCCATCGGCAAGTTCGGCGGCGACACCGACAACTGGATGTGGCCCCGCCATACAGGCGACTTCTCCCTCTTCCGCATCTATGCCAATAAAGACAATGAACCTGCCGAATATTCCCCCGACAACCGGCCCTACCACCCGGCTTATTTCTTCCCCATCTCACTGAAAGGGGTCAAGCCCGGCGACTTCACCATGGTCTTCGGATACCCCGGCAGCACTTACGAATATGCACCCTCGTACCACCTGAAGATGCTGGTGCATGATCTCTATCCGAAGCTCATCGACATCCGTGACAAGAAGCTGGAGATCATCAATGCTGCCCAGGAGGCCGACCCGAAGGTACGCATACAGTATGCCGCCAAGAACGCCAGCATCAGCAACTCTTGGAAGCGCTGGATCGGCGAGATCCGCGGTCTGAAGAAGCTGCATGCCATCGAGAAGAAAGAGGCTTTTGAGAAGAGGTTCCAGGCCTGGGCCGACGCCGAGCCGCAGCGCAAAGTCCGTTATGGAAGCATCCTGCAAGAATATGCCGCCCTCTATCCCGAATACGGGAAATACGATCTCTGGTCATCCTACCTCTCCGAGGTGTTCGCCCGCTACGGCATCGAGACGGTGGGACTGGCCCGCTACTTCCACACCCTTGTGAGCATGGTCGAGGAAAAAGCTCCCCCCGAAAAGGTGAGCGACCGGGTCATGACCCTGAAAAAGAGGACGGAAAGCTTTTTCCGCGATTACGAGCCGGCCGTCGACAGGCAGCTCTTCCTGGCACTCGTGAAGAAATACGAGGAGAACATGCCCCGTGAGCTGTGGCCTCCCACCCTCGTCAAGTGGGAGGGGAAAGAGGAAAAGCTTATGGAACGTCTTTACCGGAAAAGCATCTTCACGGATGCGGACAGAATGAAGGATTTCCTAGAAGGATTCACATCCGCCTCGGTCAAGAAACTGAAGAAAGATCCTGCCTACCGCCTTTCGGAGGAGGTGGCGGAGGTCTATCTCTCCAGGATCTGGCCGGAGATGCAGAATCTCGAACTGAAGAAGAAACGCCTCGACCGAATCTATATGGCCGGACAGATGGCTTTCCGCCAGGGCGAACACCTCTATCCCGATGCCAACTTCACCCTGCGGGTCACCTATGGGCAGGTGAAAGGCTATGAGCCCCGCGACGCGGTCTATTACCTTCACATGTCCACCCTCAAAGGCGTGATGGAAAAGGACAACCCGGACATCTACGATTACCACGTGCCCGAAAAGCTGAAAGAGCTCTACCGCAACAAGGATTTCGGGCCTTATGGCGAGAACGGTCGCATGCCGGTATGTTTCATCGCCACCAACCATACTACCGGAGGCAACTCCGGCAGCCCCGTCATCAATGCCGAAGGACATCTGATCGGCGTCAACTTCGACCGGGCCTGGGAGGGGGTGATGAGCGACCTGATGTATAACCCCGACCAGTGCCGCAACATCTCCCTTGACATCCGCTATGCGCTTTTCCTTATTGACAAGTATGCCGGGGCAGGATGGCTGCTGAAGGAGATGAAGCTGGTGAAGTAGTGGACAAAATGGATCCCAGGATGAAGGAAAGATATGTGTTGAGGGTCAACGGCCGGGGCAATGCCTGGCCCATTCCCATTGCCCAGGTGCATCCTTTTTACTCGCTGCCGGGGGCACCCGATTATGCCAATGCCTCCTATTCTTTGCTGGAACGGGATGAGAAGGGTAAGGTGGTACGCGACCTGCTGGTGGATGCGGGCCACGGCATCGTACCTTTCCTTTTGCGCCACGGCAACCGCATCCCCGATGCGATGCTGATCACCCATCCCCATTTCGACCATACCCTCGGGATGGACTGGATCATCCAGAGCTATTATCGTTTCCGGGGGAAGAAGCGTTATCCTGTCTATGCCACGCGGGGCTGCCGTGAGCAGATCCTTGCCACCATGCCCCACCTGGAGGAGCTGGTGGCTTTCACCGACCTGTCCTATGGCGAGGCGGTGGAGGTGAAGGAGATGGGTGAGGGCATCACCGTCACGGCTTTCCCGGTGTACCACGGTCCGCACGCCCGTGCGGCGGCCATGCTGCTGGTGGAGGTGGCGCCCGCCCGCCGGCGCCTCCTGTTTACCGGCGACGTGCTGCTCCCCCTGCTGCGGGAACGCGACCTCGAACGCCTCGGCGGCGTCGACTGGCTCATCACCGACGCCAATAACCGTTTCCCCTATCCCAAAAGCAACCACTGGTCGGTGTCCCGCCACCCCGGTGACGAAAAGTTCCTGGAGCCCTGGCTCGAAGAGATGACCCCCGACAAGCTCATGGCTCCCCACAACCACCAAAGCTATGCCAACTACCAATACCTTTTGGGCTTCTTTGAGGATTTCCCTGATAAAAAAGATTATCTCCTGACCGTGCTGGACTTTGCGGCCAGGATCCGCCCCGGCCATCTGCTCCTGGCCCATTACAGCGGCCTGGAGGATGAAAAATATTACGGTGAGAAGCTCCTGGACACGGAAGGCCTCCGCCAATGGAGCCAACGGACAGCTTCGTCGGCGGTGCCCGGAACCACCGTCCGGGTGCCCGAAACCGGAGAGATCCTCTCGCTCCGGAACGGGACATTCCGGAATGGACCGAATCAATGAAAAAATATATCAAAAAAAGAGAAAGTTTTTGAAAGAAAGTTTTCAGGCTCTTCAGAGGAAACATTAACCCCCCAAATACATTTGCTATGATCACTCCAAATCCTGTCGTAGGTACCGGCCTTCACGCGATCGGCGGAATGTCGGCGGCAAGTTGTTATACTCCGTATGAGAAAGTGAAACAATGGCCGTGGGGAATTTTTTGGCTTGTCCAGGCATTTTTTGCCTGGCTCATTATGCCCCTGGTGATAGGCTATTTTACTGTGCCCGACCTGTTCGCCGTTCTGAATGAGTCTCCTTTCCGGGCGATCTGGACCGCCTTCTTGTTTGGGGCGATATACGGTTTCGGCGGACTCTCTTTCGGTCTGGCGATCCGGAATATCGGCTACTCTTTGACCTATACGGTGGCCATCGGCATCTCGGCGGTGTTCGGGACCATCATCCCTATGATGATGAGCGGCAATGTCGTCGAACACTTCCGCGGAACGGGAGGGAGCATTGTTTTGCTGGGGATGGTCGTTTCGATCCTCGGCGTCGTCCTGTGCGGCAGGGCCGGCTTCCTCAAAGAGAGAAACCTCAAGGATAATGCACAGGTAGGGACTTTCAATATGCGGAAAGGACTCTTCCTGGCGATCACGGCCGGCATCTTGTCGGGCGTATGGGGGATCTCCCTGGCCATGGGAGAGCCGATCTCCGCAGTGGCTGCCCGTCACGGGTCCGGAAACTTTCAAGGGAATGCAAAACTGATCATCTCCTCCCTGGGATGCCTGCTGACCAACGTCACCTGGTTCACATGGGCGGCCCTCAAGGATGGTTCGATCGGATACCTCTTCGATGTGAAAAAAACGGGACGGAAAACCTATCTCCGCAATTTCGCATTGTCTGCCTTGGCCGGAACCATGTGGTACGGACAGTTCTTCTTCTACGGACTGGGACATGTGAAGATGGGGCATTTCAAATTTGCCAGCTGGGTGTTACATATGACCATGCTCATCTTTTTCAGTTATATCATCGGAATCCTCATGAAAGAGTGGAAAAAGGTCTCTTCCAAAACCTTTTTTACCCTGATCGTGGCACTTTTGGTCCTGGTGTGCTCCTTTGTTCTGATCAGCTACGGGGGATACCTCGGGGAGACGATGGGAAATCATGGATGAGAATCTGTTTTTTGAAGAATGACCGGATTTTTTTCTGAAAGCCTTGCAATTCTCACGTGAGAATCTTATTTTTGAAAAGGAATAAATCTCAAAGACAAAATTTGATCGCTTATGATTCCGAAAGACAGGTTCTATGCAACGATCAGGGGGGAGAAAGTGGATCGTCCTGCATCGTGGCTGGGATTGCCGGTGCCGTCCGCCATTCCCGGCCTTCTGAAACATTTCCGCTGTTCGACGCTGGAGGAGGTCAAGCTCCAATTGGAGGATGATGTGTGGCCGGTGGATGTGCCGTACAATTATCCTCCCTTTAATCATGTGGCCTGTGCTTTTGATTTTGCCAAGAGGGATGCCTCCGGGAAGGTGGACGAGCGCACACTTACGGCTCCCGGATTTTTTGAGGGGATGACCGATCCGGCCGATGTGGATAAGTTCGACTGGCCCGATCCGGCCAAATATTTTGACGCCGAAGAGGCCCGGCGTCGCGCCAAGGCGATCCCCGACAAATATTTCCGACTCGGGATCCTGTGGTCGGCGCATTTCCAGGATGCCCTTTCCGCTTTCGGCATGGAGAATGCCCTGATCACCATGATGATGTACCCCGACATGTTCACCGCCGTGATCGACAGGATCACCGACTTCTACCTCAAGGTGAACGGCATGTTCTACGAAGCGACCAAAGGCTACCTCGACGGCATCCTGATCGGCAACGACTTCGGCAGCCAAAAAGCGTTGATGGTCGATCCCGATTCGATCCGCAAATATGTTTTTCCGGGAACCAAAAAACTGATCGACCAGGCCAAAAGTTACGGACTGGTGGTCATTCACCATTCCTGTGGCTCCGTCTTCCCGATCATCGGCGATATTTTCGAGCTGGGGGCCGAGGTGGTGCACCCCATCCAGGCGCTGGCTGCCGATATGGATGCGGAGACCTTGAGTAAGAACTTCAGAGAGAAAGGAGCTTTTTGCGGCGGGGTGGATGCCCAGAACCTGCTGGTGAACGGCACCCCTGAGGAGGTGGAGAAAGAGGTGAAAAGATTGCTGGAGATCTTTCCCACGCGCCTGGTCTTCTCCCCCAGCCACGAAGCGATCCTCCCCGATATCCCCCCGGCCAATGTGGAGGCACTGTTCCGGACCGTCAAAAGTGCCGCATCATGATCCGTAATCGATGAAAATGAATAGAAAACATGAAAAGATTCGGACAAGTCATCAGAATAAAACCGGAAGGCAAGGAGACCTATAAACGGTATCATAAAGAGCCTTGGCCGGAAGTGAACCAAAGACTGAAAAAGAGTCATATCCGCAACTACTCCATCTACCTTAAGGACGATCTGTTGTTCGCCTATTTTGAATACACCGGCGAAGATTATGAAAAAGACATGAAAGAACTGGCGGCCGATCCTGCCATCCAAAAATGGTGGGAGATCATGATCCCATTGCTGGAACCTCTCGCCACCCGCAAGGAAGGGGAACTGTGGGCGGATATGGAGGAGGTCTACCATCTGGATTGACCCCTCGAAAGGAAAAAATATGCGGAAGAAGGTTACGATAAAGGACATTGCCAAAGAGCTGGGGATCCACCATACCACGGTGTCGCTGGCACTGCGCAACAGTGGCTCGATCCGGGAAGAAACCCGGGAAAGGGTGTGGAAAAAGGCGCGGGAGATGGGATACCGTCCCAATCGTTTGGCGCAGGACTTCCGTAACCGGCGTAGCAGCACCGTCGGGGTGCTGGTGCCCAGCATCCGCCACCATTTCTTCGCAAAATTCATTGCAGAGATCACCGAGAGGGCCGGAGAAACAGGTTTCTCGGTCATGGTCTTCCAGTCGAACGAACGACGGGAAACCGAAAAACGGAATGTGGAAACCCTCATCGACAACCGGGTGGCGGGTGTGATCGCCTCGATCTCCAAGGAGACCACCGACCCGGCACATTTCGAACTCTTCCTCCGGGAGGAGATCCCTCTGGTGTTTTTCGACAGGGTGCCCGAAATGGATCATGTCTCACGAGTGCTGACGGATAACTTCCGGGGAGCTTATGATGCGGTGAGCCTGATGATCCGTGCCGGTAGAAGAAGGATCGCCTTCATCACGGGTGCCAGTCACCTGAATGTTTATCACGATCGCCTGCAGGGATACCGGAAGGCTTTGGAAGACCACGGACTGCCTTTCTCGGAGCAGTGGCTGGTGGTGGGCGACTTTTTTATGGAAGACGGGATCCGCGGAGCCGCACAGTTGATGTCACTCTCCCGGAAACCGGACGCGATCCTGGCGGTGGGGGATGATGTGGGGATCGGTGCGATCAAATACCTGAAAAGTGCCGGATACCGGATCCCGCAGGATGTGGCGGTGGTCGGTTTTGACAACGACCCGATGGGACAAGCCATCGACCCGGAACTGACCACCGTGGAACAACCCATCGCGGAAATGGCCGAAGCCTCTTTCTCGATCCTCTCGGAGCAGATCCTTTCCGGAAAACGGGAACCGGTCGAAAAAACACTTTCCCCCCGCCTGCTTATCAGAGAATCCTGTGTGTACCCGATGGTAGAAGTATCACAATAATATAATAAAATCAACCCCCATGGAAACAATCGTCCTGCCTGACAAGAAAAGCAGCATCCGGAAAAGCGCCCGGCTGCAGAAACTTCATGAAAGGAACCTTTACCTTGCCCAGAACCACAAGCGGGATCTCTTTGTGGACAATGCCGAGTTCCTGGTCTACCACTGGTCGGGACAGGCGGCCACCTTCAGCCCCGCCACAGGCGAACTGGCGGCAGCGGAAGATCAACGCATCAACATCGGTGATCACAACTGCCGTGTGGACAACGGCGAACCTTTCCCTTATGTGGAAGAGATGCCCTCCAAAGTGAAGGGGTTCTCTTACGATGCCAATAACTTTGCCGAAGATTATGCCTTTTTCCTCGACAAAAGTCCCGTGGTGATCCATCCGTATGAACGGATCGTAGGAGAATTCCACTGGCAGTTGGATGAGGCCCGTTTTTTCCAGTATCCCGAGGAGAACCGGAAGCTGGGCTTTGAAGCGCGTAAGCTGGGGGCCGGCGGGATCAGTTTTACCCATACCACCCCCGACCTGGGGATCGGATTGAAACTGGGGTGGGGCGGGATCCTGGAAAAGATCAGAAAATCCCGGGCCAAACACGAGAAAAACGGATATCGCCAGGGAGTGGAATACCTGAATGCCGCCGAAACCGTGACCCTGTCGATCATCCGCTATGTGAAACGCTATGCCGAAGAGGCGGAAAGACGGGCACGTAGCGAAAAGGACCCCGAGCTGAAGGAGAATTATGAGATTGTTGCCCGGACCTGCAGGAATATCGTCACCGATGCGCCGTCCACTTTCATCGAGGCGATCCAGTGGATCAACTTTTTTCAGGTGGCCGAACGCATTATCGGCCACGGAAACGGCTACGGCCGGCTCGACCAGTTGCTTATCGATTTTTATCGCAGGGATGTGGAAAAGGGAATCCTGGATCACGAATACGCCCGTGAGCTGGTGGCTGAACTGTACCTCAAATACGGTGGCAATTACTTCTCTTTCGGCGGAAGAGACCGCGACCAGAAGGACGCCACCAACGAAATGAGCTGGATCGGGATCGAAGCTTATGACATGCTGGGAGGATATAACCAGTTGGGCGTGATGTGGCATCCCGACATCGACAAGGATTTCTGGCATTATGCATGTGATGTGGTGGGACGACACGGCGCCGGCGCGCCCACGCTGGTCAACTATGATGTCATGCGCGCCAGTGAACTTCGCTCGGGATACAGTGAGGAAGATGCATGGGATATCGCTTACTCGGGATGTCAATGGTACTGCTCGGTAGGGAAGGAGTACAGCGACCAGGACCTCAACTCCCTCGTACTGGTGCAGCCGATGCAAAGAGCCATGAAGATCGCCGCGGAGGAGAATATCACCGACTGGGAAAAATTCTGGGAGGTGTACGACCGCGAAGTGAACCGCACCGTCGACGTATTGGTCGAATTCAAAAACAATACCTACAAATGGCAGCCGAAGGTGTGGCCGGAGATCGTCACTTCTTTATGTATGCACGGTCCCATAGAGAACGGAAGGGATGTCACTGATGTGCGGGCCGTCAACAATAACTTTACTTCGGTGAACGTGCTGGGCGTGCCCAATGTTGTCGACAGCATGTATGCCATGAAGGAGTTGATCTTCACGCAGAAAAAATACACCATGAAAAGACTCCTCGAAGCCTTGGAGAGAAACTGGGAAGGTGACGAGGTGATGCGGCACGAATTCCTCAAACAGCCCAAATTCGGGAACGACATCGACAGCGTCGATGATATGGCGCTGCAGGTCACTGACCATGTACGGGAGTTATTGGAAAGCAAATACAACATCAAAGGATTTCACTTCCGGCCCTCCCTCTTCCAGTTCATGGGGCATACTTACGCCGGCCCGATGGTGGGGGCCACTCCCGACGGCCGGCGGGCAGAGGAGCCGTTGGCCCACGGCATGAACCCGATGCACGGCCGCAACACCCAAGGGATCCTGCCGACGATCCGCTCTTTCACCAAGATCGATTATTCGGGCTTCCAGGGAGGATCCTTCCAGATCGAACTCCACCCCAGCTTCTTCCCCGATGACCAGGACCGCGGAACCCTTGTGGAACTGTTCGCCACCAACTTTTTTGAGATGGGAGGCGTGCAGATCAACCTGAATGTCCTGGATATCGATACCCTCAAGCAGGCGATGAAAGATCCGGAAAACCCTAAATACAGGAACATCGTCGTCAAGGTGACGGGCTACTCGGCCCATTTTGTGGTGATGGACCGTAAGTTCCAGGAGGAGTTTGTCCAGCGTGTCAACTATCAGAGCCTCTGAGGTATGGCACTGCAGGCGCTCGTCACTGACATTCATTCCCTTTCGGCGCATGACGGCCCGGGAATGCGCACCACCGTATTCTTCAAAGGATGTTCGCTGCGGTGTGCCTGGTGCCACAACCCCGAGACCATCCGCAAGGAGCAGGAGATCACATGGGAGGCGGAGAAATGTCTCGGATGTCACGCCTGTGAAATGGTCTGCCCCGTCAAGGCCATCTCTTTCAACCGGGAAAGCAATTACATCATTGACCGGGAGTCTTGCATCGCCTGTGAGCTGTGTGTGGAGGTTTGTCCTGCCGAAGCCCTGAAGACAGCGGGAGAAAAATATTCGGTGGAGGAACTTTATGAACGGATCGTGAAAGACGAACCGTTCATCAAAGGAGCCGGGGGCGGCGTGACCTTCTCCGGCGGCGAGCCGTTGTTGCAGGTGGATTTTCTGAAAGAACTGGCGAAAAAGCTGAAAGAGAGATCGTTCCACCTTGCTCTCGATACCTGTGGAATGGTGCCTCCGGAACACCTGCAGGGAATGTTGCCGCTGACGGATCTGGTGCTGTTCGACCTGAAAGAGATGGATTCCCGGAAGCATAAGGTCTTTACAGGGGCCGGGAATGAACGCATCCTTCGCAATCTGTTTGTGATGAGGGATTACATCCGGGAAAGAAACCTCAAGACGGAAGTGTGGATCCGTACACCCCTCATCCCCGGCATGACGGATACGGAGGAGAACATCTATGCCATCGGGGATTTCCTGGCGCAGGAGTTTTCAGGGATGATCAGCCGGTGGGAGTTGCTGGGGTTCAACAACATGTGTACCACGAAATATCGCAAGCTGGGCATTTCTTGGCCCCTGGCAGAGGAGGAACTGCTGCCCGCCGGGCAGACGAGATATCTGCTGGAGGTCGCCCGAAAAGCCGGGAAAGGCCTGAAAGAGATTTCCTTCTCGGGCCTGACCCGCAGAGAGAAAGTCGTCCCCCCAAGAATGAACGGATGAAACACTCACCCAAAAAACACCTGGTCGCTCCGGGGTATTTCCTTCCCTTTCTATTGGTGACAACCCTCTTTTTTATGTGGGGGATCCCCAATAACCTCAACGGGGTTCTCATCAAGCAGTTCATGAAGTCGTTGGAACTGACGGTCTTCCAGGCCGGTTTGATCCAGTCGGCATTTTATCTGGGATATTTTTTGCTGGCGGTGCCGGCCGCCCTCATGATGGAAAAGTACGGTTACAAGAGTGGGATCGTCTTCGGGTTGTTGTTGTATGGCATGGGATGTCTGCTCTTCTGGCCTGCCGCTTATGCGGGCACGTATGGCTTTTTCCTGTTGGCCCTGTTTGTGATCGCCTCCGGCCTGGCCTTTCTGGAAACCGGCGCCAACCCTTTTATCGCCTTGCTGGGGGAGAAGAGTTCATCGGAAAGAAGACTCAACCTCTCGCAGGCTTTCAATCCCATCGGATCGGTGGTGGGCGTATTGATCGGTACCCTTTTTATCTTCTCCGGCATCGAACCGGATGCGGCCGCCATCGCCCGGATGAAAGCCGGAGGCACCTATGAGCTTTTCCTGAGGCAGGAAACCCTGCGTGTGATCAAACCTTATCTGGGACTTGCCCTGTTCGCCTTTGTATGGGCCGTACTCATCCTGCGCACCCCTTTCCCCTCGTTCCGGGAGGAGGAACACGACGCGGGGCAGGAGCAGGCCCGTTTTTCCGATCTGTTGAAGTATCCCGGTTTCCTGAAGGGGGTGGTGGCCCAGTTCCTCTATGTGGGCGCACAGGTCGCCACCTGGAGCTATTTCATCGTGTATGTCCAGCAATATACCGGGTCGGCCGAGAAGATCGCAGGATATCTGCTTACCGGTACGCTGGTGGCTTTCGGACTGGGACGTTTTTTCTCTACCTGGCTGATGCGGTTTGTCGCGCCGCCCCGGCTGATGGAGATCTTCAGCGGGATCAATATCGTGCTGACCACCGTCAGCATCCTCTTCCCGGGATGGGTGGGGATGTGGACACTTTTTTCCACCAGTTTCTTCATGTCGCTGATGTACCCCACGATCTTTGCCCTGAGCATTAAAGGACTGGGCCCCCGTACCAAGATCGGAGGGTCGGTGTTGGTGATGGCCATTATCGGAGGAGCGTTGCTCACCCCCCTTACCGGATGGATCGGCGAACAGAGCGACAGCATGGCACTGGCCATGATCGTCCCCCTTGTCGCCTACCTCTACATCTTTTATTACTCCCTGTACGGATATGCCTCCGGTGTTCCCGGAACCGTCAAGGCATAGGGGCTTGCTGAAACGATAGGATCTTTGTCCGGTCCGTTCGTGACGGGGTGTACCGGTTCTTCTCCTTTCAATGTTCTTTTGCGGCCTTGCCGGTCATGGGCACGAAGGCAACGGGATATTCTTTTTTCCGGACCAGTTTGCCTTCGGGGGTCTTTCCCATAACGAACAGCCATTGGGTACGGCCGGCAGGGCCGACGGGGATGACGATGCGTCCGCCGGGTTTGAGCTGGTCGATGAGCGGCTGTGGGACGGCCTCGGGGGCACAGGTGACGATGATGCCGTCGTAGGGGGCATGTTCGGGCCATCCTTCATAGCCGTCGCCGCATTTTACCTTGACCGTCGTGTAACCGAGACGGTGGAGGGTGGTGCGTGCCTGTTCCGCCAGCTCGGGGATGATCTCGATGGTGAAGACGTAAGGGGTGAGTTCGGCCAGTACCGCCGCCTGGTAACCACTGCCGGTGCCCACCTCGAGGATGCGGTCGCCCGCCTCCACCTGCAGCAGCTGGGTCATGTGCGCCACGATCAGCGGCTGTGAAATGGTCTGCCCGTAACCGATGGGCAAAGGATGATCCTCATAAGCCTCTTCCCTGTACTCTTCCGGCACGAAGAGGTGCCGGGGTACATGCTCCATCGCCGCCAACACCCGCTTGTCCCGCACAGGGATGTACGGATCGCCGGCGATCTGCTCTTCCACCATCCGCCGCCGCTCCTCCGCCCGCTCGGAAAAACGGGGATGCGGCCAGCGAAGCGTGTCGTCCGTACGATCATCTGCTCCCATACGCATAAAAGTTTGTGCCGGCATGACCCAGGCCATGCCCCATCCCAGAAACACAAAAAGATAAGCTGCCTTCCTCATCCTCCCCCGGAACGGTTGTGGGTAAGTTAAAAAAGTTCCGCGAAATAGCGAAAAAGAAAAGGCTGAAGATCAAAAATGGCAGGATGGGAAGGATCTTGTAACATTTCGGCAAAATGATACAACGGCCGGGCGAAATAGAAAGGGATCACGCCGTGTCCAATAAATGACGACGCAAGAAAAAATCAATAACCAATAAAATCAAGAGCGATGAAAAAGAGAAATGTAATGTTCGGGACCCTATTCCTGGTGATGATGGGAATGATGGGATTTACTTCGTGTGACAGTGGGTTCAATGGCGAAGAGGACGTGGCGCCGGTGTCGGCTGCCGACGAGGCTGTGACCACCGACACGTCGACGGCCACCTGCATCTCCGGCCTCCCCATGGAGGAACTGAGCGACTCTGAGGTCATCGGCATCACCTATATGCGGGAAGAGGAGAAGTTGGCGCGTGATGTGTATGTCTACCTGTACGACAAGTGGGGGATCCGCACCTTCGACAACATCTCCAAGGCCGAACAGGCGCACATGAACGCGGTATTGTTGCTGATCGACCGCTATGAGCTGACCGATCCGGTGGGGGACAACGATTACGGGGTTTTTACCAACGACGACCTCCAGGAGTTGTATGACCAGCTGACGGCCGACGGCAGTGTCAGCGAGATCGAAGCCCTGAAAGTGGGTGCCCTCATTGAGGAGGTGGATATCAACGACCTGGACGAAGAGCTGGAAAGCTACATCGACAACCAGGACATCACCAAAGTGTACAACAATCTGCGCGCCGGTTCAGAGGCTCACCTGCGGGCCTTCGTCTGGAACCTCAAGGTGCGCGGCGTGGAATATTCGCCGGTGATCTTGACGCAGGAGGAATATGAGGAGATCATCAACAAAGACTAAAGATCGATCCGCAGGTTTCATAGGTTGAGGTTTGGGTTAGGAGGAGATCCCGGCTCCGGAAGGGGCCGGGATCCTTTTTTGTGCACCTTCCCGGTAAGTGTGTGTCAAGTAGGTAGACAGGCCTTGAAAAGTGTAGGAGTTTAGCGGGAGAAAGCTTCACCGATGCGGAAGTAGATGCCCCAGTCGTCTTTTCCGATGGCACCGTCGATGCCGACATTGATATTGCGTGAGGGGATCATCTTAAAACGCAGGCCGGCGCCGGCGGCGGGGAGCAGCCCGCTGCCATGGCGGTCGTCGGTGGCCACGGCCACCCCAGCAAAGGCCACCATGCCCCAACGGCTATGTAAGCTCTGACGGTATCCCGTCTGCAGGTCGTACACCTGGTTGGCGCGGTAACGCCCGTCGGTGTATCCCCGCAGGTCGTTCCGTCCTACAACGTTCTTACCGTTAAAGGGGATTGAGTCGCCTACCGTGAAAGCTCCATAAAGTCGGGCCAGCAGCGTGGAGCGTGCTCCCAGCCGGAAATATTGGTTCGCTTCGAAATTGACCCGGTGATAGGTCTGCGATGAACCCAGCTTCTTAAGAAATTACGCGCGCGGGCGTGAAAGCCTTTCGTCGGACTGAAGACGTTGTCGCGACGGTCATACTCCACACCACCAGCCCCATCCCGAACAGGTGCAGCACCTCGTGGGGTATCAGCGCGGCATCGAACTCCGTGTTCACATAACTGTAGGTGAGCCGGAACCCCATGTACAGATCCCTGGCGACACGGCGGGAGATCTCTCCGTGAACGAAGGCCAGTTTCGCACTGTAATCAATGAAAACACCACTGCTGTCTTCTGTCCACACCTGCGGGATCCCTTCCGGAAACTCCACAAAGGTCTGGAAACGAATGTTGCCGTAGCCGATCGCGGATTTCAGCCGCCAGCGATCCTCCCTGAAATAGGAACGATTGAAAATTCCCGTGAAGAAAGTCTTGTTGGTGAAAATACTCCCAAAAAACTGGTGCTGGAGGTGGGTGAGATCGTGTCCTGTTCACGGAGATCATAATAAAGATTACCCATTACTCCGAACTGCATTCCGAAAGAGCGGTTGTAGGTGACGGCCCTCAATACCCGGTTTTCGGCTCAGGGAATGCCTGGAATGGCTGAAGGTGTTTTTTTCTGGGTGGCGGGGGACATTATGTCTGCTGCAATGTGATTATGGGTGGTGAAGGGGGTGGTGTGATTTCCTCTCCTTCTTCTGCCGACCGGTATGGTGTTGCCTCTTCCGGAGGGTATGGTTTTATGTATGTCGGTTATATGATCCTGAAAAAGGGGGCTGTTTTTGCATATCCTCTGGTCGGGATCGGTGGCGGGGACATGTCGGTGCTGATCACCGACAGGACGCTCTTCCGGCCCGTTTTGATGAGGTGCTCAGGGATCCTGCACACCAGTCGTTGCTGACGCACGGCGGTTTTTATGCTGAATTTTCCCATTGGCGTCGACGGGTTTGTGGGAGGAGAGCATGATGACGGGGAGAAAGGCGGATGGTCGATCGGCATGAAAGCGGGGTATATTCTGGATACCGGCGGAAAAAACGGGATGCTGGATGATCGGCTGATAGGGGCGCCGGCGGTCGGTATGTCGGGTTTCTATCTGCGTCTCACACTCGGGGATGGCGGTTTTGTAAGGAAATAATGTTATAAACTGAAACAAAAATGGAAACAAAAATGGAAACAAAAATGACAGAACAGGAAAGTCTGAAGATCATCACCGAGATGATCGAGAACTCACGCTCCGGGATCCGCGACAACGGATTCTATTGTCTTCTCTGGGGCTGGCTGATGCTGTCGGCGAGCATCCTGAATCTCATATTGATGAAGATGAATTACGACAAGGCCTGGCTGCCTTGGCCGGTGCTGATGGCGGCAGGCATGGTGGTCTCCGTTATTGTCGGGTATCGGAAAGGTAAAGAGGCCCGGGTGATGACCTGGTTCGACACTTCCATGATCTACCTCTTGCGGGCTTTTTTCATGGTGCTGGTGATCGTGTTGTATATGGCCGGCACGGGGGTGATCCCGTGGCGGGCTGCCGATTCCCTCATCATCTCGCTCTATGGATTGGCCACTTTTTTCTCCGGCGGACTTTTGCGTTTCCGGCCGCTGATCTATGGCGGTACCCTGGCCTGGGTTCTGGCCATCGTCGTTCTCTATGTGCCGGATCTGTACTCGTTCCCGGTGGTAGGGGCCTCCATTGTGGTAGCCTACCTTGTGCCCGGATATATTCTGAAGAACCGGTATAACCGTGACAGCCATGTTTAAACAGTTGGATCCGTTGCTACATTCCGAGCTGCGGCTGAAGATCGTCTCGCTGCTGGTGGGGGTGGAGTCGGCCGAGTTCAACTGGCTGCTCGAACAGACGGGTGCCATCCACGGCAACCTCAGCGTGCAGATCAACATGCAGAGGGAGGTCGGTTATATCGATGTGAAGAAAAGCTTCCGCAGGAATTACCCGCTCACCACCTGCCGTATCACGGAGAAAGGCAGCAAAGCTTTTGAGGAATATGTGGAGGCGCTCAAAGAATACCTGAAATTGAAATATGCTACCGGATTGAAAACATGTGCTATGTGCTGAAAAGGCAGGTTCCTGTGCTGTTCGCCGACCCGCAGCGTCTGTTGGCCGATTTTTCGTTGTCCGGGAGCACTTTCCTCCTTATGTTTGGTTTTGAAATCCTAATCCTTTTGATTCTGAAACAATGGAAAAAGATCGGCAACATCCGCAACATGAGTCGGGTTCCAGGGTGGTCCTGGGTGTCGTACTGCTTTTCTTCGGTTTTTTATGGCTGGGCAAAAACCTACATTTTCTGCCCCCCCGTTTTTATATTCATTTTTTCTCATGGGAGGTGATCCTGATGGTTATAGGGTTGGTGCTATTCTTTTCCCGCAACAACCGGTCGGTGGGGGCGGTGTTGCTCCTGGTGGGAGGGGTGTTCTTCCTGCTCGACCGGTTGCAGGTTCCCCTGTCGGGACGGGATATCTTCTGGCCGGTGGTCATGATCGCCGGTGGTTTGGTGCTCCTGATCCGTATGTCGGGACAGGCACGTTATCACGGACAGGAAGGACTGGCGCCGGGAGATTATATCGATGAACTCTCGATCTTGGGGAGCAACCACAAGGTGATCACCTCGCAGAACTTCCGCGGCGGACGTATTCTTTCGCTGATGGGGGGCACCAAGCTGGACCTGCGGCAGGCAAAACTGGCTCCCGGCACCAACGTGCTGGAGGTGGTCACCCTCTTTGGCGGGGTCAAGTTGACCGTACCCCCTCAGTGGGAGGTGCAGCCGGAGGTGACCTCTATTCTGGGTGGGTTCACCGACAACCGGCTGCCCGACCCGCATACCCCCAAGGAGCCGGGGAAAGCCCTCGTAATCAAGGGAGTCGTCATCCTGGGCGGCGGCGAGATCATGGGGTAAGACATTATGATGGATCATCCTTTCTTCGACAACAGGCGGCTTTTTCTCCCTTATTTTACTGTATGGGCGATGGTCATCGCTTTGCAGATATACCTGCTGAGTACATTTCTGCCCTTGTCACGGCAGGAGGTGATGGCTGTGAGCCTTTTCGTTAACCTTTTCTTTATCCTGCTGAGCCTCCTCTCGTGGTATCCGGTTCGGGCGATCTATGCCGTCTACACAGGTACCGGCACACTGTTCGTTACATGGCTGGCCTTCATCCTCTTTCTGGAAGCGGTCTGGCTCTCCCTTTCATTTTTGGCCATGCCCCTCTTCCTGCCGGAAGAGCTGGATCCCCGCCAGTTGTTCGTGAACATCCTGCCCTGGCAGGCTGCCGCCGGTTTTTTCATGGCGGTGATCACCCTGTTCGTTTATTATCTGTTCCTCTCCGAAGAAAGACTCAAAGAAAATGAGAGACAGGAGGCTCAGATGAGAGCCCTGGTACGGGAAACGGAACTGCAGTTCCTGAAGAGCCAACTCAACCCCCATTTCCTTTTCAACACCCTCAACAATCTCGGGAACATGATCCTGCAACGGCCGGACGAAGCAAGGGAGATACTCGTCAAGATTTCCGGTTATTTGAGGAATGTGCTGGAGCAGGAGAAAGAGGAGTTTACCACCATCCGGGGGGAGATGGAGCAGATCCGCCTATACCTCGACCTCGAGGAGATCCGTTTTGAAGAGCGGTGGAACTACCGCGAGACGGTGCAGCAGGGATGTGAGGCGATGATCCTTCCCGTGATGATCCTGCAGCCCCTCTTTGAGAATGCGGTGCGGTACGCATACTATGAGGGAGGGGACAAGAGTTTCCTCCGTTTTCTTTGTGAAAAAGAGGAGGGATATGCCGTGATCACCCTGGTCAACAGTTATGACCCTGCGGCACCGGTGCCGCAGGGTCAGGGCATCGGTCTAAGGAACATACGGAAACGTCTCTCCCTGATCTACGGCCGTGACGACTTGTTGCAAATCATCCGGAAAGAGGATACCTTTGAGGTACGTTTGCGGATCCCGCAGGGGGGCAATCGGGAACAACGACAGGCATAACCGTCGGCAACGATGTACAAAGCCGTAATCATAGACGATGAGAAGAATGCTCGGGAGGTGATCCGTACTTTTCTGGAGGAGGTGCCGCAGGTGGCGGTGGCCGGTGAGGCGGCCGACGGCTATGAGGGGGCGCG
>JAMOUS010000214.1 GCA_027067975.1 Bacteroidales bacterium | reverse complement strand
ACCCTCACACCCTCTTCCACGGGGATCGTTCGGATGATCCCACCCGTTTTAAAACTCAGTCGTATCTGGTCTTTGGCTTCAAGGTGCCCTGTAGCGCGTACGGGTACGGTCAGCATCCGCTCCTCCACCCGTACCACTTTCACCGGCAGGGGAGATACTCCCTGCCGGGATACCTCCGGCGGCATCTTCCTGATCCCTTTACAGCCACTTACCAAGATCATGATCATGCCAAGAACGATCAAGGCTCCGGAACGGACGGTCCGGTCAGGAACATAACGTTTTCCCATCATTCTTCCTCATTTGATGTGATATGTAGCGGTCACCCTTTCGTAATCGGCCAGGGCGATCAAATAATCATATTTTGTGATGATATTGCGCAGCTGGGCTCCTGTCATATTGGTTCTGGCATCCAAGAACTCAACATAGCGAGCCATTCCCAGCTCATATTTTTTGGCCACGACGCGAAAGGCCTTTTCAGCGGCCACCTCTTCTTCGGCTGCAGCTTCCATGGCTTTCCTGCTCGCCACGAGGGTATTCCAGGCATTCTCCACCTGCAGGGAGATCTGCCGGTTGAGTTCGTCGCGCCGTGCCTGCAAGCGGTCGATCTCCCAACGGGTCTGCCCCACCTTTGCCTTCTTCTGCATCCCTTCGAACAGATCCCACCGCAAAACGAACGAAGCCAGGGTAAAGTCATGATCGAGATCAAAACGGTACTTTTCCCCCTGAAAACCGTAATCCACCGCTGCGAAGAGTACCGGAAGACGCTCGTTACGGTGCATCTTGAGACGGTAATCGAGCGAACGCAGCGCATGATCGAGTTGTTTCACCTCTTCACGGTTCTGTAAGGCCATCATCTTATCGCGTTCAGCATCGGGCAACAACGGCGGGAGGTCCGGTTCCCCTCCCACCAGGATGGTGTCATCAAGGGGCCGGTTCAACAGAAAATTGAAATATGTACGCGCTGCTTCCAGGTTCTTTTTCACTTCGGCGGCATGTTGCTCAAAACGACTCAGCTCCGACCGTGCACGATACACCACATCCACGGTCACTTTCTGGTTCTCGTAAAGTTTTTCGTTGAGACGGACACTCTCCTGGAGAACCTTGCGGGTGGTTGCCACCAGCCGGTCGATCTGGAGCATTTTCAGGTAAGTGTAGTAGGCTTTCTTAATATCCGCCACCAGGTTGCGCCGGTAGGCATCACGGTCGGCCCGCGCCACCCCCGTGAGCTCTTTGCGGATCTTGTAATTGTAAAGGATCTCCGGATTGAAAAGCGGCTGTACCAGTTCCAGTTTGGTCTCCTGTTCATGGGGACGCAGGAAACGAAAGGTTTGGTTCTCAATGTCCGTAGGGAACAGTTCGGTATGGGTCAGGTAGTTGAGCGTCCGGTAAACCGGATTGATCATATCCCCCACGGGGAAATAGATGGTCCTGCCTCCTTCGGCCAATGAATACCGGGCATTGAACGAAAGGGCCGGAAAAAAGTACGAACGCGCTTCCTCCAGAGCCTTCAGGCTTTTCTGGTAGTCGGCATTCTTTTGCTGCAGGGCCAGATTGTTCTCCAGTCCCTGACGGACATACCAGTTGAGCAGGGTGTCCCCGTCTCCTGCTTGCAGGTGGGCAGCCAACAACAGCCAGAGAGGGATCCATCCTCTCCTTTCAAGTATTTTTCTTACATTCCAGTCCATACAGCAACACTTTGATCTGGTTCCTGATCAGATCGATCGCTTCGATCTTCAGCATTTCAAGCAGCTTTCCGCGGAGGGCGATAAATTCAAAGACTCCGGAGACCTGCG
>JAMOUS010000213.1 GCA_027067975.1 Bacteroidales bacterium | reverse complement strand
ACAATTTGGCGGAATGGAGGTACTCCCGCGAGTCGACCCTTCCTCCTCCTGAGATCGCGATGATTTTCAGTTGAGGATTCTCGCTGCGCAGGTTGATGATCGTTTCGAGGCCCTCTTTTTCCGGCATCACAATATCGGTGATGATCAGGTCGGCGCCATGCTGGTGATACAGATTGATCCCTTCCACCCCATTTGTGGCAATATCCACAATATGACCCTCTTTTTCGAGCATTTTCTTCAGCATCAAGAGGATATAAGGTTCGTCGTCAATTACAATGATCTTAGCCATGATTCAATTTTTTTTATTGCGGTTTTTATCTAACACATCCCGGATCACTTTACTGAACTCGCTCAGTTTCAACGGCTTCAGCAACAGCTCATCGATCTGGTAATCATCCAGCATCTTTTCATTGATCGACTCTTTGGCCCCGGTGATAATGATCACCTTCAATTTGGGGTTAAGCTGGCGGAACTTGGCCGCAAGGTTGGTTCCCAGCAGGCCCGGCATGATCTGGTCGGTGACCAGCAGGTCATAATCTTCCGGATGGCGTTTAAACTCCTGGAAGGCACGGTTTCCATCGGTACGTATGGTCACGGAATAGCCGAGGCTTTCGAGCATTTTCTTTCCGATAAAGGTGATCTCCTCCTCGTCGTCGACGAACATGATCCGTTCCATGCCGGTCTTGAGGAATTCTTCGGGTATTTCGATCTCCTGTTTTTCCTGGAAGAGGGGGATATAGATACTGAACTCGGTCCCTTTTCCCGGTTCACTATCGACGGTGATGGCCCCGCGGTAGCTGTTGATGATACCGTGGACGACGGCCAGGCCCAGGCCGGAGCCCACCCCCACCTCTTTCTTCGTGAAGAAAGGTTCGAAGATACGGGCCATCGTTTGCTTGTCCATGCCGATACCGGTATCTTTTACCAAGATGCAGGCATATTTTCCGGGGGTGATCTTGTTGAGCCGTTTCACCTTTTCGGCATCCAACTCTTCTTCTTTTAAGGTGATGGTAAGGGTTCCGCCGTCGGGGGTCATGGCGTGGGCGGCATTGGTGCAAAGGTTCATGATCACCTGGTGGATCTGGGTGGTATCGACCATGACCGTTCCGCAGTCGGGATCGAGGTCGGTGATCACTTCTATGTTTTTGGGCAGAGAGGCTTTCACCAGGTTGAGCACCTCTTCGATGATCTCCTTCAGGTCGGAAGGTTTTTTCTCCACCTCCATCTGACGGCTGAAGGTAAGGATCTGCTTCACCAGGTCTTTGGCCCGCAAGGCCGCATGGTTGATCTGTTCGATGTCGAAACGCAGTGTGCTGTCCTCTTCGATCTCTTCGAGGGCCATCTCGGTATATCCCAGGATCGGCGTAAGGATGTTGTTGAAGTCGTGAGCGATCCCGCCGGCCAGGGTGCCGATGGTCTCCATTTTCTGCAACTGCATCAGTTGGGCTTCGAGTTTGGCCCGTTCTTTCTCGTACTGTTTTCGGAGTTCGATCTCTTTCTTCAGTTCCTTGTTGGTCTCTTCCAGTTGCCGGGTACGCTCCCGCACCTTTTCTTCCAGCATCTCATTGGCGGCCTTCACTTTGTTGCGTTCCACCTCGAGGAGTTTACGCATAAAGAAGTCGCGACGGTTGATCTTGTCGAGGGAATAGCAGATCACCATTCCGATCACGTTGGCCGAAATGAAAAAAAAGTTGTTGTTCACACGTTCGATCTCGGGCGTATCCGTAAGGAAATAGGCTACGATCTCGTAGATGATCACCAGTGACCATCCGGCGATCGTTGCCGAAACGATCCTGGCCCGCACGAAAGTATACCCGAAGATGAACACCAGCATCAAGCCGGCATAATAGGTATAGACACCGATCTGTGCCACCCGGTAGACCATACAGATGATCCCCAGGCCGGCGACGAACATGGAAAGTCCGACCAGCAGCTGGAAATATTTCTTAAAAGCGGGGTAATAGGAGAAAATGAAAAGAAAGAGCAGAAAAGGTCCGACCACCGCGAAACGGATGGTCCAGAGGTAATGTTTGATCGGCAGACCCTCTTCGGGGGGCAATGGTGCGGTGATGGCCGCATCCAGCCAGGCAAAGATCAAATAAAAGAAAAGGGCCAACAAAAAGGTGACCCGCACAATATTGACCGACTCCCGGAAATAAAAATCCCTGTACTCCTTTTCCAGATAAGCCTGGTCGTCGACAAACCGCAAAGTAAGAGGATGAAGCTTCATGGCAATGCCCAAAGCTTCATCCTCTTTTTTCAGAAAGTGGCTTCCTTTACGCCTGAAAATCATTCATATCAGTTATTGTTGACAGTGAGCCAAGATATGAAAGATTCAGGATTTTTGAAAGGATTGGCCGGATTTTTCACACGCAGGAAAAGGTTGACACCCAGCGGTTCTTTATCGACATAAATGTTCTGGCGCTTGGCACCTGCTTCAAGTGCATAATAAACGAGCTCCTCCGGAGAACGCTGATTGAGGTGCCATTCCAGGATGGAGTGCATACCACCCGTCGAGGGGTTCTCGTCGGAGAAGTTGCCGATAATCATCTCCCCTCCTTCTGCCACATAAGGCATATACTTTCTCAGCAGGTAAATGAAGTGTTTCTCCTTAAAATAATCGAAGAGGCCGGCACTCCAGATCAGATCATAGAATTTGTGCGTCTTGTAACGCAACACGTTCATCCGGATAAAGTTGAGCCGGTCAAGGAAGCGGGCGTTCTTTTCCTTGGCATAATCAATGGCCCGCTGGTCCAGATCGATCAGATCAAAACGCAGTCCGCTGTCGGGATGATCGGTAAGGTATTCATAAACATCCGTGGCAGGACCGCTTCCCAGGATCAACACTTCTTTGGGATGATCGGCACCTTCGTCCAGCTCCGCCAGGACACTCTTGAAGAACTCCTTGCGGTTTCTCACTGCTTTGGCAGCGTGCTGAGCATGATACCACTTGTCCCATTTTGTGAAGCGAGGATCGGGATTGACCTTTTTCTGGTAAATCATGTCGATGATCTTGAAGTCGCCGGCATACCCATAGGGTTTCACAAAAGCAAACCCGATCATGGTTTCTTCGTTCATGATGGGTTTGATCGCCTCGCGCAGCTCCTTCACGCCCTCATCATTCACACGGGAGATGAAGTCGAGGAAAAGGTCGTACTCATGCTCATCAGGGCCTCCTTTGGCCAGAAGAGTGTTGAGAAATTGCACCTCGTGCTCTTTCAGCACCTTGAAAGCAGTGGTTCTTGTTTCCATAATTGAAAGTTTTAGTTAGTAGTTAGTTGTTTGATAGTCAGTCAATAATAGTCATTCAAAGTTTTTCTTTCGCCATAGGCACATCATTTTAAATGTACGCAACCTTCCATTCCCGGCAAGGCATTCGCACTGTACCGATCCTGTTTCAGCATCATCCCGCATTCCATGACACACAGCCGTCGCCGGAAAGCGGCACTTTGCCTCCAGATATCGCTCAAAGTGACATTCTCTCAGAGAAAATGCCAAGAGTATTCCTCTGTCGCTGGCAGCATGGATTACCTGCCGCCTCCTCCCCTCATCTTCTTCTTTCAGACTTTGCAGTTCCTCATTTCCGCCCGGCCCGATTATCCGATCGAAAACAACTCCCTCATGCCGGATATTCCTGCAATCTCTGGGGGGAGAATATTTTATTCGCAATCTTCATCATAAAAATATATAAAAAAAACATACGGTTTCAAAAATCTTGGTGATTTACATTACCGGTAAGCGGTGATTTATATCACCACTTACCGTTGATCTGGAATGCATATTTATAGAAAAAATGTGTAAAGTTCCATTTTTGCCTATTTTTATGGACGGAAAAATGACCGTGCGACATGGAAAAAAGAGAGCTTCTCAGGACAACCACAGGGAACGAAGGAGAGAAGGTGCGTTCCGACTGCCGGGTCACCCTGGAGATCCGGGACGGCGGAGGCATCGAGGTGAACCTGCGTTCCAAGGTATACAGCATGTATGGCGAACAGATGGAGAGACTGGTCCGCCAAGTGCTTCATGATTTCGACATCCAGGATGCATATGTAGAGATCCACGACACGGGTTCGTTGGATTTCGTTTTGGCAGCGCGTCTGGAGGCGGCCGTGAAGCGGCTGAATCCGGAAGAAGAGCGCACTTTCCTGCCCGAGATGTTGCCCCAGAACCGTTATTCCACTCCGAAAGATGCTTTCCGGATCACGCGTCTCTACCTGCCCGGTAACACTCCGGCGCTGATGCTCAATGCCGGCATCCACAAACCCGACGGGATCATTTACGACCTGGAGGACTCGGTGGCGCCGGACCGCAAGGACGAAGCCCGTATCCTGGTGCGTAACGCCCTGCGGCAGGTGGATCTTTATGGTGCCGAGCGGATGGTACGGATCAATCCCCTGCCCATGGGATATGAAGACCTTCAGGCGGTGGTCCCGCACAACGTGAATATGGTGCTTGTTCCCAAAGCTGAGGATCCCGACGATCTTCGTCAGATAGATGCATTCATCCGGGAGATCTTGCAGAACGGCGAAGAGCGGCCGGTCCACCTGATGCCGATCATCGAGACGGCTTTGGGGGTGGAGAGGGCCTTTGAGCTGGCGCGGGCGGTTCCTTCGGTAGCGGCCATGGCCATCGGCCTCGAAGACCTTACGGCCGACCTGGGCGTGGCACGCACAGCCGCGGGCGAGGAGACCTTCTACGCCCGCACCCGTCTGGTGAATGCCTGCAAGGCCGCCGGCATCCAGCCCATCGACTCGGTTTTCTCCGACGTCGATGACACCGAAGGTCTTGCTGCCACCGCCCGTCGCTCCCGTGCCCTGGGCTTCGAAGGGATGGGCTGCATCCACCCCCGGCAGATCCGGACGATCCTGCAGGCCTTCTCCCCCACTGCCGAAGAGGTCGAAAAAGCCCGAAAGATCATGGACGCCTTCCGCGAGGCCCGGGAAAAAGGGCTGGGTGTTGTGGCCCTCGGCAGCAAGATGATCGACCCGCCGGTGGTGAAGCGCGCCGAACGCATCCTGCAACTCGCCGAGCGCACCGGAACAGAAGGTATGACAACCCATGAAAAGAATGAACGATAAAACCGGGAAGAGATGAGCAACACCACAGAATGGACCCGCAATGCCGCCGGCAGGATGGTGCCGGCCACCATCAACGGAGAACCGGTGATCCCCTACCAGGGGGTAGGCAAGCACCGTCCCACCGGCCGCAAGCATGCGCCGCGCATCCCCACATGCGCCGATTATCCCTCCGAGGGGGACAAACGGGTTGCCTCCCTGAAAGAAGCCCTCATCCGTGCCGGCCTGCACGACGGCATGACCATCTCGACACACCACCACTTTCGCAACGGCGACCTCCTGGCCAATATGATTTTCGACATTGCCCATGAACTGGGAGT
>JAMOUS010000212.1 GCA_027067975.1 Bacteroidales bacterium | reverse complement strand
CAGGTAAGAGAACTTGAGCAGGGAGGGGACGAACTGCAGCCACAGGATCGTGTGGAACCATTCCTGGGGAATGATTCTGTGGATATCGAGAAAAAGCAACGAAGTCACGATGAGGACGATGAGGGAGATGACCACCCTCATCGTCTTCAGGGGATGTACCTTCATGGTGTTTTGTCAGATCTTGATACGACTGATGTTCAATTTTGTGAGGTCCATCGTGCCGGCGCCCATTTGGTCGGCCAGGCGGATATACCGGATGGTGGCCGGGTCGACGCCGAACATCTTTGCGGCAGCAGCGTCGGCAGCCACCATGTCGGTGGAGACGATCTGGGCTTTCATATTGACCACATCGTTGGCCGACACTCCCCGCGGGCCGTGTTTCATCAGCACGTTGTAGGCATCCACCACGACGAGATCGGGCTTTTTGTGGAAAGTGGCAAAGTCGGCAATGCACTGGTTCAGGTCGTTGCGGTGCCAGTAGCGGCGGTCCCACACCACCCCCATCAGGTTCTTCATGGCGATGGTCAGCTTGGAGGAGGAGTGATGTTTCAGCACCGGTACATCGATGGTCACATCCGCCCCAAGGTATAGCTCGTGCACCTTGGTGCTTTTCAGCTTGATCCCTTGGGGGATTTCCACCTCCTGGTAGTAGCTTTCCGTGTTGCCGGGCACCACTTTCCCGCCGGCCTCTTTCACATATTTCTCTATGCCGCTGGTGCGGTAACATTTTGTCCAGGCGTCACAGGTATTGTCGAAGACGAGCACCTCGCGGGCGCCGGCCTGGAAGCAGTGCTCGACGATCCTTTTCACCAGGAGGGGGTTGGTGTTGGCCGCCCGTTCGGGGGGAACGTCCCAGCCGATATTGGGTTTGATCACCACTCTCTGGCCTTTTTTCACGAAACGTCCCATCCCGCCCATCGCGGCGATGGCACGGTCGAACATCACATCAGGCTCGCCGCCGCGCACAGCAGCCAGATCCACATCCCCGGCTGCCGGCATCTTCCCCAGGAGAGGCTGCAACCCTCCCATCGTAGCCAATGCACTCAGTCCCAACCCTGCACCGGCCGTCCTCACAAAAAAATCTCTTCTTTTCATCTTTCATCACATCATGGGTCCATAGGCCTAAAGATAATTTTTTTGTACAAAACCACACAAAAAACATTATTTTTAGCAGGTGTGAAATCGACGGGGCGATGGAAAAAAAGAAACGGATCCTCTACTATCAATGTTTCTCCGGTATCAGTGGCGACATGAACCTGGCGGCTCTGATCGATCTGGGCTTACCGGAAGAGGTATTGTTACAGGATCTGGAAAAGCTGAGGCTCACCAATGTAAAAGTCCATATCCGAAAGGAGGAGTTGCATTCGCTCCGCGGGACCCGGGTAGATGTGGAGGTAAAACATTCCACGCATGCGGCCCGCCGGCTGGCGGAGATCCATGAGGTGATCGATGAAGCCGGCCTGGAACCCGGGGTGACCGCCATGGCCAAAAAGATCTTCCGTATCCTGGCCGAGGCGGAAGGAAAAGTTCACGGCAAGGCTCCGGAGAAGATCCACTTCCACGAGGTGGGAGGGGAAGATGCGCTCATCGACATTGTCGGTGCGGCCATAGCCTTGCATTATTTGAACGTCGACGAGGTATGGGCCTCGACGGTAGAGGCGGGCAGCGGTTTCGTCGAGGTCGCCCACGGCGTATTGCCGGTGCCGGCGCCGGCAACCTCGGAGATCCTGCGGGGCATCCCGGTGCATCTGGGAGGTGCTTCGTTCGAGACGGTCACCCCCACCGGTGCGGCCATCCTGGCGGCCACGGTCACACGGTGGACCGACACGCCGGCCTTCGCCATCGAGGCAACGGGATATGGTCTGGGACATCATCCGGGCGACCAGCGTCCCAACATGCTGCGTCTCTTCCTGGCGACAACGTGCCACGAACCCCTCCCTGAGGAGATCCTCGAAGAGCTGGTATGCACCCTGGATGACATGGATCCCCAGTGGTACGACTGGTTGACGGAAAGGTTGTTTGAAGAAGGTGCCCTCGACGTCACCCTGACACCGGTGATCATGAAAAAAGGCCGTCCCGGCACCCAGGTGTCGGTCCTTTGTACTCCTCCCGATGCGGAGAGGCTGGGCGACGTGCTACTGCGCGAGAGCACCACCATCGGCTATCGCCGTAATGAGGTCAGCAGGGTGGCACTGCCCCGTACGTTTTCTGAGGTGGAGACCCCCCTGGGCAAGGTACGCGTGAAAGAATCCTTCTCAGGCGAGGAAGTGATCACCCGCAAGGCGGAATATGAGGACTGCCGGAGGATCGCCCGCGAAAAAGGGCTCCCCCTGCGCAAGGTATGCGAGGAAGTGGAAAGATATCTTCATGAACACAAGAAGTGACATTCAGGCGGCATACGAACGGCTTCTCCGTTTTCTGGAAGAACATCCTGACCCGCTCATTGCTTATTCCGGCGGTACCGACAGCACTTTTCTTGTCTGGGCCGCCCGTCAGGTTTTAGGCCATCGCATGCTGGCCGTAACGTTGGTGACCCCTTACATGTTCCGACATGAGGTCGGCGAGGCGGAAGATCTTTGCCGGCAATATGATATCCCGCACGAAAAGATATCCCTGCCGATGTCCCAAGCTTTGCGGAACAATCCTGAAGAGCGGTGTTATTTATGCAAGCATATGCTTTTCTCAAAACTGCTTAAGAAGGCGGAGGAAGAGGGACGCTGCTGCGTGATGGAAGGCACCCATGCCGACGACCTCACGGTACACCGTCCGGGACGGAAGGCGTTGCACGAGCTGGGCATTATCAGTCCGCTGGCAGAAGCTGGACTCACCAAGGAAGCCATCCGCACCCTCTCGCGGGAGGCAGGCCTGCCCACCTGGGAGAAACCTTCGAACAGCTGTTTGCTCACACGCTTTCCTTATGGTCACCGGATCACGGAGAATAACCTCACAAGAGTGGAAAAGGCCGAGACTTTTCTGAGAGGACGAGGATATTCCCGGCTGCGGGTGAGGAATCATGGTGCTCTGGCACGTCTGGAGATTCCCATTGTAGAGATGGGAAAGATCCTGCAACCCGGAGAACGGGAAAAAATCACGGAGGGTCTGAAGAGTCTAGGATATCACTTTGTGACCCTTGATCTGGTAGGCCTGCGCAGCGGAAGCTTTGACCAGGTAAATTCAACAAAAGGATCCCAAAAGCATGAACCCTGAAGAATTGAAAAAACTCCTGAAAGAGATCCAGGAGAAAAAGAAGAGTGTGGATGAAGCCCTGGAGGAGTTGACCCATTTCGGGTTCCGTGATCTGGGATATGCCAAGCTGGATTACCACCGGGAGATCCGCAGAAAATACCCGGAGGTGATCTATGCCGAGGGGAAAACGGCAGAGCATCTGATAGGCATCGTAGAGGCGATGTTGGGAGAAGACCGTAATATCCTCATCAGCCGAGCGGATGAGGAGAAATTCGAGGCGATACGGGCTGTCGCGCCGGAAGCGGTCTATCACCGGCAGGCCCGGATCATCAGCATCGTGCGTAAGGAGATCCGGAAAAACGACGGTTCCATTGCGGTGATCACGGCCGGCACCTCTGACATTCCGGTAGCGGAAGAAGCGGCCGTAACAGCGGAGTTGTTGGGCAACCGGGTCGAGCGCTTTTACGATGTGGGGGTGGCCGGGATCCATCGTCTCACGGCTCATCTCCCCGCAATCCGAAAAGCCTCGGCGGCCATTGTTATCGCCGGCATGGAAGGGGCTCTGGCAAGTCTGGTAGCCGGCCTCCTGGACATCCCGATCATTGCTGTCCCCACCAGCGTAGGATATGGCGCCAACCTGAACGGACTGGCTGCCCTGCTGGCCATGCTCAACAGCTGCTCGGGCGGGATCACCGTGGTGAACATAGACAACGGTTTCGGTGCCGCTTTTTTCGCCAGCATGATCAACCGGCAAAGTTGTCCGGAAAAGCCATGAAGACCCCACCCGCACATCTGCAAAACAAGCGCGTGCTTCTTTCCGCCGCTTACCTCCCCCCTCTTCAGTATATGAGCAAGGCGCTGATCAACGGGGAGATCTGGATCGAGGACGATGAGAACTATATCAAACAAACCTACCGCAACCGTTGCATCATCGCCGGACCCAACGGAAAAGAGATCCTCACCGTGCCTGTGGAAAGAGGCAGTTTCCATAAGGTGCATATCCGGGATGTACGCATTGACTATGACGTACCCTGGCAACGGTTGCATCTCAGGGCACTGCACACCGCCTACCGGTCTTCACCCTTTTATGAGTATTACATTGAGGAACTGGAAACGATCTTCCGAAAAAAAACCCGCTATCTGCTCGATCTCGATGTTATGCTCCTGGAATCCCTTCTTCAAACCATCGGGATTGAATGCCGGATCCGGTTCACGGAAAAATATGTGCACGAAGAAAACGAAACATCATATCTCGACTACAGGGAAAGGATCCACCCTAAAAAGAACCGCGAGGATCCCCTGTTCCGGCATCCGGTATACCATCAAGTCTTTGATGACCGACACGGCTTTCTGGAAGGATTGAGCATTATCGATCTGCTCTTCAATGAAGGTCCTGATACGGCACAGATCCTGGAAAAAGGCATTGTTTTCAGAACCGGAACGTAAAGGTAGCGCTCACGCGGTGCCGGTCGGAGGAAGTAGCTGCATAATCACCCTGGTCATTGGGATAGAGTACATAGTTCTCATCATGGGTCATGTAGCGGTATCCCAAGTCGATGGAAAATTCCCGCGTGCGGTATCCCAAACCGGCAGTATAAGCCATGAAACTGGCGTTTTTGTTCAGTTCTCCGGAGGTATAAGGACTTCCATAATAAGCGGCGCCCGCCCGGATTGCATATTTCCGGAGCGTCACTTCGACCCCGCCACGAACATTGCCGGCCCCTCGGTATGCGGTCCGGATATTATTGTTTTCCTGATTAAAGTCGTAGGTGCCATCCATACTCCGCAACCGCATGCCACGATAATCAATAAATTCATAGTCGAGACTTACCAGAGCATAGGTTTTATACTGGAATGCCAGGCTACCCACAAAACGCCAGGGGGTGGTCAGCCGGTAATCGTAATATCCGTTCGGAGAATCATCCCGGTAAACTTTATTCCCGTCCTGATCGGGTGTATCAAAACCTGACTCGATGGAAGCGAAATAGGAATCATGGAGGCGAAGCACCCCGGGAAAATGGACGGCAGCACCGATGCGAAGGATCGGTACAGGCCGGATGATCGTACCCAGTGAACCGGTAAATGAGTTGCCGTACGTACGGAGATGGTAACGATAATCGAAATAATCGAAATCATAGATGGTGTTGGTCCGGTCATCTTCCGAATGAATCATCGAACTTTCGTACTGGATGTTACGGATCGTGAAGGTTCCCCCTACATAGAGTTTATAACTGTAATTGGTCGCAAAGGCAAAGACATATTCGTTGGACGATCCGCTGGTATAGATGCTTCTCCGTTGCAGTTCCCCGTAAGTTGAATTGGGCTGGTCTCCGTATTGAGAGAGCACGGTCTCGTAATCAAGGGGGTTTCCGCGGACGGTATCGATGAGCCAGGTATTGTAAGCCAGAAGTTCCCCGTAAGGATAGAGCTCATCGGCAGAATATCCGTCTGCCCGGTTGGCGAAATCGTCGAGCATGGAACTGTGGTCGTTCACACCACGGATACGCACGTTCTTCCAGAAGTCGGTACGCTTGGCATAGGAGAATCCCAGGTTGAAATTGACCCATCCTTCACTCTGGCCGGTATTGTATGCCCATACGCCTCCGGCATTTCCCATGGAGAAATGGTTTTCGATATCGTCATCATAGCTGTTGAGGTAGACGGCCGAGGTTTTATCGTGCATAAAGGTGGGAGTGAAGGCCAAGGCGCTGCGACGGAAGACGCCCAATCCTGCCGGATTGATATGAATGGAATAGAGGTCTCCTCCGAGTGCCCCAAAGGCCCCTCCCATACTCATGGATCGGGCTGTGGCACCGGCATCGAAAAGCTGAGAGTAACGGAGTGCATCCTCTTCGTTCTGTGCCTGTGTCCATCCTGTGAACGCCAGGAAGAGAATGACCGGGAGAAAAAGATGTTTTTTCATGATTTTCATTTTTTCGGTACGGACACGATTTGATCGTTTCACCTGAAATATTCTCAGGCCAAAGACAATAGCAGAGGTCGTTCACGGGTGGACGGGGCTCGGCACTTTACCTTCTGCGTCCCCCCGACGAACGGGACGAGCTGCTGCTCGAGCTGCTGCGGGAGGTGGAAGGGGTTGAGTACGACCTTCCGGAAGTGCTGTATGACGAGGAAGAACTGCCACTCCTCCGTGACACATTGTAAGAGGAAGAACTTCTTCTCACGGGATAGGAGTAACTTTTCTTGGTCACCCCCGGCGAGGAATAAGAACGGCTGCGGGTGGTGGTCACACTGCGCGAAGTGTTGTAGGAAGGTCTCACGGCCGAGCGAGTGTTTCTGGAGGAGGAGGAGTAGCGTGGCACATACGAACGGGTGCCGGTGCTGCTGCTCACCCTCCTGGTGGGGGTAGCGCTGCTGCTACGGACGGTGGCGGCGCGGGCGGAAGTACTCTTCGTCGTCGACAGCCGAGTGGTCCGCATAGTGGCCGTATGCTGCTGCGTAGAGGTACGGCGCGGAGCATATACCTTGGTAGCGTTACGACTTGAGGTGCGTACCGTGCTTGTCGTGCGGGCGGGTGAGCCCGCCGCCACACTGCGGCCGCGACCCGAACGCACCGCCCCACTCTGCGACGTGGCCGTGGCCGTACCCCGGGCACCGCTCCGGCGGTTGACCGCCGTCGCCGGGGCGGTCCCTGTTGCAGGAGCCGTGCTCACCGGCGTCGTGACCGCACCCCCTGATGTCGGAACATAACCGGCTTTCTTCGAAGGATGCTGCGAGCGGTTGGATGCATAGCTCATCCGGTTCGAGGAGGCACTCCGCCGCGGACCGTACCAACTCCCATTCCCGTAATGTACATCACTGTAATAAGGGTAGTACGGCGAACCATAGCAACAGCAACATCCGCCATAGCCGGGATAATAAGGCAACGAAGGACCGTAATGGGGAGGATAATAGGGCGAATAGGGGTAATAAGGCGGGAAGTAACCGTAATAGCCTCCATATCCATATCCGAAGCCAAAACCTACCGAAAAGCCGAGGCCCGTACCATAAAACCAGGGATCATAAAAAGGATCGTAGTACCCGAAAGCAATGGAAGGATGATAAAAGTGGGTGATCCGGGCTGCATACGAAAGGGTCGGATCCCCGTAGTTGTTGATCACCACATTGCCTTCACCGCTCACCAGGTCGGCCCCGCTGGCCTGGAGCGTATCCTCATTATAAGTGTTGTTGCGGTAATAATCGTCGATCGAGGAAAATATTTCATCCCCGGACGTCTCGGAAGAAGCACTCTTCGACGGGGTGGTGTTCTGCACCACCACGGTGGACGAAGGCTCCAGTCCGGGGGCATAGTAAACATCATCCACTACGTAGCCGCTTGAAGCACACCCGCCTAAGACCAGAACCCCTATGAAAGCCGGTAATGTAAAGATTTTTTTCATCGTTCGTTCCTCCTGTTTGTTGTCCTCTGCTTGAGAAAGAGCAAATTTCATACCAAAAAGCCTGAAAGTATTTCCTTTCCCCCCCTTGCTTCTCCCAGACCTTTCCACAAAAGGGAATCTCACCAATACAGATGTAAATGTAAAAAAACTTTCATATTTTATACAAAAAATGAGGGCAATCGCCCTCATTTTCCGGATCATTTAAAAAAATATTGTTCATCTTCTTCGGGTACCTGAGCGTCTCGGGCCTGTAGTCGGAGCAGCAGCGGGGGCACTGCGGCGGGAAAGAGTTGTTGTCTTTCCGGAGGCGGCACTGCTGTGGCGGGTGATGGAAGGACGATGTCCCGCTGAGGCTGTCTTTGCAGGCGCCGGATGTTCGGCATGGCGGTATGCGGGCGTGGTACGGTTCACTGTGGGAACACTCCTTCTGCCGGCTACCGTGCGGGATGACTGCGTCGGCCGCTGCCGCACAGCGGAAGTATTCCGTACCGTCCTGTGGACAGGAGAAGGGGAAGAATAGAGGTGACCTTTCCGGATAGCATGGTCGCGTCTATGGCCCGAAGTTGAAACGGCAGTTGCGGGGGAGACAAGCCGGCGCGAAGAGGTGGCCACCCTCGGCGAACTTCTCCGCACTGCCGGCGAGACCGCATCACTCCGACGGTCGCCACTCACCCGGGCCATATTCCCTCTGGAACTCCCTTGGACGATACTGCGCCGGACCGCTGCCACCGGCCTCGCTGCCGACCGTCCCTGCACAGCCATGGCTCTCTCCCCATCATATCCATGAGAGCGGTTTCCGTATGTATAGTAACGGCGATCATAATAAGGGCCATAGTGATGGCGATATCCGCAATGTCTATGCCCGAAAGGCCTGTAATGATAACTGTAATGATAGCTGTAATAGGGACCATACCACGCAACTGCCACCGGCATGTAATACACCGGGTAGTACCACACCGGATGCCATACATACCAGGAAGGATACCCGTAACTGAAGGTTACCGAGAAGCCTCCATAGCCGTACCATCCGCCGTAATATCCTTCCGTGTAGTAGGGTTCCCAGTAATCGTCGTAAAAAACCGGATCATAGACGTATCCGACGTTCAGCGAAGGATAAGCGAACATGCGGATCCGCGCCGTATAGGAGACGGCGGGCACATAACTTCCTGCATGGAAGGAAGCGTGGAAAGAGAAATATCCTCCCGGAGGAGCACCCTCAAGCGGAAGGTTCCACAGGAAAAGGGAAAGGATCAGCACCCACAACCCTGCTCCTGCTTTTTGCCGGTATGTTTTTGCTGTTTTCATGACGACCTCCTTGTTTTTATTTATCGAGGATAATTTTTTTCTTTGCATCTCTTTGTTGCGTTTAAGTTCAAATACTATACCAAAGATCATGGCAAAAGAGATCACGCCCCGTTCAGTGGATTACTCCCAATGGTATAACAACCTGGTTATCAAGGCCGATCTGGCAGAAAACTCGGCCGTCAGAGGTTGCATGGTGATCAAGCCGCATGGCTATGCGATATGGGAAAAGATCCAGGCGCAACTGGACCGGATGTTCAAGGAGACGGGGCATGTGAATGCATATTTCCCCCTCTTCATCCCGAAGAGTTTTTTCAGTAAGGAGGCGGCTCATGTGGAGGGATTTGCCAAGGAGTGTGCAGTGGTGACCCACTACCGTCTGAAGAACGACCCCAACGGCAAGGGGGTGGTCGTGGATGAGGAGGCCAAACTGGAAGAGGAACTGATCGTGCGCCCCACTTCCGAGACGATCATCTGGAACACTTACAAGGGCTGGATCCAGTCGTACCGTGATCTGCCGTTGCTGATCAATCAGTGGGCCAATGTGGTACGGTGGGAGATGCGTACGCGACTTTTCCTGCGCACGGCCGAGTTCCTCTGGCAGGAGGGGCATACCGCCCATGCCACCCAGGAGGAGGCCATCGAGGAGACCCGACGGATCATCGACCTGTACACGGACTTTGCGGAGAACTACATGGCCCTGCCTGTATTGAAAGGGGTAAAATCGGAAAACGAGCGTTTTGCCGGGGCCATCGACACATACGCCATCGAGGCGTTGATGCAGGACGGCAAGGCCCTGCAGGCCGGCACTTCGCATTTTCTGGGCCAGAACTTTGCCAAGGCTTTCGATGTGAAGTTCCTCGACCGCAACGGAAAGTTGGAATATGTCTGGGCCACCTCATGGGGTGTCTCCACCCGATTGATGGGCGCACTGATCATGGCTCATTCCGACGACAACGGTCTGATCCTGCCCCCCAAACTTGCCCCCCTGCAGGTGATCATCGTGCCGATCTACAAGAAAAAGGAGGAGCTCGACCAGATCTCCCAGGTGGCCGGCAAGCTGATGGAAGAGTTGCGGCAGGCCGGAATCACGGTGAAGTATGACGACCGTGACACCCACAAGCCGGGGTGGAAGTTTGCCGAATATGAGGTAAAGGGTGTCCCGGTACGTATCGCCCTCGGGCCGCGCGACCTGGCTGCCGGCACCGCCGAGGTGGCCCGTCGCGACATACTGGAGAAAATGACCATGCCCCTGGAAGGATTGACATCCAAGATCGTCACTCTGCTCGACGAGATCCAGCAGCAGATCTACCAGAAGGCGCTCGACTTCCGCAATGCCAACATCCACAAGGTGGACACCTACGACGAGTTCAAAGAGGTGATCGAAAAGGGCGGATTCGTCCTGGCGCACTGGGACGGCACCACCGAGACCGAGCTAAAGATCAAGGAGGAGACCAAGGCCACCATCCGCATCATCCCCATCGACGGAGAAGAAGAACCGGGGAAATGCATGGTGACGGGCCGTCCTTCCCACCGGCGTGTGGTGTTCGCCCGCGCCTACTGATGCCCTTCATCCCGGGCCGGCAGTAACAGGGGGAAAAGAAAATATCTTTTTATCTTTAAGCAACTTTTCCCGGAAATCTCCCTGCCGTGAGCAAAAACGAACACATACCACGCATTGTCGAGAACCTTGAGACCAAGGCCGCTCTGAAGCAGCTCATCTATGACCACACCACCGAATCCTTCAACCTTCTCAAGGAGGCCATGAAGGATCTTGCCGATGAGGTAAGAGGGCGCCTGCATGATCCGGATCCCCGTATCGTACCCGACTTCCGGGATTACGGCAAGTTCGCCGCCCAACTCCAGGTATCCGGCGACATGATCATCTGCTGGATGCATACCAATATCTTTGAGTTCAACCGGGAACACAAGATCTGGGAGATCCCATACGTAAAGAAAGATCCGCTTAACTCCTATTGCGGGATCATCAACATTTACAATTTCCTTTCCGACTCTTTCAAATACAACCGGATGCAGGATCTGGGCTATTTGATCGCACGGATCTTCATCAACCGTGAGCAACATTTCTTTGTTGAGGGAAAAAGGCAGACGTCTTTCCACTACAAACAGTTCGGCCGCCTGAAGGTCTCACGTGATGCCATGAAAAGTGTGTTGGAGCGGGCGATTCTTTATTCCATGGAGTTCGATTTGCTGGTTCCTCCTTACGACAATGTTAAGATCATCTCTGTTGAGCAGATCTCGGCCACGATGGCCAACTCGCTTCAACAGACGGGCAAACGGCTGGGCTTTCAGTTCAATTCCGATGATGTTCTGGAAGAATAGTGCGGCCATCCTTTTTCGATTCCGGAACCTGCACGGGGCCGGCTACTCCCTCTTTTTCCTGGCGCTGATCCATCTTTTTGCGCCCTCCCGGTTGCAAGCTTCGCAAGACACCCTTTTCGTCAAGAGGAACGATCTGGTCCTTTTCAACGATTCGCTGGTCGTTTTCGAGAAGGACACCTTCATCGTGGTCCCGCCGGGAGTAGCGGTCCTGAAAATCAAAGGCAACTATGACCGTTCCCGGCAACTGTATGATTCCCTGCAGGTGAAGGCTTCCCGCAAGAAGTGGGTAAACCGTCTGTACCGCCTTGTTTTTGTGCCCGGGCGCACGCAGGCGCCTGCCCTCCCCACCTCACTCGACGAGTACCGGAAATACGAGGGCTGGGTCATCCGAACCATCCGATATTACCGCCTCGACCCTTTTGGGGCCATTGTCCGGGACACTCTCCTGTTACCTCCCCCCAAAGGCTCGAAGAATTTTCTGAACAAAGTACATATCACCACCCGTTGGCAGACGATCCGAAAGAATCTACTGTTCGAGCCGGGGGATCCTGTCGACCCCCAACGCATCGACGACAACGAACGTCTGCTCCGGCATCTTCCTTACATCCGCGACGCCCGTTTTCTGCTGGTGCCGGTAGGCGACCATGCCGTGGATGTGCTAATCATCACACGGGATGTTTTTTCCCTGGGGGGGTATCTCGATTACAAAGGGATCAATGCCGGTGGAGTTTCCCTGGTTGACAAGAACTTTCTCGGGCTGGGCGATGAGATCCGTGCCGGCATGCTTTTCAACTTTCGTGACAAGGATCCCTTGGGTTGTTACGGGCGCTACAAGCTTGACAACATGTTCGGTTCGTTCATCTCGGGAGATGTGCGTTTTCTCAATGCTTTCGGAACACAGAGTTACAGTGCTTCCTTCCAGCGGCCCTTCCTGAGCCAGTTCATGGCAAACGCAGGGGGCCTGAAGGCCGCCTATGTCTTCACGCATGAATTTCTGAACGACGACACCGTACGTTCTCCCATCCGTTTCAGCGCTTATGACGCCTGGTATGCCCGGTCGATCCTGCTCAACAGCGAAAAACGGAGACGTATCGTTTTCTCGGGACGATATCATTTCAATGATATCTCAAACCGGCCTGATCTTGAAAAAGACGAGTATTACAAGTATCAGGAATACCAGCTTTTCCTTGCCCAGGTATCCGTCTCCACCGACCGCTTCTACAAGACGAGCCTGATCTACAACTATGGCACCACGGAAGACATCCCCGAAGGGATCCTGGCGGGGATCACGGGGGGATATGAACTGAACGAGTTCGTGAACCGCTGGTACCTGGGAGCCGAGGTGACGGCAGGAAGATATTTCCGCCGTTTCGGATATCTGAACGCCGGCGTAACGGCCGGCGGATTCCATCCCCGCACCGGCGAGGTCATCAAACAGGGGGTGGTGAACGTTCGTACCGACTACTTCAGTCCTCTTTTTCCTCTCGGTCGTTTCTATTTCCGGCAATTTATCAACATCGACTTCACCACAGGCATCAACCGTTACAGTGATGAGTTGCTCACACTCAACGACCGTTACGGCATCCGGGGATTGCGCAGCGACAGCCTGCGGGGCGTACGGCGTCTGGCGGTAAAAACCGAGACCGTCGCTTTCAGTCCCTACTATTTCTTCGGTTTCCGCTTCGTTTTCTTTACTTTTGCCGATCTTGGCGTGATCGATCTCGCCGAGAAACCGTTCACCTACAGCAAACTCTACTCCGGCTTCGGCCTTGGCATTCGCATCCGCAATGAGAACCTGATATTCAACACCTTTCAGATCCGTGTCGCCTACTACCCCGTCCTCCCTGCCAGTGCCTATTACAGCACCGTCGTGCTCTCCGGGGAGAAAAACTTCAACCCATACAACTTCACCCCCCACCGGCCCGAGATCATCGACTTCCGTTAGATTACTCTTGTGACATTTTTCTTAAAAAGTAACCCAAATCTTTACTATCTTTACGACAACAAAGCATAAGTTGAACGAAAAAGACAAGAATCATGGCTGTATTAGTTGGAAAAAAAGCCCCGACATTCTCCGCACCGGCAGTGATCAACGGAGGGGATATCGTCGACAACTTCTCCCTCGATCAATATCTCGGTAAGAAATACGTAGTATTGTTCTTTTATCCTGCCGATTTCACGTTTGTCTGTCCGACAGAGATCCTGGCTTTTCAGGAACGAATGAAGGAGTTTGAGAAGCGCAACACTGCGGTTGTGGGTTGTTCGGTCGACTCGCAGTTTTCCCATTGGAAATGGCTGAACACTCCGCTTCACGAGGGAGGCATCCAGGGGGTGAAATATCCCCTTATCGCCGACCAGTCGCTGGTGATCGCCGAGAACTACGATGTTCTGGCAGGGGAATATGAATACGACGAAGACGGTGAGGTGAGTTTTGTGGGCATTCCGCAGGCCTATCGAGGTCTTTTCCTCATTGATCTCGACGGCATCATCCGCCACCAGGTGGTCAACGACATGCCGCTGGGTCGCAGCATCGATGAGGTGTTACGGCTCATCGACGCGCTGCAGTTCTATGAGAAGCACGGCGAGGTATGTCCGGCCGACTGGCATCCGGGCGAGGAAGCCATCAAGCCCACTCACGACGGCATCGCCCAATTCCTGGCCAAAAAAGAAAAATAGCCGGAGCAGATCCTTCAGAAGGCCTGGTAAAAATTGAAGTAAAACCCCGTTGAGTTTCTTCCGATTCCGAGGTCGAGACGGGCCATCATGCGGGGTTGCACTTCGAGACGGTATCCGATGCCGCCATTGGGCAGCCAGCGGTTGACATTGGTGGTGCGTCGCCATTCGTGGAAGATGGTCCCGCCCGCCAACCAGAGGGCCACACCGCTTTTACTGGGTTGTTGTTTTGTGCGTCGCCAGAACATGTGACGGTACTCTGCGATCACAAAAGCCATGTTGCGGTCGCGATACCGGCCCCACAGGTATCCCCGCAGATCGAAGGGGGTGCCCAGCTGGGCCATCTCCCCATACGGAATGCTCCCGGAGCCAAAGCGTGTCTTCACCTGCCAGGCCAGCACCTGCGCCTCATGGCCCACCGTAACATACTGACGGTAATCCACCAGGTAGACCTGGTAATCATTGTCCCCTCCCAAAAAATGGGAGTAAAAGGTTGCAGTAAAGTTGAGGAACCATCCCTCATGGGCATCCACCGGCACATCGCGTGAATCAAAACGGACGATAAAACCCAGGCCGCCATTGAGGGGGAGGTCGTTGTATCGCTGATAGTATGGATCGGCCGCCACGCCTGGGCTGGGGTGACTTCCCCGAGTGTAGTTGTAATCGAGATTCAGCCCCAGGAAAAAATTGTCGAACACCTGGAACAGAAAGCGGGGATTGATCCACCACCACCGGCGGTCGTAGGCCGTGAGCGAGTCGCTTTTCTCCTTGCCGGCAGCATTTTCGTACCCCACTCCCCAGTAGTTGTCGGGCATGTCCTTGTACCACAGGTCGGCATTGACCCGCAGGCGATCATGCAACCAGTAAGAGGTAAGCAGCGTACTGAAGACGATGGCTCCTCGGCTCGAATAGGAAAAGGAGACCGGGAAAGAGGTCCTTTTCATCAGGGGATCTTTTTTGTCGGTCTTGAAACTGAACAGAGCGCCCCCAGCAAAGACCATCCCCAACTCGGGGGTATAGCCGGGTGAAAGGAAAGGGGTCACCATGAGCTTGCCCTCGCGTATCTTCACTTCCTTTTTCCGAGCCATACGCTGGAACAGCGAAGGAGGCTCCCGAACCAACGTATCCAGTTGTCCTGTGAGGGGCAGGCTCACCATGACACAGATCCCAAAGACTAATAGATGCCGCATGATTCCCCCACCTTATGAGTTTCAGAGCAGAAAAGGGAACACCGCCTTCCGGTCGGCCGGATATTCAGGAAAATGTTTTTTATACCACCGATGGTGATTGAGCGCCCGCGGCAGCAGATTGGCCACCGTCCATACGGCAAAGGACAGGGCCGGAAGGTTCCAGGCCATCAGCGCAAAGCCACTCCACTCCATCATCTCTCCCAGATAATTGGGGCAGCTCACCCAGCGGAACATCCCCCCATAAGGAATGGCATACTCCTTTCCATTATCCCGCCGCAAGGAGATCAGACGGCCATCCGCCCACCAGTTGATCACCACCCCCGTGAAATAAATGACAAAGCCTGCCAGGAAGCGGGGGTCTTTCCACCAGCCTTCGGGATACACCGGCATGATATAACCCAGGTAATACCCGTTCAGACTGGCGTTCACGAGGTTGAAGAACATTCCCATGAACATCACCGAAAGAGGCATTTTCTTTTCTCGGGTACGGGTACGGAAAGGATAGATGAGCGAGCGGTTGGCATAATGGAACACCCACATGGCAAAGAAGAGCCAGGTAATGGCATCATGGGGCACGGGACCGCTCAGAAAGAAAAAGGAAAACAGCAACAACGAAGGAATCTCCATGATCACCCAGGCAGCACGGTTTCCGATGAAAGCGCCCCATCCCTCGCGGGTGTAACGCCCGTATGGGGCTGTGATGCGACCTGTGAGGAGCACCAGGAAGATGACGACGGCAAGCCCTATCCAGATCCAGGTAAGAAGATAGAAGGTATGGAGGTCGATCATGACATTCATAGGCTAATCGAGCATTTTGTTATCTTGGAACCATTGGAGCGTATCTTGGAGGGTCTCTTCGAGGGGGCGGGGATGATAGTTCAGTTCGCGGGAAGCCTTTTCATGGCTCACAAGTGTATTGGCTTTCCGCAGGTGCGTAAGGCTTTCGAAGGTATAGAGAGGTGGTTCGTTGCGCAGGCGGGCGGCGATGGCGAGGAAAGGAGCTCCGATGTATGCCAGCCACCATGGCAGCATCGGCGGCCGGCGCCGTATGCCTCTGATCGCCCGCACCAGGGCGTCGAGGTCTTTCAGGCTGCGCCAGTGTCCTCCCAGAATATACGCCTCACCGCGACGTCCGCGTGTAAGGGCCTGCACCGCCCCCTCGGCCACATCCCGAACATCCACCCAGTCGTACCCCCCAGGGATCAGTGCCGGCAACCGGCCCTTTGCCATCATCAGGATCGCCCGTCCCAGGTAAGAAGGCTTCCGATCGTAAGGACCGATCACCGCCGTGGGGTTCAAAATCACCACATCAACCCCCTCCTGCGCCGCCTTGTAAAGCTGTTGCTGCGCCAGTGCCTTGGAACGTGCATACAAGGAGCGGTCGTGCAACGCCAACGCACGCCGCTCGTCGAGCGGCTCATCCAGCGGGAACGGATCATACGCATGCACTGAACTGAAATACAGATACCGGCACCCCTCCGCCTTCGTCGCCCTCAAAACGTTCTGCGACATCCGGAGGTTGTCCCGGAAGAACCTCCTGCGCCCCCCCACACTGATGAAAATATTGGCGGCAAGATGATACACCGCCTCCTGCCCTTTCACAAAACGCCGCACATCCTCCCCCTCACGAAGATCCCCCCGGAAAGACCTCACAGGAAGGTCACTGAACACATCCTCCCGGTGTACCCATACCGTGATCTCATGTCCCTCCGACAGAAGCCTCCGCACCAGATTGTAACCGATATGGCCGGAAGCACCCGTAACCGCAATCCTCATCTTTTTCTCCTGAATAGTGATCATCCAAAAATACATTTTTTCATCGAACAGATTCCCTTTGTGCAAAGAAGTTCGCATTCCGTGTGTCCGCCTTACCGATTTTTAAGAAAGATTTAAGCCACTCTGTTGGATGAAAATTGTTTATTTTACCTGAAAAAGCGTTGCGGATGAACCGTCTGCTGGTAATCGAGGACGAGAAGAAAGTGGCGGAAGCTTTGGAGGAAGGGCTCACGCGCCATGGCTTTCGTGTAGACGTGGCTCATAATGGGGAAAAAGGATTTTTTCTGCTCAACACGCAGCATTATGATCTGCTGATCCTCGATCTGATGCTGCCGGAGCACAGCGGCTATGAGATCTTGCGCACGCTGCGCAGCAAGGGCATGGCGTTGCCGGTGCTGATTCTCTCGGCGCGTGACAGCACCGAAGACAAGGTCACCGGCCTCGACATGGGTGCCGACGACTATCTGGGCAAACCCTTTGCTTTCCCCGAACTGCTGGCTCGCATCCGCGTGTTGCTGCGCCGCGGCCAGCAGGAGCCTCTCACCCGTCTCTCTCTGGCCGACCTGGAGATGGACCTCATCCACCATACCGTCCGCCGCGCCGGCAAGACCATCCCCCTCACCAACCGCGAATACGACCTACTACGCTTCCTGCTTGAGAACAAAGAACAGATCGTCTCCCGGGAGATGCTCGCCCGTCATGTGTGGGAAGTGGTCAACCGCGTCACCCCCATCGACAACCTCATCGACGTCCACATCACCCGCCTGCGACACAAGATCGACGAACCTTACGAACCCAAACTGCTGCATACCGTCAGGGGGGTGGGATTCATCCTCTCCGAAAAGGGAAACGCCCATGGACTTGCATAAGAAGAATGTCCGTTTCCGCCTCACGCTGTGGTATACGGTCACCCTGACGGTGATCCTGCTCCTGTATGCCGGCATCACCCTCTTCATGACCTGGCTCAACCTCAGCCACAGCCTCGACCGCCACCTTGAGAAAGACTATGAAGTGATCGAGGAGATGGTGGAGATCGGTCCCGACGGCCGCGTCCATATCGATGAAGACGACCGTTCTTTCCTGGAGGAACGCTGGATCGAGATCTGGAGCCCCGACGGCAACCTTCTCTATAACAGTCGTCCCTTTTCCGGGCGTGATCTGCCGCCCTGGCATCCGGACAGCAACTTGTATGAGATGACGTTCCGTTCGCTCACCACGCGCTCGGGAGTACGTATGCGGGAGCTCGTCGCCCGGGCCAACATAGAGGGGCATGATCTGGTCTTCCGCCTTTTCCGTTCGGAGGAGGGGATATATGGGGAGTTGCGCAAGTTCATCCTGTTGTTGCTGATCGCCCTTCCCCTGGCGATGCTGGCGGCGGCATGGGGCGGCTACTGGCTTGCCGGCAGGCTTTTGGCACCGCTGGGACGCATGACCCGCAAGGCCCGACAGATCGGCGACCGCAACCTCCACGAACGTCTGCCTGTGGACAACCCTTCCGACGAGATGGGTCGTCTGGCCATCACCTTCAACGAGTTGCTCGACCGTATCCAGGATGCCTTCGAACGGCTGCGGCAGTTCACTTACGACGCCGCCCACGAGCTGCGCACACCCCTCACCGCCATCCGCTCCACCGGCGAGGTGGCCCTGCAAGAGCCCCAGGAGCCCGACACCTACCGCGAGATCATCGGCAGCATCCTCGAAGAGAACAACCGCCTCACCAATCTCGTCAACAGCCTGCTGTTCCTCTCGCGGGCCGACTCCGGCACCTTCTCCCTGCGTCCGGAGACCACCGACCTGCGGGAATTGGTCGAACAGACGGCCGACCTCATCCAGCCCCTTGCCGAGGAGAAACAACAGGAGTTCCTTATCGAAGGGCAGTTGCGCGCCCCCCTCTTGCTGGACAAGACCCTCCTGCGGCAGGCGTTGCTCAATCTCCTCGACAACGCCATCAAATACGGCCCTCCGGGCAGCACCATCCGCATCACGCTGCAGGAAGAAGAGGACACTGTCCGCCTCGACGTCACCGACGAAGGCTCCCCCATCCCGGAAGCCTATACCGAAAAGATCTTTGAACGCTTCTTCCGCGTCGATGCCAGCCGCTCGAAAGAGTCGGGCGGCAGCGGTCTGGGCCTGGCCATCGCCCGCTGGGCCGTAGAGGTCCAGGGCGGCGAGCTCTTCGTCACCCCCGGCAAGGAGAAAGGCAATACTTTCACAATCCGTTTTTCCCGTCGAACCCAAACCTCATCCGTATGAGAAACGCCGTCATCCTTTCCGTCGCACTGGTGATAATTCTCTTTCTCACCCCTGCTCACCGTCGTGCGGAGCGGGGCCGCGGCTGGCACTATGATTTTGAAGATGTCCGGGAGGGCTCGCTCCCGGCGGGATGGCAGGTGGAGGCCACGCGCCGCCGCGGGCCGCTGGCCACATGGCAGGTGGTGCGCGACAACGCCGCCCCCTCAGGCAAACACGTGTTGGCCCTCACGCGCACCAACCACACCTCCGGCAGCACGTTCAACCTCTGCTGGTCGCCGTACATCGACTTCGATGACGGCGAGATCAGCGTGATGCTGCGTGCCGACGCCGGCGAAGAGGACCAGGGCGGCGGCGTCATCTGGCGCGCCCGCAACAAAGACAACTATTACATCGCCCGCTACAACCCTCTCGAGGACAACTTCCGTATCTACTACGTAAAGAACGGCGACCGCCGCATGCTGGCCAGCGCCCGCCTTCACCTCCCCGCCCACCGCTGGATACGCATGCGCATCGTCGTCGATGGCAACTGCTTCACCGGATACCTCGACGACATCAAATACCTTGAGGTGCGCGACAACACCTTCCCTCGCCCCGGCGGCGTGGGAGTGTGGGTCAAGGCCGACGGAAAGACCTCGTTCGACGAGCTGGTCGTCACCACTCGTTGAAAGACTTGAGTAAGAGCAGCGTAAAAAACCGATGAGCTTGAAAGAAGTGCGTGTGGTCCTCCTTTTGTTCCTGGTGCTGCCGGAGGTGTGGCGGCCCGCGGCGGCGCGTGGCCTCCCATTTCGACACCTACGGCAACAAACGTTACGGCCATTTCTTCACCACCCACCACAACGGCACCCGCTACGACGGGATGATCATCGACAGCGAGCGAAAGATGAACTTCAACACTGTGCAGGCCAAGCTCATCTGGCACTCCGTGCTTTGAAGGCCATCCCTTTCGGAAGGCCGTTTTTATAAAAAAGATCTTCGTTCCCATTGAAAAAATGTTTTACCTTTGCCTCCAAAGGAGCGGGGTATGATCTATGCTTTCTTCCGGGCAAGGGGATATGTCAAGGGTTTCGAGGAAGTAAAGAAAGGCTTCCAGATCGAAGACCTGATCTGGCTCGACCTGCTGCGACCCACCCTGGAAGAGCGGCGATTCGCCGAAGACCTTTTCAACATCAAGCTCCAGTCGCGCGAAGAGATCGAAGAGATCGAGTCGTCGTCAAAATTTTCCGAGACCGAGAACCAGATCATCATCAACTCCAACTTCATGGTCAAGGAGGACGACACCTACACCGCCCAACCGGTATCGCTTATCCTGAAGAACAACGTTCTGATCTCTTTCCGTAACAGCAAGCTGCAGACTTTCGGCGACACCATCCGCAAGATCAAGAATCGCAACAAGACCATCACCAACGGTTATCAGATCATCCTGGCCCTTTTCGACTCGCGTATCGACCTCGATGCCGACTACCTCGAAGCCATCACCCGCCAGATCTCCCACCTGAGCAAGGAGGTGAACATCAAGCAGGACCTCGACGAAGACATCCTCATCGGCATCGGCACCCTTCAGGAAACCACAATGTTGATCCACGAGAACATCGTCGACAAGCAGCGTATCTTCTCGGCCATGCTCAAGAGCGAGTTCTTCCCCGAAGAGAGCTACGAGCTGATCCGCATCATGCTCAAGGACCTCGGCTCGCTGCTCGACCATACGCAGTTCAGCTTCGAACGCTTGGAGTTTCTGCAGAACACCTTCCTGGGTCTGGTGGATTTCGAGCAGAACAAGGTGATCAAGATCTTCACGGTGATGACCGTAATCTTCATGCCACCCACCCTCATCGCCAGCATTTACGGGATGAACTTCAAGTTCATGCCCGAACTCTATTCCCATTTCGGCTATCCGCTGGCGCTCCTGGCCATGGTTCTCTCTTCCGGCGCCGCCCTACTCTATTTCAAGCGGAAGAATTGGCTGTAAGAAAGTTCGGAGTATGGAGTATCGAAGTTCCGAGTTCGGAGTTGGGAGTTCACTTTTGCCTTTTGCCTTAACCCTTATGCCTTCTTTTATCTTTTTCCTTTTTCCTTTTGTCTTTTGTCTTGGCGTAGGCGGATCACTCCATCGCATTATCGCTTCATCGCTTTATCGTGTCCGCCAGAGTTTTGGCGTAGGCGGATCGCTTCATCGCCTCCCCATCACCTCCGGGTTAACGCAATATTTCAGTTCCCTTCCTTCGAAAAAGTCGACGATATTTTGTGCGGCCTGGCGGCCGATGGCCACGCGGGTGTCCCGAGTGGCGGTGCCGATGTGGGGCACGACGACAACATTGTCGAGGGCGAGCAGGGCATCGGGAATCTCCGGCTCGTGTTCGAAGACGTCGAGGGCGGCGCCGGCGATCTTCTTCTCCTGCAGTGCCCGGATAAGAGCCTCCTCGTCGACCACCGCTCCCCGGGCGGTGTTGACGAGCACCGCCGAGGATTTCATCTTCGCAAGGGCAGAGGCATCGAGCAGATGGTGGGTCTCCGGCGTGAGGGGGGTGTGCAGGGAGACGATGTCGGCAGTGGCGAGGAGTTCGTCGAGGGACAACCAGCGGGCTTGGTAGCGGCGTTCCTCGCCGTCAGGCAGTCTCCGGCGGTTGTGGTACACCACCTCCACGCCAAAGGGCAGGGCCATCTCCGCCATGGTCTTGCCGATACGGCCCATGCCGATGATGCCGAGACGTTTCCCGTCAAGGGTCGTGCCGAGGTTTTCCATCACCCCCCACCGCACGCTCTTCTTATCCTGACGCAACCGTCTGTCGATCTCGGCCACGCGCCGCACCAGCGTCAGCAGGAGGGTCATGGCCAGCTCGGCCGTAGGGCGCGTCACCTGATCGGGAGTGTTGGTCACCACGATGCCGCGGGCCGTGGCCTTGTCCAGGGCGATATTGTCGACCCCCGCGCCGAAGTTGCTGAGCATACGCAGCCGCTTGCCGGCATCATACACCCCCTCCGGCACCTTCTGTCCGAAGACCGTGAGAATCGCATCACACCCCCCGGCCATCGCCACATACTCTTCCTCCGTGGCCTTGCGGCCTTCCGGCCACAACACCTCAAAGCCCGCCTCCGTCAGGGGAGCCACACTCTCCTCCGGAATGCGGTAGGTCACAAAGACACACTTTCCTTCTTTTGTCGACTTGTCCATAGCACGTATTTTCACAAACAAAACGGAATTCTCCCGACCCCATCTCCATTTGGAGGTCGTTCCCTTTGCGGGTGAACCGGTCTCTCTTCGTTGGGGGCGAGGTCCGCCACATAGCGGTAAAGCCAGTCGCCGAGGGCGCCGTAGGCATAGTGGTTGAACGAGTTCATGCCGGGATTCTGGAAAGAGCCGTCGGGGCGAATGCCGTCCCACCGCTCCCAGATGGGGGTGGCACAGCGGGCGACAGGATAGAGCCACGAAGGATACTTTTTCCGCAGCAGAAGACGGCACGCCAACTCGTCATAGCCCTTGTCGGAGAGCATGGGGTTGATGGAGAAAGCACCGAGAAAGCCGGTGTTGATGTGCCCGAACTTCCGCACGTCGGCAGCGAGGCGGGCGGCCTGCAGTTGCCACGTCAGACGGGAACGCGGATTATCCAGCCCCAAAGGATTTACCAAATCCTCCACAGTCAGGTTCACGGCCTCCAGCGCCGGACGCCCCCGCAGGGAGAGCAACATCACCGACAAGGCCGCGAAGATCAAGGGAATGAAGCTCTTTCTCAACATCTTGCCAGGATATAGGGAATTTTCGATCTGTGCTCTTTACCGTTCATTGTTCCTTTTCAGGTTCTCCTCGGCCACCTGGCCGGTGTATTCGGTCAGCAGTCGCAAGGCTTTTTGCGGGTCGCTCCGGAAGAGGGGTTCGACCATCTTCTCAAAGGCGACAATGTTTTTCCGGAGGTCGCTTTCGAACCTATGGTTTTTCTCCCGCACTTTGCCGATGATGGCGGCATAATTGCTGTCGGCCTTCTCGGAGAAGGCGGAGAAGCTGAAATATGCCGGCGAGGCGGCGGGGACGAGGAGGGCCTCGTTCTTGTCGAAGTGGTGTTCGAGGGCATTTTTCCAGTCGCCGCCGTCATAGTCTTTGGGGATGGCGGTGATGCCGGCATACCATGGGGTGAAAGCCTGTGTGCAGGGGCGGCGGGGGGCGAGCCACATCACCGTCCCCATGGCCGGGGGCAGCCAACTGCGGCATTCGGCCACAAAGCCGTATTGTGTGGTGGCCGTACAGATGGTACGTTCTTTCGTATAGTGCGGACTGCCCCTGCGGTAACCGTCGGTGAGGTCGAGAGGTGTGCCCTCATAGTGGTCGCGCAGCACCCTCATCAGGTCTTCGACAGTCACCTTTTTCTTCGGCGTGAAAGAGAATGGGAACTCCTCTTCGAGCGTATATTCCCGAGCAGCCAGAAGGCGCAGTCCGCCCCATTCGCGGGTGACGTTGCGGCGGTCGGCCTGGGTGGGGGGATGGCCGTAAGCCTTGCGGAAGCTGAAGGCGCCGTCGCGGGCGGGATCGTACCACCCCCGCTTCCGGGCATAGTCGATCAGGTCCGGCGAGCCGTAAAAGTTCATCGTATCGTGCAGGTCCACATGATCGATGGTGTAATAGTTGGGGATGATGGCCACCTGGTCGTCGGGGATGCGGGCGGCCACCCAGTGTTTTCCGTTGACCACCGAGAGCATCCACGCCTCACGGGGTCCGGCGATGCAATAGGTGCGTCCTGAGGAGGCATAGCCGTATTTTTCCACGAGGGCACCGCCGATCTTCACCGCCTCGCGGGCGGTGCGGGCCCTTTCGGCCATCAGACGCCGCAGGTTCCAGGTGATGCCGCCGCCGGTAAGGTCGGGTCGATCCTCCCGGGAGGGGCAGGCATCGGAGGCGATCACCACGCCGTGCTCGTTCATGAAGGCGTCGGAGAACTTCATCCCCCGCATCTCGATCCAGATGTAGGCGGCGGTATGAGGCACTTGCGGCACTTTCGCGCCGGCATGCAGCACCACCTTCTCCCGTCTGCCATGGTCGCGTGCCGGCACACGAAACCACCGCACCACCTGGTCGCCGCTGTCATCCTCGTTGTGGGCGAACAACACCGCCCCGCCGGCACTGGCCCGCGGCCCCACCAGCACCGAATAGCAATCATACCCCTGCTGGGCTGTCACCAGGGCGATCCACATGAACAATCCCGCCCCCCACAACAAGATCTTCCGTACCATGATCGTCGGTTTGGTTTACCGTTCCGAATATACTTTTTTTCTCGCACCTTCCCGAAACCCGCTGCAAGATTTTTCCGATCTTTGCAGCGAACCAATCCATCCTGTCATGCCAGTACTCAAAGTCCAGACAAACGCTCCCGTCACCGATGAACACACGTTCATGAAGGAGGCGACAGCATTGCTCAGCAAGGAGTTGGGCAAACCGGAACGCTTCATCATGGTGATGGTGGAAAAGACACCGGCGATGATGTTCGGCGGAAGCAGTGAACCGTTGCTTTATGCCGAGCTCAAGAGCATCTCCCTGCCCGAGGAGGAGACGGCGCCTCTCTCCGCCGCATTGTGTGCTTTTTTTGCAGAGAGGTTGAAGGTGCCGCAGGAGCGGATGTACATAGAGTTCAGCAATGCCCGCCGCAACATGTTCGGATGGAACGGGAAAACGTTCTGATTTCCTGATCTCCAGCGGCTCGTTCGACACCCCAGCGAACGTGGGGAAGGTCTTCAAGCGAAAAAATCTTCCTATCGGGGCACCGGCTCGAAGAGGCCGTAGAGGCAGGGGTTACCGTGGCGCACCCTCACGCGGAGGGAGTCGAAAACGAGGGAAGCTCCGCCGCGGTTCCAGAGGTACACCCGCAGTTTCATCCCTTTTTTCCGGTAGTATGACGCCGGCGGCGTGAGGGTGAGGTGCAGGCGGATCCATCCCGGCCTGCCGGGCAAGGTGTTCCCCGCAAAGGGCCTGGCATCCCGTCCGTGCCACAGCAGCATCTTCCCCTTTCGGTGCAGTTCGGCCACCAGCAGCACCTCCGGCACCCTCTTTTTGGACGACCGGATGTCGACAGCCACGTCCACAGGGTCATGCACCCCGCTGATGACCGTATCGAATCCCAAGCGGCAGAGAGGTCCCCAGACAGCGCCGCTGTCGAGGAAGAACAGGGGCTGGTCTCCGGGGTGCTGCCGCCGTGTTTGTTTCATCTTCCACAGCAAGGTGTCGGGACGGGCGGCGGCCAGGAGAGCCACCTGCCGGGGTTTCCGTCCACCCTGGCGGGCCTGGAGCCAGGCAGTGGCTTCGGCACCGTTGTCCTGCCACACCATCCCGCCAAAGCGGTCGAGCGCCACCGGCACCAGCAGGGGATCCCCTACCCCGTCGGCAGCGAGATAGAGGTAACGCACCGTATCGGGCAGCCTGCGCAGCCATGCCACATAGCCGGGAAGGCCGCCCAGGGAATCATACAGGCGGTATGACGGCAAAGCCCCCACCCTTTCCCGGTAATAGCCAAGCATCCGCGGGTCGCTGTCCACCACCGCCGCCAGGGAGGGATGCTCCTGTGCCGCACGCTGTAGGCCGGTGAGAATACGCTCATAAGGGGATACATAAAAGAGACGGTAATGCTGGCGCCGTTCCACCAGCGAGGTCGTACCGGCAGCCAGGATGAGAATCACCACCGCCGCCACCGCGGCCGTCCGACGTGCCTGCCAGGGCGCCGTAAGGAAAAGCAGCAGCGAAGGATAGACAAAGATCAACACCGAGAACTGCAACACCGGCCCGACCCAGCGGGAATAGAGAAATCCCGTCAAAAAGACCAGAAGGAACCAGAGCCCGGAAAGGTAAAACATCCTCTTTCCCGGCAGCTCTCCATACCACCGCCAGAGGGAGAAAACGAACAAGGCGCCGCTCACACCCATGAGCAGGGGGGAATAGTTGTGGAGATATGCCAGATATCGCGTCAGGAAGGTAAGATCCGGCTTTCCGAGCCATTCCCCCACCCCCTTCAGGGTAAGCTGGTGAAGCGTGATGGGCAGATGGGGCAGGTAAAGAAGAATGATGGCGGTGAGTGCCAGGAGGTAAAGACGCCGTCCCCGTCGGTCGACGAGAAGGAGGCCTATCGCCGCGACGACACCGGCAAAGAGCAATCCGAAGTGGTGGTCGTAGGCGAGCAGGGCGGCGCTGAGGGCATAGAGGAGGGCGTCACGTCGCCGCAGGGGGGAGTCTTTCATGAGGCAGCTCCAGAAGAGGAGCATGAGCAGCGAGAGGAAGAGGCCGCTGCCATAGGGCCGGGCGATCTGGCTGTACATCACGGGATACTGCATCACCGCCATCCAGGCGGCGGCCGTCAGGCCCGCCGCCGCCCCGAACCACATGCGACCGAGACGGTAGACCAGGAACACAGAGAAGAGGCCGGCCAGGGTGAAGGGCAACTTCACCACCCAGGGAGTCTCGCCGACCCAGCGGGTCCAGTAATAAAGAAACACCTGGACGCCGGCAGGATGGCCGTCGACCCTCACACCCTGCCGGATCAGGGTGGAGAGACCGGGGAAATGCGTACGGAAGAGGGCACTCAGCTCATCATGGGTGAAGGGGATCTCCCGGTAGTGCCAGAAGCGCACCGTCGCCGCCACGAGCAGGATCAGCCACAACAGCAGCCGCTCGTGCCGCGGGGTGAGGCGTGCGTCCAATATGGCGGGGAGTTTCTTCATTCGGTCCTTCATGCACTCCATCAAAAGTAACAAACTTTCCGACCTATTCTTTCTAGAGCCGACGGGCATAGTGTTCGTCGAACCATGGGCGCAATTCATCATTAGGGTGTCGGGTCAATCGGAGGCAGAGGTCCTCGTAGGAATCGTTCATCAGCAAGCGCCACCGTCCTTCTACCATGTCGTTTATTTCCGGCAGATGGGCAAAGACGAATAGGTATTTTTTGCGTACGCACCGGTAGTAACGTAGAAATGGAACGGGTCCGGCACCCGGGTGCAGCGGGTGTGAAACAACGGCCGGATAAATAGGATCTGGACCTTCTTACGGACCTACCGTGATCCTGATCTTCCGCGCGATGTTGTCGGAGGCGTTGCCCACATACAGGAGGTAATCCCCCTGCTCCACTTTCCAGTCATGCGACGGTTCATCCCAATAGGCCAGGTCGTCGACTGCGACGGGGATGACGATGCGACGGCTTTCCCCTTTCTTTAGGAAGACCCGCCGGAAGCCTTTCAGCTCTTTCAAGGGACGCATCACGTGTGAATCCGGTTTGCCGGCATACACCTGCACCACCTCGGCCCCGTCGCGGTCGCCGCTGTTGGTGATCGTCACCAGGACGCAGATGGTATCGCCGGATGCGTATTTCTTCCGGTCGCTCTTGATGTCGAGCAGACGGAAGGTGGTGTAGGAAAGACCGTGGCCAAAGGCAAAGAGGGGTTCGATCTTTTTGGTGTCGAACCATCGGTACCCCACCAGGAGTCCCTCTTTGTATTGCACGTTGATGCTGTCGCCGGGGTAAGAGGTTCTTCCAAAGGCGATGGCGCCGTTGTCTTTGAGGCGTTTGGGGAAGGAGAAGGGCAGTTTTCCGGAGGGGTTGACGGTCCCCTCCACGACGTCGGCGATGGCTTTACCGGCCATGCTGCCGAGGTACCAGGCCTGCATGACGCCTTCCACCTTGTCGAGCCACGGCATCGCCACGGCATTGCCTGAGATGAGGATCACCCCCACATGGGGGTTGACGCGGGTGAGGGCGTCGAGGAGGGCGTCCTGGCCGAAGGGCAGGCCGTACTGCCGGCGGTCGGCCCCCTCGCAATCCTGGAAGTGGTTCTTGTTCAGGCCGCCGATGAAGAGCACCACGTCGGCCTTTTGGGCGAGCTGCACGGCTGCCTCCCTAAGCGAGTCGGTATCCGCCTCCACAGGCACCTCCCGGTCCCAGGCATATTTTCCCGAGGCGTACCCCTGTGCATAGCGGATGGTAGCCTTGCGATAGGCATTCTGCAGACCTTGCAAAGGCGAAATCTCGAAACGGGCTTTCAGCTCCGACGAGCCGCCTCCTACGGTCATCTTCTTCACGGCGTTTTCGCCGATGACCGCGATGGTGAGACCTTCCTTGTCTTCGAGGGGGAAGAAACGCCTCTCGTTCTTCAGCAGGACAATCCCCTCGGTGGCCACACGGTAGGCCACGTCGAGATGTTCAGGGTTGTTCTTCCGTCCCAGGGGACGTTGCGGCGCCATGGTGGTGCGGTACATCAGCCGCAGGATACGGCGCACTTTCCCGTCGAGCACCTTTACATCGAGGGTGCCCTTTTTCAGCTCTTCGAGGAAGGGGTTGGCCAGATAGTAGTGGTCGTAATAGTTCTTCGGGCTGACACCGGGGCGTCCGGGGCCTGTGCCCATCTCGATGTCGAGGCCGTGGAGGGCGGCGCCGCGGGTGGAGTGGGCGGCACCCCAGTCGCTGATAACCACCCCGTCGAAGCCCCATTCCCCTTTGAGGATCTTGTTGAGCAGCATCTCGTTCTCGCTGCACCAGGCGCCATCGACCTTGTTATAGGCGGCCATGATGCTCCAGGCATGTCCCCGGGTGACGGCGGCACGAAAGGCTGGGAGGTAGATCTCCCGCAGCGCCCGCTCGCTCACCTGCACGTTGATGTGGCCGCGCCACCTCTCTTGGTTGTTGAGGGCATAGTGCTTCACACATGCCGCGACACCGTTCTCCTGCACCCCCTGCACATAGGGCACCACCATCCGGGCTGCCAGGAAAGGATCCTCGCCCATGTATTCAAAGTTGCGGCCGTTGAGGGGGTGGCGGTAGATGTTGACCCCCGGGCCAAGGAGGATATCCTTATGGCGGTAGCGGGCCTCCTCGCCGACGCTGCGACCGTAGGCACGGGCCGCTGCAGGGTCGAAAGTGGCAGCCAGGCAGGTGAGCGCCGGGAAAGCCGTGATCGAGTCGTTCGTCCAGCCTGCATAAAGCCAGCTGTCCCACATGATCTCGGCCCGCACGCCATGCGGTCCGTCCGACATCCACAACTCGGGAATGCCCAGCCGTTCCGCTCCCTTCGAACTGAACTTCGATTGGGCATGACACATGGCCACCTTCTCTTCCAAAGTGAGCCGGGAAAGCAGGGTGTCGATACGGCGTTCCATCTCATCTTCCGGCAATCCACGATAAGGTCCGGTGCATTGTACCGGCTGGGCACTGAGGAGCGTGATCCCGGCCACCGGCAACAGCAGGGTCATCCCCAGTCGTCTCATCCATCTTTGCAACATTCTCATAAGATTCTGTTTTGATTTTGGTCAAGGTAAAAGAACAAAAAAATCCTTTATTTTTTTAATAACACCTTCATGCGCCTTCTTCCCCGGGAACAAGAGATGATCCTGCCACGGAATCGTCCGTGCAAGCATAACTTTTTCTATCTTTCGTCGACCAACTTCATTGCGCATGGGTTCAAACTGGGATTTTTCCGTCTATCCGGAGCGGGGACAAAGGCAGGGGACAGCTGCAAGATGCTGCGAAAGAACCTCGAACTGCCTCCCTTCGTGGAAAAGATCTACGCTTTCGCAATGAATACCAACACCATACCGCTGCGTGCCATCCCTGTAGAGATCGCGAAAGAATGAAGAAACTTGCCTACCCCATAAATCCAAACCCCATGAAAACGAAAAAGATCCGCTTTTCGTTCCTGATACCTCTCTTTCTCCCCCTGTTGCCTCTCTTCAGCCGGCGTGGGCCGGCCCTGTTGGAGGGAAGTGTATGGAGGATCACCTTCCACGATCATCTTTTCGGCATGACGCTGCACCGCCGCGGCGAAGACATCCTGCAGGTGTCGCTGCGACTGGCTTCGCAGAAGCCCGATCAGCAGCGTTTTAAGGAAAAGGGTTTCCGCAAGTGATCTTCGCCATGGCCACGCCTTATCATCACGCTTTCTGGGCGATGGGCACACGCTTCGAGCTGCTGCTGCCGGCAGGTGAGGTGCCGCAGCCTGCGGCGGTGGCGGCACGTGTCGAACGCGAGGTGTCGTGGTGGGAGGCGCGACTGAGCCGCTTCCGTGAGGAGAGCGACCTCTCCCGCATCAACCGTGAGGGGTATGACCATCCTGTGGCGGTAGATCCCAGGGTGTTCTCGCTGCTGGAGGAGTGTGCCCGCTGGCATGCAACGACGCACGGTCTTTTCGACCCGGCGGTGTTGCCGTTGCTGAGGTATCACGAGGTGCATTCTGTCCCCGATGCTGCCGCGGCGGCGGCGCTGGCGCGGCGGCACGGGTGGCGCGAGGTGGTGCTCGACGCGGCGGCTCACAGCGTGGCGCTGGCCTCGCCGGAGGCGGGCCTCGACGCCGGCGCCTTCGGCAAGGGGCTGGCCCTGCGCGTGACACGACGTCTCCTGCGCGAGGCGGGTGTCGCTCACGCGCTGGTGAGCTTTGGCGAGAGCAGCCTCCTCACACTGGGTCACCACCCCCACGGCGACCACTGGCCCGTGAGCCTGCCCCACCTCTTCGAGCCCCTGGCACAGGTGTACCGCTTCCGCCTGGGCGACGGCGCCCTCTCCGTCAGCGGCGCCTCGCGCCAGCGCCGCCCCCGCGGCCGGAAAGGCTACCTCCACATCATCGACCCCCGCAGCGGCATGCCCGTGACCGGATGGAAACAGACCGCCGTACAACACCCCAATCCTCTCGCCGCCGAGGTGCTCTCCACCGCCTTCCTCATCGCCCAAAACCGCGAAGAGGAAGAAAGTCTGCTGGAGAATTTTCCGGGAACTTTCGTGGTGAAGGTGGAATATTTGAACGAAAAACCGAATATTGTTACTTTTGGATCACCTAACCGCAGAGATGATGGATAAACAAGAGACCACACGCCGGGCGTTCCTGAAGAAGAGCGCCCTGTTGGCCGGCACGGCCCTGCTGACGTCGCAACTCTCGTGGCTGCGCAGCTATGCTGCCGGCAAGAAAGAAGAAGGAGAGAAGGCCAGGATCGGCCTCATCGGCATCGGCTCGCGCGGCCATCTGCTCTACCTGCATCTGCTCGACATCCCCGGGGCGGAGGTGACGGCCGTCTGCGACATCTACCCCCCCCACCTCGAGCGGGCGCTGCAGATGTCGGGCGGCAAGGCCCGGGGCTTCCGCGACCACCGTGAGATGCTCGACAAGATGCCCGACCTCGATGCCGTGGTCATCGCCACGCCGCTGCATACCCACGCGGAGATCACCCTCGACGCCCTCGAGGCAGGCAAGAAAGTGTTCTGCGAGAAGTCGATGGCCAAAGAGCCGGAGGATGCTCTACGCATGGTGAACAAGGCCGTGGAGAAAGGCCTGCTGCTGCAGATCGGACACCAGCGTATGTTCAACCCCAAATACCTGAAAGCCTTTGAGCTGATCCGCCACGGTCAGCTGGGCAATGTCACGCAGATACGGGCTTACTGGCACCGCAACAGCGACTGGCGTCGCAACGTGCCCCAAGGCAATGTGGCCAACTTCGCCGACCCTGCGATGTATCCCGACATGGAACACTTCATCAACTGGCGGCTGTACCGCGCCTACTCGCGGGGGCTGATGACCGAGCTGGCCTCGCACCAACTGCAGGTGGCCAACTACATCCTGGGCAGCTATCCCGTGGAGATCATGGGCGCCGGCAGCATCAACTACTGGAAAGACGGCCGCGAGGTGTTCGACAACGTCAACCTGGTGTATGCCTTCCCCAACGGCACGCAGGTGATCTACGACTC
>JAMOUS010000211.1 GCA_027067975.1 Bacteroidales bacterium | reverse complement strand
GGTTGCCAAAGAAAAAGAAGCCAAATCTGAAGAAGATAAGAAAAAATAGTTATCTTTAATGGCAAAATCGTTGCCATGGAATTTCAGATCGAAAAGAAGGACGATCATACGCTGATACGTGTTCTTGACGAGAAGCTCGATACGCACATTGCTCCGAACCTCAAGTCGGAGCTGGTGCTCATCTCGGGCAATGGCGAGAAGAACATCATCCTCGATCTCAGCAATGTCCGGTATTGTGATTCCAGCGGCCTGAGCGCCATCCTGGTGGCCAACCGGCTTTGCAAGAACGCCAACGGTACCTTCGTGCTGTGTGGTCTCAATGAGGCGGTCGAACGGCTCATCACCATCTCGCAGCTCGATACGGTGCTCAACATCACCGACACCTACGAAGATGCTTTGGCAGTGATACGTTCCGAAGAGTAAGAAGACGATCAGCGTTGATCTTTTCTTTGACGATACTGGGTAGCAGCTCGGCGCTGCCGACCTCCGAAAGATTTCCGACCGCTCAGGTACTCAATGTACAGGAGCGGTTTTTTTTGATCGATTGCGGGGAGGGCACGCAGATGCAGTTGCGGCGCCTGCGGGTGCGTATGGGGCGGCTCGACCACATCCTCATCAGCCACCTGCATGGCGACCATGTCTTCGGCCTTTTCGGCCTGCTCTCCTCGCTCGGCCTGACCGGGCGCGAGCATCCCCTGCATGTGTACGGACCGCCGGAGTTGGAAAGCGTGGTGTTGCGCCATCTGGAGATGTTCGACATCCATCTTCCTTATGAGGTGATCCACCATCCGCTGGATTGCACGAAAGGAGGAGCGGTCTACGAGGACAAGGTGCTGACGGTGCGGCATTTCCCGTTGCGGCACCGTATTCCGGCCTGCGGTTACCTGTTTCGGGAGAAGGAGCGGCGGCGCCGTTTCCGGCCGGGAATCTTCGAGCGGTATGAGATCCCCGTCGCGCAGCGGCGTGCCATCCAGGAGGGGGCCCCTCTGCGGCTGCCCGACGGCAGCGAAGTGCCCAATGAGGAGATCACCATGCCGGGACCGCCACCCCGTTCCTACGCCTTCTGCAGCGATACGGCCTACGACCGCGCCGTCGCCGGCCATGTGCGGGGCGTCGACCTGCTCTACCATGAGGCGACCTTCGCCGCCAGCGAAGAGGCCCGCGCCCGCGAGACCGGCCACGCCACCGCCCGCCAGGCCGCCCTCATCGCCCGCGAAGCCGGCGTGGGAAAACTCATCATCGGACACTTCTCAGCCCGCTACAAAGACCTTACCCCCTTACTCGAAGAGGCCCGCACCATCTTCCCCGAAACCTACCTCGCCGCCGACGGCGCAAGGTTCGAAATCCCCCTCCGGAAAGAAGCGAATGGACAATGAAGGGAATATTTCCATACATTTGTTGCATGAACATAAAATCCCAAATACCATGAAAAAGCTCTTCGCGATCATGATGTCCATGCTGCTGGCCGGAACGATGGCCTTCCCGCAGCCGAAGGACAAAGCTGTCTTCAAAGAATATGAACCCGGATTCTACCAGAAATTCATCCTCCGGGATATCAGCCAGGTCAAGGAGAAACAGAACCCGCCCAAGGTGCACAAACGCTTTGTGATGGACCAGTCGGGCATGGATCTTCCCAATGACCCCGACCTCTACAAACAGCAGTGGCACTTTCCTCCCATCTCCCAAGGGAATACCGGGACCTGCTGGTGCTTCTCCACCACCTCCATGTACGAATCGGAAGTGTACCGGCTGACCGGCCAGAAGATCAAGATCTCGGAAATGTTCACCGTCTACTGGGAATATGTCGAAAAAGCCCGCCGGTTCGTGGAAAAGCGCGGAAATTCCCTCTTTGCCGAAGGCTCCGAAAGCAATGCCGTGGGACGGATCTACAAGAAATATGGTGCGGTTCCCGAAGAGGTGTATGACGGCCTTATCGGTGGACGGAAATTTTACGACCACGGAGACATGTTCGCAGAAATGGACAAATACCTCAAATCGGTCAAGGCGGCCAATGCCTGGAACGAAGAAGAGGTGGTGAAGACCATCCGTGCGATCATGGACCACTACATGGGCCGCCCGCCGGAAAGCTTTACCTGGAAAGGCAAAACCTATACCCCCAAGGAATTCCTTTCCGATGTTTTGAAGATCAACCCCGACGACTATGTCGACATTCTCTCTTATGAGCAACAGCCTTTCTGGCAGCAGGTGGAGTATGAGGTGCCCGACAACTGGTGGCACAGCAAAGAGTATTACAACGTGCCCCTCGAGGTCTTCATGAAAGCTTTGAACGAGGCCGTGAAAAAAGGTTATACCGTTGCCATCGGCGGCGATGTCTCCGAACCCGGCTTCAGTCGCGAGACCAACGTCGCCCTCATCCCCGACTGGGATATCCCCTCCGCTTACATCAACGATGACGCACGCCAGTTCCGCTTCTCCAACCATACCACCACCGACGATCACGGCATGCACCTCGTGGGCTGGCTCGAAAAGGACGGCCAGATGTGGTACCTCATCAAAGATTCCAGCTCGGGTTCCCGCAACGTGGGCAAAGACGACAAAAAGTTCGGTTACTATTTCTTCAGCACCGACTATGTGAAACTGAAGATGATGGACTTTGCCGTCCATAAAGATGCCGTGAAGGACATCCTGAAGAAATTCAAAAAATGAACTTCTCCGGAAGGAACAAAAAAAGCTGCCGCGGCAGCTTTTTTTGTTTCAGGATCGTGAAGGGAAAATTGTATCTTTGAAGGCGCATCAATCTTTGCATTATGAAGGAGAAGATCCTGATCCTGGATTTCGGATCGCAATATACCCAGTTGATCGCCCGGAAAGTCCGTGAACTCAATGTCTATTGTGAGATCCATCCTTACGATCGCTTTCCGGCTCCCGATGAGACGGTAAAGGGGATCATCCTTTCGGGGAGTCCTTTTTCGGTGCGGGATGAGGGAGCTCCGATCCCCGACCTGGAAGGGATCAAGGGACGCTGGCCCATCCTGGGGATCTGTTATGGTGCACAGTACCTGGCCCATTATTACGGAGGGGAGGTGCTTCCCTCCGCCACCCGCGAATACGGTCGTGCCAAGCTGGAGTTTGTGGATACGGATAGTCCCCTTTTCCGGGGCATCCGCCCGGGCACACAGGTGTGGATGTCCCATGGCGATACCATTGCCCGCGTTCCTGAGCACTATCGCATCATCGGCTCCACCCGCGATGTGAAGATCGGGGCATACAAGATCGAAGGGGAGGAGACCTACGGCATCCAGTTCCATCCCGAGGTGTTCCATACCACCGACGGGAAGAAGGTACTGGAAAATTTTGTCGTGGGCATCTGCGGAGCTTCGCGCGACTGGACTCCCGCCTCGTTCGTGGCCACCACCGTCCGGGAGCTGAAGGAGAAGATCGGTTCCGACAGGGTGGTGCTGGGACTCTCGGGAGGGGTCGACTCCACCGTCGCGGCGGTGTTGCTTCACCGTGCCGTGGGCGACCAGCTCACCTGCATCTTCGTCAACAACGGCTTGCTGCGAAAGAACGAATATGAGCAGGTGCTCGACTCCTACCGTCATATGGGACTGAACGTGATCGGTGTGGATGCTTCGCGACGTTTTCTCGATGCGCTGGCCGGCGTCACCGACCCCGAGCGGAAACGCAAGATCATCGGAAAGGCTTTCATCGAGGTGTTCGATGAGGAGGCCCACAAGATCCGTGACGTGAAGTGGCTGGCCCAGGGGACCATCTACCCCGACGTGATCGAGTCGGTCTCGGTGAACGGTCCTTCGGCCACCATCAAGTCGCACCACAACGTGGGCGGCCTGCCCGAAAAGATGAAGCTGAAGGTGGTCGAGCCGCTGCGCCTCCTCTTCAAGGACGAGGTACGGCGCGTGGGAGAGACCCTCGGCATCGACCCGGCCATCCTCGGCCGTCATCCTTTTCCGGGCCCCGGACTGGCCATCCGCATCCTGGGCGAGATCACCCCGGAAAAAGTGAGGGTGCTGCAGGAGGCCGACGAGATCTTCATCGCCTCACTCAAACGGGAAGGCCTCTACGACCAGGTGTGGCAGGCTGCCGTCATCCTCCTGCCCGTGCAATCGGTGGGCGTCATGGGCGATGAACGTACTTACGAGCATGTCGTGGTGCTGCGGGCCGTCACCTCCACCGACGGCATGACCGCCGACTGGGCCCACCTGCCTTATGACTTCCTGGCACAGGTCTCTTCCGACATCATCAATAAAGTGAAGGGGATCAACCGCGTGGTCTATGACATCAGCTCCAAACCCCCTGCCACGATCGAATGGGAATGATCATTTTATTCTGACACCATGATGGAACGCAAACTGCGAACATTGCTGCTGGTCGTCACCCTCCTCCTGCCGGCGACCTCCGCTCCTGCACAGATACTCAACGAACAGGCCTTCAAGCTGTTCAAGCTGATGGACCTCATCACCAACTACTATGTTGACAGTGTCGACGAGGCCAAGCTCACCGAGGATGCCATCCGCCAGTTGCTGCGCGAACTGGACCCCCATTCGGTATACATCACCCGCGACGAGGTGCAGGAGATGAACCAACCCCTCATGGGCGACTTCGAGGGGATCGGCATCTATTTCAACATCCTCAACGACACCATCATCGTCATCTCTCCCATCTCCGGCGGACCTTCCGAGAGGGTGGGGCTCCGCGCCGGCGACCGCATCGTGCGTATCGACGGGGAGAACGTGGCCGGGACGGGCATCACCACCTCCGAGGTGCGGAAGAAACTGATGGGACCCAAAGGGACCAAGGTGCAGGTGGACATCCTCCGGCGCAATGTCAAAGGCCTGCTCCATTTCACGATCACCCGCGACAAGATCCCCATCTTCAGCATCGATGCTTCCTATATGCCGGATGATCATACCGGCTACATCAAGATCAACCGTTTCTCGGCCAAGACGGTCGACGAGTTTCACCAGGCCCTCGACAAGATGCCGCTGGAGAAGATGGACGGACTGATCATCGACCTGCGCGACAACGGCGGAGGCGTGCTCACCGCCGCCACCGACCTGGTGGACGAGTTCATGGATGCCGACAAACTCATCGTCTACATGCAGGGACGCCATCTCAAGCGGGAAGACTTCTACACCACCGCCGGGGGCAGACTGCACAATGTCCGGCTGGTGGTGCTCGTCAACGAAGGCACCGCCTCGGCCAGCGAGATCTTTGCCGGAGCGGTCCAGGACTGGGACCGCGGGCTGATCATGGGACGCCGTACCTTCGGCAAAGGCCTTGTCCAGAAGCCTTTCTACCTCCCCGACTACAGCATGGTACGCCTCACCATCGCCCGTTATTACACTCCCTCCGGCCGCCTGATCCAGAAATCCTACAAGGGAGGCTACGAGAAATACATGAAAGACCTCGAAGAACGTTACAAACACGGGGAGTTCCTCAATGCCGACAGCATCCGTCTGCCCGACTCGCTCAAGTATTATACCCTGAAAAACCATCGGGCGGTGTATGGGGGAGGAGGGATCATGCCCGATATCTTCGTCCCTGCCGATACGGCCGGGAATACAAAATACCTGCGGGAGATGATCGGCAAGGGGGTGGTGACCGATTTTGTCCTCTCTTGGCAGGATGCCCACCGCAAGGAGGTCTTGCGAAAGTATCCTACGGTGGACGATTTTGTTGCGCGCTTTTCGTTGCCGGAGGGCGACATTGCCCGCCTCAGGAAGATGGGGGAGAAGCAGGGGATCAAAGCCGATGACGCCCTCTTCGAACGCTCGTTGCACCACCTCCTGTTGCTGGTGAAGGCGGTCATTGCCCGCGATATATGGGATTCCACGGCTTACTACCGCATTGTCAACCCCAGCAGCACGGTCTACCGGAAAGCGTTGGAGATGATCCATGATCCCCGCCGTTACGAAAAGGTGCTCTCCGGCCGGTAACCTTCCTGTTCTGCCCCAGATGGCAACATTCCTGCATTGGATCGAAACGCATGCCTCCCTCCTCAACGAGGTGCTGGGGGTGCTGTTTGCACTGATCTACCTGTGGTTCAGCATCCGCCAGAAGATCTGGCTCTGGCCTTTCGGGATCCTGACCTCTTTTTTCTATATCCTGGTGTTCTACCATTCCCGCCTCTATGCGGATATGGGATTGCAGGTTTATTACCTGGTGGTGAGCATCTACGGGTGGTATCACTGGCTTTTCGGCGGGAAAGGGGGGGAGCGTGATACCCTTCCCGTGACGCGTATCTCCGGCAACCAGCTCCTCCCCTTGGCAGGGATCACCTTTGGCATCTACTGGATCCTGGTCTTTTTGTTGACCTGGTTGCCCCGCCGCCTTGGCATCCCCGCCTCGCAGATGATCTACTGGGATGCCTTCACCACCGCCGGCAGCATTGTGGCTACCTGGCTGCTGGCACGCAAGAAACTGGAACAGTGGCTCATCTGGATCGTCGTCGATCTGGTCTCGATGGGGATGTACATTTACAAAGGTCTCTACCTTACCGTTTTTCTCTTTTTTGTCTATACCACCATGGCGGTGGCGGGATACTTTGCCTGGAAAAAAGAGCTTTTCGCAGAAAAGAGCATCATGGAACCCGGACAAGGAGAAGTATGAACCACGGCATTCCATACAGGCCTTTTACGGTGGTGCTCACGGGGCCCGAGTCGACGGGCAAGACCACCCTGGCCCGTCGGCTGGCGGAACATTTCCAAGGTGCCTGGGTGCCCGAATATGCCCGTACCTATGTGGAGGAACTGGACAGACCCTATACCTACGAAGATGTGGTCAGGATCTACCGCCATCAGCTGAAGGTGGTGGACGACCCCCGGCACGGGTCGGCACCTTTTCTTTTTCTCGATACCGACCTGGTCATTTTGAAAGTATGGTTCGAGGTGGTGTATGGCAAGATGCCGGAAGACCTCGACCGTCGCATTGCCGAACGGAAAATCGACCTATATTTGCTGCTTCGTCCCGACATTCCCTGGGAGGAGGATCCGGTGCGTGAGAATCCCGGGCCGGCGCGGGAGCGACTTTTCGAGCGGTATCTGCAGGAGCTGCGGACGAAAGAGCTTCCTTTCCGGATCGTGGAGGGGGAGTGGCAGGTACGGTTCGAACGGGCAGTGAAAGCAGTGGAAGAAAGATACAAGGAGATGAGAGATGGAAGATCTTAGTTTGTATCCCTTTGATGCGGAAAAGTTCCCGGTAGTG